>JBHYFN010000005.1:0-121554 GCA_051859505.1 Paracoccaceae bacterium
GGGGGCGGCCGCGGGGGGGGGGCCCCCCCCCCCCCCGCAGAAATTTGAAAAATTTCTGCCCCTAAATTTGGCCAAATTTCGGCCCCGCGTACCCCCGACCGCGCCTTTCCCGCCACCGCAAAGGGCCCATGCCGCTCGCCCCCTCCTCCTGCGGTTGACAAGCCGGCCCCCGCCTCCGAAAGCTCGCGCCCAGGCTATCGACGGAGTGGATCATGCGGCTGGCGATCATCGGAACGGGCTATGTGGGGCTGGTGTCGGGGGTCTGCCTGTCGGATTTCGGCCATGACGTGACCTGCGTGGACCTCGATCCCGCCAAGATCGCCATGCTCGACCGCGGCGAGGCGCCGATCTACGAACCCGGGCTCGAGGCGCTGATGGCCCGCAATGTCGCGGCCGGCCGCCTGCGCTTCACCACCGATCTTGCCGCCGCCGTCAAGGGCGCGGGCGCGGTCTTCATCGCCGTGGGCACGCCCTCGCGCCGGGGCGATGGCCATGCGGACCTGAGCTATGTGATGGCCGCCGCCGCCGATATCGCCCGCGCGCTTGACGGCTATACCGTGGTCGTGACGAAATCCACCGTGCCCGTCGGCACCAATGCCCAGGTCCGCGAGGTGATCCGCACCACCGCGCCCGGGGCCGCCTTCGACGTGGCCTCGAACCCCGAGTTCCTGCGCGAAGGTGCCGCGATCGAGGATTTCATGCGCCCCGACCGCGTCGTCGTCGGCGTCGAGACCGACCGCGCCGCCGCCGTCATGTCCGAGATCTACCGCCCGCTCTATCTGCGCGACTTTCCGATCGTCACCACCGATATCGAAAGCGCCGAGATGATCAAATATGCCGCCAACGCCTTTCTGGCCACCAAGATCACCTTCATCAACGAGATCGCGGCGCTCTGCGAAAGGGTGGGCGCGGATGTGAAACAGGTGGCGCGCGGCATGGGGCTGGACGGGCGGATCGGCAACAAGTTCCTCCACGCCGGCCCCGGCTATGGCGGCTCGTGTTTTCCCAAGGATACCCGCGCCCTGGCCCGGATGGGGCAGGAGGTCGGGGTGCCCTTGCAGATCACCGAGGCGGTGATCACCGTCAACGAGGCGGTCAAGCGCCGGATGATCGACAAGCTGCGCGACCTCTGCGACGGCAGTTTCAACGGCCGCACCATCGCCGTGCTGGGCGTGACCTTCAAGCCCAACACCGATGACATGCGCGACGCGCCCTCGCTGACGCTTGTGCCGGCGATGCTGGGGGGCGGGGCTGCGGTGCGGCTTTGCGATCCGCAGGGCCGCCACGAGGGCGCGGCCCTTCTGCCCGGGGCGCTCTGGCTCGAGGATCCCTACGAGGCCGCGGAAGGCGCCGATCTTGTCGTGCTGCTGACCGAGTGGAACGAGTTTCGCGCGCTTGATCTGTCGCGGCTGGCGGGCGGGATGGCGCGGGCGCGGATGGCGGATCTGCGCAACATCTATTCCGGCCCGGATGCGATCGCGGCCGGGTTCGAGGCCTACGATTCCATCGGGCGCGCGCCCCTGCCGGGCTGATCGTTCGGGCCCGGGGCAGGGTCCGCGGTAGGGGCCCGGCCAGGGTCAAGGCGGGGGCCTGTTCGGCACCGCTGTCGCCCAGGGGCCGGCCGGCGGAAATTCGTGAAAATGTCACTTGATTTGCGGCGCCGAATGCCCCATCTGCGCGGTCAAGACGCCAACGCACGCGCCTCTGGCCAAAGCAGTCACTGCTCACGTGTTTACGTAGCGACGGTAACGTCTCCCTTGGAACTGAGCGGCCATAGATGGCCGGGTCTACTGGAGATGACCGATGACTGCTTTTCTCGCCGGGGCCTCGGCCCCTGTCGGCGTTGCCGACTCGTCCCTTCTCGCGCTCGACACCCTCCCTGCCCCCAACCGGCTCGAGGCCTTTTGCGCCACCGCGGCCTTTGACCGCCCGACCCTCGTGCTTGATGTGGATCGGGTGGCGGCGCAATATGCGGCGCTCAAGGCCGGGCTGGGCCGGGCCGATATCCATTACGCGGTGAAGGCCAATCCCCATCCCGCCATCCTTGCGCGGCTGATCGCGCTGGGATCGCATTTCGACGCCGCCAGCCGCGGCGAGATCGAGACCTGCCTCTCGCTTGGCGCGGATCCGGCCACGATTTCCTTCGGCAACACGGTCAAGCGCGCCTCCGACATCGCCTTTGCCCATGGGCGGGGGATCACGCTCTTTGCCGCTGACAGTGCCGAAGAGCTTGAGAAGATTGCAGAAAACGCCCCCGGCGCGCAGGTCTACATCCGCCTGATCGTCGAGGTGAGCGAGGCCGACTGGCCGCTCTCGCGCAAGTTCGGCTGCGATGGGGCGATGGCGCTTGACCTGCTGGACCGGGCAAAGGCGCTGGGGCTGGCGCCGGTCGGTTTCTCCTTCCATGTCGGCAGCCAGACCCGGCAGTCGGCGATGTGGGCCGGAACGCTGGACCGGCTGGCCGAGACCTGGGCTGCGGCCCGCGCCGCCGGGCACGAGCTGACGCTTCTCAACATCGGCGGCGGCTTCCCGGCCTTCTATGGCGAAGAGATCGAGGCCCCGACCCACTATGCCGCCCGCGTGATGCAGCTGGTGGGCGAAAGGTTCGGCTCCGTGCCGCGGATCATGGCCGAACCCGGGCGGGGCCTCGTGGCCGAAGCCGGGATGATCGTGGCTGAGGTGATGCTGGTCAGCCGCAAGTCCGAACGCGACATGCACCGCTGGGTCTATCTCTCGATCGGGCGCTTCTCGGGCCTGGCCGAGACCGAGGGCGAGGCGATCCGCTATCAGTTCGTCACCGAGCGCGACGGCGAGCCGACCGGCCCCTGTATCCTGGCCGGCCCGTCCTGCGATTCGGCCGATGTGCTCTACGAGCGGCGCCCGATGCCGCTGCCGCTGGGCCTGCGCGCCGGGGACCGGATCCTGATCCGCAACACCGGGGCCTATACCTCGACCTATTCCTCGCTGGGGTTCAACGGCTTCCCGCCGCTTGAGGTCGTCACGCTCTGATCCCGCGTCTTGCGGTGGGCCCGGCAGGATCACTCCTGCCGGGCAGGGCGGCGAGAGGGGCGGCGAGAGGGGCGACCGGAAGGGCGGCGGGCGGGGTGACTGGCAGGGCGACTGGAAGGGCGACTGGCTGTATACGACAGTGTGCGGCTAAGTATTTCATAAGTCATGATTATCCTGTTTACACCGGCGATGCGCGGACTAGACTCAACGTTTAACCGAGTCGGGGGCACCGGATCAGATGGGCGCGATCAAGGATCATCCGCTGCGCTATGCGATGTCGAACGAGCTGCATGCGCGGCCCTTTCCGACCGTCACCCTGCCCAGCCGCGCGGCCTATCTTGCGATCAAGCCCGCCCAGAACGCGGCCGCGCGCGACAGGGATGCCGACCGGGCGCATCTTGTTGCGCTGCTTGACCGTTTCGGCGCCAGCCATCCCCAGCCGGGCGCGACGCATTGGTTCGGCCAGATCGGCAAGCACCGGCTGAAATGGGAAAGCCACACCGAATTCACCACCTATACGCTGTTCGTCGAGGGGCTGGATGACCGCGCCTTCGATCCGGCCACCTTCGACATCTTCCCGGCCGACTGGCTGGCCGAGGCGCCGGGCACGCGCATCACCTCGGCGCTGATCCGGATCGAGCTTGGCCTGGGCGATGACGAGATCTCGCAGCGCGCGGGCGAGTGGTTCGTGCCCGAAAGCCTTGCGCTCAGCACGGTTCTGGAAGGGGATCTGGTGATCGGGGCCGATTTCCGGATCGACGCGGCCGGGCATCAGCGCATCGCCATCTTCGCGCGCGAAGGCACGGGCGAGCGCCGCGTCGGGCGGGTGGTCCAGCGCCTCTGCGAGATCGAGACCTACAAGACGATGTCGATGCTGGGCCTGGCGCGGGCGCGCGATCTTTCGCCCCGGCTGGGCAAGATCGACCGGCAGCTTTCGGCGCTGGTCTCGACCATGAGCAGCGAGATGCCGGATGCCGATGCTGCGCTGACCTCGCTGCTGACGGTCTCGGCCGAGCTCGAGAACATCATCGCCCAGTCCAGCTTTCGCTTTGGTGCGACCGAGGCTTACGAGACGATCGTGAACCAGCGGATCAACGTGCTGCGGGAAGAACGATTCGCGGGGCGCCAGACCTTCGCCGAATTCATGATGCGCCGCTTCGATCCGGCGATGCGCACCGTGAAATCGACCGAGAAGCGGCTGCAGGCCATGTCGGACCGGGCGCTGCGGGCCAGCGATCTGTTGCGGACGCGGGTGGATGTGCAACGCTCGGCGCAGAACCAGCAACTGCTGGAAAGCATGGACAAGCGGGCCGATCTGCAGTTGCGGCTGCAGCGGACCGTCGAAGGATTGTCGGTGGTGGCGATCAGCTATTATGCGCTGAACCTCGTGCTCTACATGCTCAAGCCGGTGGGGCAGGAATTCGGGGTGGCGGATGCCGTTCTGGGGGCGATCGCCGCGCCGCTGGTGGTGCTGGTTGTCTGGGGCCTGATCCGTCGCATCAGGCGCGCGGTCGAATAGGTCGGGCGCGCCGGAATTTGGCCAAATTCCGGCACCCTGCGGGAAATTTGGCCAAATTTCCCGCATCCCCCGGTCTGCCGCTTGCGCTTGCCCCCCGGACGCGGGATGACGCTGTGACAGGATCGCTCGGAGGCCAGATGGCGGATTTCGTGATCTCGGATCGCATGCCCGTGGAACATGCGGGCCCGCCGCCGGCCGAGGCGGATGTTGTGGTGATCGGCGGCGGCATCATCGGCGTCATGACCGCGTGGCATCTGGCGAAAGCCGGTCTGCGGGCGGTGGTCGTGGAAAAGGGGCGGGTCGGCGGCGAGCAATCCTCGCGCAACTGGGGCTGGATCCGCCAGCAGGGGCGCGATCCGGCCGAACTGCCGATCATGATCGAGGCCAATGCGATCTGGCAGGCTCTGGCGCAGCGGCTGGGGCCGGAACTGGGTCTGGCGCGGACCGGTGTGCTTTACCTTGCGGACAGCGAAAAGGATGTGGCCGGTTACGAGGCCTGGCTGGTTCATGCGCGCGCGCATGGGCTTGATACGGAGATTCGGACCTCGGCCCAGGTGGCCGAGATGATGCCTTCTGCTGCCCGGTCCTGGCGGGCCGGCCTCTGGACCGCCTCCGACATGCGGGCCGAGCCCTGGGTCGCGGTGCCGATGCTGGCGCGGATGGCTGTCGAGGACGGCGTGACCATCGTCGAGAACTGCGCCGCGCGGATGCTCGACATCTCGGCCGGAAAGGTCAGCGGGGTCGTGACCGAGGCGGGCCGGATCGCGGCGCCGCAGGTTGTCGTGGCCGGGGGCGCGTGGTCGTCGTTGTTCCTGCGGCGCCATGGTGTGAGCATCCCCCAGCTTTCGGTTAAGGCCACGGTCCTGGCCACGGCGCCGGTGAGCGAGGTCTTTGCCGGGCAGGCGGCGGATGGGCGGCTGGCCTGGCGCCGGCGGGCGGACGGGGGCTATACGCTCGCGCCCGGGCGGTTTCACGAGTTCTTCATCGGCCCCGATGCCTTTCGCGCCCTCCGGCTTTACCTGCCGCAGTTGCGGGCCGATTTCACCGGCACCTCGTTTCACCTCTCCGCCCCGCCCGGCTATCCCGATGCCTGGCGCCAGGAACGGCAATGGCAGGGCGACCGGCCCTCGCCTTTCGAGCGCAACCGTGTGCTGAACCCCGCGCCGCATCGCCGGATGGTCCAGCGCCTGTCTGAGATGTTCGCCGAAACCTTCCCCGCGCTTGGCAAGGTGCCGGTGGCGCGGGCCTGGGCCGGGATGATCGACACGATGCCCGATACGGTGCCGGTCGTGGATCACGCACCGGGGGTGGCGGGCCTGACGATTGCCACGGGCATGAGCGGGCATGGCTTCGGGATCGGCCCGGCGATGGGGCGGGTGGTTGCCGATCTGGTGCGTGGCGTGCCGGTGGGCCATGATCTTGACCGGTTCCGCGCCGCGCGCTTTACCGACGGCTCCCCTCTGGTGATCGGCCCGGCGCTGTAGGGGGCGCGGAAATTTGGCCAAATTTCCGCTTGCGCCCGGTCGGCGCCCGAGGCGCTGACAGCCCGGCGCGGGGCCCGTGGCAAATTACATTTGACTTATGGCATGTGTTCTGGTCTTTGCCGGCGGGCCGTGCTCCTGTCGGGGAAAGACCATGCGACTGCTTGACGAAACGCCCCTCTGGCTTGCCGTGTTCCTCGCGCTGACGCTGGGCCTGTCGCCCTTCCTGCCCGAACCGCATCTGGTCGAAAAGCTGCGGATGCTCCGGAACGGCGAGTTGCGTGCCGCCATCGATATCTTCGACCTGCTGCTCCACGGCCTCCCCTGGCTCCTGCTGATCGCCAAGCTGATCCGTCTGATCACCCGCCCCCCGGGCCGATCCGGCGAAGGTTGACCAAGGGGCGGGGCGATTTGATCAGGATCAAGGTGAGGGCCGCGAGGCACTGCCAGAAGAGGGCAGGTCGTCCGCTCCGGCACCGGATTTCCGGCGGGGCAGGGCGGCAAAATGTAGCGTGTTGCCCCAGTGCCGGGCGGACTATATGACCCGACAGACGGAAGTGAAGGACAGAGCCTTGGACTATACCGCCCAGCTTGAGACCGCCCTTGATCGCCTGCACGAAGAAGGCCGCTACCGCACCTTCATCGACATCGCGCGCAAGAACGGTCAGTTTCCCCATGCCGTCTGGCACCGCCCCGACGGGCAGGAACAGCCGGTAACCGTCTGGTGCGGCAATGATTACCTTGGCATGGGCCAGCATCCGGCCGTGCTTGCCGCCATGCATGAGGCGGTCGAGGCGGTGGGGGCCGGTTCGGGCGGCACGCGCAACATCTCGGGCACCACGGTCTATCACAAGCGGCTCGAGGCGGAACTGGCCGATCTGCATGGCAAGGAAGCGGCGCTTCTGTTCACCAGCGCCTATATCGCCAATGACGCCACGCTTTCGACGCTGCCCAAGCTGTTTCCGGGCCTCATCATCTATTCCGACGCGCTCAACCACGCCAGCATGATCGAGGGCGTGCGCCGCAACGGCGGGGCCAAGCGGATCTTCCGCCACAATGACGTGGCGCATCTGCGCGAGCTTCTGGCCGCCGACGATCCGGCGGCCCCCAAGCTGATCGCCTTCGAATCGATCTATTCGATGGACGGCGATTTCGGCCCGATCGAGGCGATCTGCGATCTGGCCGATGAATTCGGCGCGCTGACCTATATCGACGAGGTTCATGCCGTGGGCATGTATGGCCCCCGCGGGGCCGGCGTGGCCGAGCGGGACGGGCTGATGCACCGCATCGACATCATCAACGGCACGCTGGCCAAGGCCTTTGGCGTCTTCGGCGGCTATATCGCGGCCAGTGCCAGGATGGTGGATGCCGTGCGCTCCTACGCGCCGGGTTTCATCTTCACCACTTCGCTGCCGCCGGCCGTGGCGGCGGGGGCTGCGGCCAGCGTCGCCCATCTGAAGACCGATCAGGCGATCCGCGAGCGGCATCAGACCCAGGCGAAGATCCTGAAATTCCGCCTCAAGGGGCTGGGGATGCCGATCATCGACCACGGCAGCCATATCGTGCCGCTGATCGTGGGCGATCCCGTCCATACCAAGATGCTGTCCGATATGCTGTTGTCGGATCACGGAATTTACGTGCAGCCGATCAACTTCCCCACCGTCCCGCGCGGGACAGAGCGGCTGCGCTTCACCCCTTCGCCGGTTCACGGACCGCGTGAAATGGATGCACTCGTGCGCGCCCTCGACAGCCTCTGGTCGCATTGTGCGCTGAATCGTGCCGAGCTTGCCGGCTGAGCTTTTCTGCGGTCGCAGCCTGATTTCGTGTATGTTAAGTCCTGAGTAAGGGCCCCGGAATCACCGAATCGCGAGGGGCAACCTGGGGGCAGCAGGCAGCAGGACAGCTCATGATCGGGCGTGGCTTTTGGCGCGGAAAACCGACAGAGGAAGATGTTGAAGCCAAGGGCTTTGACGCCTACGAGCTGCGCCTCGGGGATCTGATGCGTGGCGAGCGGGCGACCATGGGCAAAAGCCTTCTGGACGTGCAGCGCGAGCTCAAGATCAAGGCCTCCTACATCGCCGCGATCGAGAATTGCGACCCGACCGCCTTTGACACCCCCGGCTTCATCGCGGGCTATGTGCGCTCTTACGCGCGCTATCTGGAGATGGATCCCGACTGGGCCTTCGAGACCTTCTGCCGCGAAAGCGGCTTTGCCACCGCGCATGGCATGTCGGCCGCCGCCTCGAGCATCAAGCCCACCCGCGAAGAGCGGCTGTCCGATACGGGCCTTGGCCGCGACATCTTTTCCGGCGCCGCGACCCCCTTCGCCCCGGCACGCGACCGGATCTTTTCGGGGATCGAGCCCCGCGCGATCGGCTCCATCGCGGTGCTGCTGGTGCTGATCGGCGGCCTGGGCTACGGCGGCTGGTCGGTGCTGCGCGAGGTGCAGCGCGTCCAGTTCGCCCCGATGGAACAGCCGCCGACGGTCGTGGCCGATGTCGATCCGCTGGCCGGCGCCTCGCGGCCGGATCTGCCGCTGGCCGATGCCTCCTCTTCGGCCTTCGAGAGCGCGGCGCCCGAGGCGCTGGACCGGCTTTATCGTCCGCAGGCGCTTGATGTGCCGGTGCTGGTGGCCCGCGATGGCCCGATTTCCACGCTGAACCCGGCCGATGTGGGGGCGCTGACCGCGCCGACCATCGGGCCGGACGGGTCGGTTCTGGCTGCCACAGGCCCGGCCGCCACCGAGGCCGGCGAAGACGAGGGCGCCGATCCGGCCACCCCGCGCGTTCAGGTCAGCGAAGGGCCGGTGCCCGAATTGCAGCTGATCGCGGTGCGCCCGGCATGGGTGCGGGTGCGGGCCGCCGATGGCAGCGTCCTGTTCGAGGGCATCCTGAACGGCGGCGACACGTTCACCGTTCCGGTGACGGAAGAACCCGCCACGCTGCGGGTGGGCGAATCCGGGTCGCTTTATTTCGCGCTGAACGGCGTGGCGCATGGCCCGGTCGGCCCGCGCGGCATGGTCACGTCGAATGTTGCCCTGTCGCCGCAGGCCGTGGCCGAGAGCTTTGCCGTGGCCGATCTGACGCAGGATTCCGACCTCGCGCAATTCGTCACCGTGGCCGAGGCGGAAGGCATCCTCGGGCCGGTCGAAACCGCCGACTAGGCGCCGGGATCCGTTTCCCGGGCGAACCGGCCGGGCGCTTTGCCCCGTTGCCCGTCACGCGCCGAAAGCCTAGGATCAGGGCCGAGAGAGCTTCGAAGGCACCCGTTCAAAGGCACCACCCAAATGTCGCACAACCCGATCCGCCCCTGGCGCAACATCGACCGGCGCAAGTCGCGCCGGATCATGGTGGGCTCTGTTCCGGTCGGGGGGGATGCGCCGATCACGGTGCAGACCATGACCAACACGCTGACCACCGATGTGGCAGCGACCCTGGACCAGGTTCTGCGCGCCGCCGAGGCCGGGGCCGATATCGTCCGCGTCTCGGCCCCCGACGAAGGCTCGACCCGTGCCCTGCGCGAGATCTGCCGCGAAAGCCCGGTGCCCATCGTGGCCGATATCCATTTCCACTATCGCCGCGCCATCGAGGCGGCCGAGGCCGGCGCCGCCTGCCTGCGGATCAACCCCGGCAATATCGGCGACGCGTCCCGCGTGCGCGAGGTGATCAAGGCCGCGCGCGATCACGGCTGTTCGATCCGCATCGGGGTGAATGCCGGGTCGCTGGAAAAGCACCTGCTGGAGAAATATGGCGAGCCCTGCCCCGACGCGATGGTCGAAAGCGGCCTCGACCATATCAAGCTGTTGCAGGACAACGATTTTCTCGAGTTCAAGATCTCGTGCAAGGCCTCTGACGTCTTCCTTGCCGCCGCCGCCTATCAACAACTGGCCGAGGCGACCGACGCGCCGATCCATCTGGGCATCACCGAGGCGGGCGGTTTCGTCTCCGGCACGATCAAGAGCGCCATCGGCCTGGGCCAGCTTCTGTGGATGGGGATCGGCGACACGATCCGCGTCAGCCTCTCGGCCGATCCGGTCGAAGAGGTGAAGGTCGGGTTCGAGATCCTGAAATCGCTTGGCCTGCGGCACCGGGGCGTCAACATCATCTCTTGCCCGTCCTGCGCGCGACAGGGGTTCGACGTGATCAAGACGGTCGAGGCGCTGGAAAAGCGGCTGGAGCATATCAAGACGCCGATGAGCCTGTCGATCATCGGCTGTGTCGTGAACGGCCCGGGCGAGGCGCTGATGACCGATGTGGGCTTTACCGGCGGCGGGGCCGGGTCGGGGATGGTCTATCTGGACGGGCGGCAAAGCCACAAGCTCGACAATGCCGCGATGCTGGACCACATCGTCGAACAGGTAGAGCGCAAGGCGGCCGAGATCGAAGCCGCCCGCGCCACCGCCCCCGAAGCGGCGGAGTGAGCGGGCAGGGCTGCCGGCGCTGAGGCAAGCCCCGGCCCGGCCCGAAGGTGCTAGTCGCGCGATGCTCCTGCAGTGCGAGGTTTCGGATGTTTCCCGAGGATACGGTCTATTTCTACGCCCAGACGGATGACTATGCCGAGTTCTCCAATTTCGCGCCCTATGGGGTGGCGATGGAGGGCCTCTGGTGGCCGACGGTCGAGCATTACTTTCAGGCGCAGAAATTCGACGACCCCGATTACCGCGAAAGGATCCGCCTTGCGCGCAAGCCGAAAGACGCCAAGGCGCTGGGCATGACGCGGCACTTGCCGCTGCGGCCGGATTGGGAAACGGCGAAGGACGGGGTGATGCTTCAGGCCGTGCGCCAGAAATTCCGCACGCATGACAAGATCGCGCAGCTGCTTCTGTCCACGAACGACCGGATGATCGTCGAGAATGCGCCGATGGATGCCTATTGGGGCTGCGGCCCCGACGGGGCGGGCCTGAACCGGCTGGGCAGGATCCTGATGCAGGTCCGCGCCGAATTGCGGGACGAGGCCGGGGCAACGAAAACACCCGCCAGAAGCGCGCGCTGACCCGGACAGGCGATGCCGCCGGGCCGGGCGGCTTTGCAAGGGCCGCGCAAGCCGCGCAGGCCGCCCCGGCGCCTGCGTCAGCTGCCGCGCACGTCTTCGACGATGGCGCGCATCTGGGGCAGGGGCACATAGCCGCGCAGCATCAGATCCTCGACCACGAAAGTGGGCGTGCCGCTGATCCGCATGGACTGGGCCAGAAGGCGGTTCTCCTCGATCACGCGGGCCACCTCGTCGCCCTCCATCCGGGCCAGGATCGGGCCGGCCTCAAGGCCCAGCCCCTCGGCCAGGCGGGCCAGGGTTTCGGCGCTGATGTCGCTGCGGAGCGTCATCAGCGTGTCATGCACCTGCTTGTAGGCGTCATCGCCATGCAGCTGATGCACCGCGACGGCGAATTTCGACGCCAGAAGGGATTGTTCGCCCAGGATCGGGAATTCCTTGACGATGAAGCGGATATTGCCGTCCAGTTCCAGCAGCGCCTCGACCTCGGCAAAGGCCTGCCGGCAATAGCCGCAGCGATAGTCGATGAATTCGACGATGGTGATGTCGCCCTCGGGATTGCCGCCGACCCAGGAATGGCCGTCGTTGAACAGCGCCTCGGCATTGGCGCGCGCCAGTTCGGTATCGGCGGCGGTCTGCGCCTCGCGGTCGCGCGCCTCGAGGACGGCGATCGCCTCCATCAGCACCTCGGGATTGTCGAGCAGATAGGCCCGCACCTCGGCGCGAAAGGCCTCGCGCTCGGCATCCGTCATTGCGCCCGCCTCTTCGGCCGTGGCGGGCAGGGCAAGCGACAGGCAAAGCCCGAGGGCCGGGAGAAGGCCCGAGAGCCGGGGCGGGACGAGGCTGGGCAGAAAGCGCATGGAACACTCCGAAAGACACGCCCCGACCTTGCGCAGATTGTGCCCGGATTGCCAAGGCACTGGCCGCAAAAGCCCGGGCACATGGCCGTGAGCCGGCCCCGCGCGGCGGGAGCGGCCATTGACCGGCGCCCGCCCACGAGGCAAGACAGGGAAAAAGGGGCAGGGGATGCGGTTGTCGCGCCGGGGATCGGTCGATCCCTTCATCGTCATGGATGTGATGGAAGCGGCCCGCGCGGCCGAAGCCTCTGGCCGCCACATCATCCATATGGAAGTGGGCCAGCCCGGCACCCCCGCCCCCCGCGCGGCGCTTGATCGTCTGGCGCGCGACATGACCTCGGGCGCGCTGGGCTATACAGTGGGGCTTGGCCTGCCCGAGCTGCGCGCCCGCATCGCCCGCCATTATGGCGAGGTGCATGACCTCGACCTCGATCCCTCGCGCGTGATCGTGACGAGCGGCGCCTCGGGCGCCTTCCTTCTGTCCTTCACCGCGCTCTTCGAGACCGGCGCGCGGGTCGGGCTTGGCGCGCCCTGCTATCCCTCCTACCGCCAGATCCTGCGCGCGCTTGACCTTTGCCCCGTCGACATGCCCACCAGCGTTGATGCGCGCTTTCAGCCGCAGCCCGGGGATGTGGCGGCGCACCGTCTGGACGGGCTGATCGTCGCCTCGCCCGCCAATCCGACCGGCTCGATGCTTGACAGGGCGGCGCTGGCGGCCTTGGCAGGGGCCTGCACCGAAGCGGGCGCGGCGTTCCTGTCGGACGAGATCTATCACGGCATCGAATACGGGAAGGCCGCCGTCACGGCACTTTCGGTGACGGATCAGGTGCATGTGATCAATTCCTTCTCCAAATACTTCTCGATGACGGGCTGGCGCGTCGGCTGGATGGTGGTGCCCGAAGCCCATGTCCGCCCGATCGAGCGTCTGGCGCAAAACATGTTCATCTGCACCGCCCATGCCGCCCAAAGGCTGGCGCTTCATGCGATGGACTGCCGCGACGAGCTTGACGCCAATGTCGCCGTTTATGCGGCCAACCGCGATCTGATGCTGCAGGCGCTGCCCGGCATGGGGCTGGGCCGTTTCGCGCCGCCCGACGGCGCCTTCTACATCCATACCGATGTGAGCGAGCTGACCGATGATTCCCGCGCCTTCGCCGCCCGGATCCTTGACGAGGCGGGGGTCGCGGTGACGCCGGGGCTGGATTTCGACCCGGTCGAGGGGCACCGCTGGATCCGCCTGTCCTATGCCGGCACCACGCCCGATATCGAAGAGGGCCTTGCGCGGCTGGCCCGCTTCATGGCCGCCGGAGGGGGCTGAGATGCGGCCGGGTTTCCTGCTGCGGGCCGGTCTTGTGGCGATGGTCCTTGCTGCGTTGGCATCGGGGCCTCTGCGGGCGCAGGATTTCTCGGGTCTGGCGCGGCTTGACGTGACGCAAAGCACGCTCCGCGACAGCGCCGAAGGGTTCGAGATCACGCTGTTCCTCAGCCAGCCGGTCCCGTTCCGCGCCTTCACGCTTGAGGAACCGATGCGTCTGGTCGTCGATTTCCGCGAGCTGGACTGGCGCGGCGCCACGCCCGAAAGGCTGATGACGACGGACGGGCGCGTCTCGGACCTGCGGTTCGGCGTGTTGCGGCCGGGCTGGTCGCGGATGGTCGTCGATCTGGCCGAGCCTTTGCGGCTGGATCAGGCGGGGATGGAGGTGAGCAAGCTCGACGGCACCGCCACCTTGCACATGACGCTGGCCCGGACCGATGCGGAGGATTTTGCAGCGCGCTCCGGCGCGCCGCCCGACCCGGCCTGGGATCTGATGGCCGGGATCGACATGACCGCCGCCCCCCCGCCGCGCGCCGAAGGCGGGCCGCTGGTGGTGGTGATCGACCCGGGCCATGGCGGCATCGACCCGGGTGCCGAACATGGCGGGCTGGTCGAGGCGCATCTGATGCTGGACCTCGCGCTGGAACTGGCCGAGGCGCTGATCCGCGCCGACGGGTTCGAGGTCGTGCTGACCCGCGAGGCGGATGTCTTCGTGCCGCTGGCCCAGCGCATGACCATCGCCCGCGCCGCCGGGGCGGATGTGTTCCTGTCGCTGCATGCCGATGCGCTTGAGATGGCCTCGGCGACCGGGGCCTCGATCTATACGCTCTCGGCCTCGGCGGTGGATCAGGCCTCGCAGCGGATGGCCGAGCGCCATGATCGCGGCGATCTTCTGGCCGGGCTGGACCTGACCGGACAGGACGATACCGTGTCGATGATCCTGATGGATCTCGCCCGGCTCGAGACGGGGCCGAAAAGCGAGCGGCTGGCCGATACGCTGGTTCAGGAGATGCGGGCCGCCGGCGCGGTGATCAACTCGCGCCCGCGCCGCGACGGGCCGCTGGCGGTGCTGAACGCGGCCGATTTCCCCTCGGTCCTGATCGAGGTGGGGTTCCTGTCGAACGCGGCCGACCGCGAAAGGCTGTCATCGCCCGAGGGGCGGGCGCCGCTGATCGCCGGGATCGTCGAAGGCCTGCGCCGCTGGGAGATGGACGAGGCGGTTCTGGCGCCGATGGTCCGGCAGTAGCTGCCGGCCCGACCCTTAGTCCGAACCGCAATCCGCCTTCAGGGCAGCTGCACCAGCACCCGCCCGCCCTCGGCCTTGGCCGGATAGGTGGCAAGGTTCACGCAGACGGGGGCGCGTTTCGCCTCGCCGGTGCGATAGTCGAACTGGCCGTTATGCTTGGGGCATTCGATCACGTAATCCATCACCAGCCCGCCAGCGAGATGGACATTCTCATGCGTGCACAGCCCGTCGGTGCAGAAGAATTCGCCGTCGGGGGAATGATAGATCGCATAGGTCTTGCCCTCGTGATCCCAGCGCATGACATCCTCTTCGTCGATCTCGTCGGTTGCGCAGGCATCGATCCACTGGCTCATCTTTTCGGTCCTCCTGTTCGACAGCACTCCGGTTCTAGAGCGCGGCTTGAACCACGGCCAGTGCAAAACCGCCGGTATTCATGCAACATTGGCCGATGGGCGAGGCAGCGGAAATTGCGGATTTCAGGCGGCGCAGATTTCGTTGACTTCCCCCGCCCCCCTGCCTAGCAGCAAGGCGGGCAGGCCGGCGGGCAGGCGGGCAGGCAGTCAGGCAGGCAGTCAGGCGGGGGCGCGATGAACAAGGCACTGGACGTGATCACCATCGGCCGATCCTCGGTCGATCTTTACGGCGCGCAGGTGGGCGGGCGGCTCGAGGATATGGGCTCGTTCAACAAATATGTCGGCGGCAGCCCCACCAACATGGCCTGCGGCACGGCGCGGCTGGGCCTGCGCTCGGCGCTGATCACGCGGGTGGGCGACGAACACATGGGCCGCTTCCTGCGCGAGGAGCTGGCCCGCGAGGGGGTCGACGTGCGCGGCGTCGTGACCGATCCCGAACGCCTGACGGCTCTGGTCCTTCTGGGCATCCGCGACGAGGCGCAGTTTCCGCTGATCTTCTACCGCGAGAATTGCGCCGACATGGCGCTGTGTGAAGACGACATCGACCCCGCCTTCATCAGTGAGGCGCGCGCGGTGGTGG
This sequence comes from Paracoccaceae bacterium, assembly GCA_051859505.1. GTDB lineage: Bacteria > Pseudomonadota > Alphaproteobacteria > Rhodobacterales > Rhodobacteraceae > JAFIEN01. The sequence goes on from JBHYFN010000005.1 coordinate 15,410, forward strand.
CGACCGGCACGCATCTGAGCCACCCGCGCACCGAGGCGGCGGTGCTCAAGGCGCTGCGGCTGGCGCGCGAGGGCGGCGCGCGGACCGCGCTTGATATCGACTACCGGCCCAATCTCTGGGGGCTGGCAGGGCATGGCGCGGGCGAGGAGCGGTTCATCGAAAGCGCCGCCGTCACCGCGCGGCTGCAGGCGACGCTGCACCTCTTCGACCTGATCGTCGGCACCGAGGAAGAGTTCCACATCGCCGGCGGCACGACCGATACGCTGGCGGCCCTGCGCGCCGTGCGCGCCGTGTCGGGCGCGGTGCTGGTCTGCAAGCGCGGTCCGATGGGCGCGGTGGCCTTCACCGGGGCGATCCCCGACAGCCTCGAGGATGGCGAAAGCGGACCGGGCTTTCCGATCGAGGTCTTCAACGTGCTGGGGGCGGGCGACGGGTTCATGTCGGGCCTGCTCAAGGGCTGGCTCGACGGGGCGGACTGGCCGACCGCGCTGACCTGGGCCAATGCCTGCGGCGCGCTGGCGGTGTCGCGCCACGGCTGCACGCCGGCCTATCCAAGCTGGGAGGAGTTGCAGTTTTTCCTGTCGCGCGGCGTAATCACCCCGGCCCTGCGCAAGGATGCGGCCCTTGAACAGGTGCATTGGGCGACCAACCGGCACGAGGACTGGTCAACCTTGCGCGTCTTCGCCTTCGACCACCGGTCCCAGATGGAGGAGATGGAGGGGGCGACCCCCGACCGGATCGGAGCCTTCAAACTCCTGTGCCTGCAGGCCGCCGAGGAGGTGGCAGAGGGGCGGCACGGTTATGGCATCCTCTGCGATGGCCGGTTCGGCTCGCGCGCCCTCTATCGCGCGGCGGGGCAGGGGCTGTGGATCGGGCGGCCGGTGGAACTGCCCGGCTCGCGCCCGCTGCGGCTTGAACCCGAGATCGGGCCGGACTTCGGCGGGCTGGCGGAATGGCCGCTGGGCCATGTCGTCAAATGCCTGTGCTTCTGCCACCCCGATGACGATGCCGCCACCTGGGCCGATCAGGAGGAAACGCTTGTCCGCCTGTTCCACGCCGCCCGGCGCAACCGGCTGGAATTCCTGCTGGAAGTGATCCCCTCGAAGGTCGGCCCCGTCGATGACACCACCACCGCGCGGCTGATCGAGCGGGTCTATGCCCTGGGCATCTTCCCCGACTGGTGGAAGCTGGAACCCTTCCGCACGGCCACCGCATGGCAGGCCGCCTGCGACGCCATCACCCGCCACGACGCCCATGTCCGCGGTATCGTCGTCCTTGGCCTCGACGCGCCCGAGGCGGAGCTGGCGGAAAGCTTCGCGCTGGCCGCCCGCCAACCGCTGGTCAGGGGTTTTGCCGTGGGGCGCACGATCTTTGGCCAGGCCGCGCGCGACTGGTTCACGGGGCGCATCTCTGATAGCGAGGCGGTGGCGGTCATGGCCGCGCGGTATCGCGCGCTATGTGCCGTCTGGGACAAGGCAAGGGAATCTGCATGAAGTTCCAGCTACTTGATGTGAACCACCCGTTCTTTGTGCCGGTCTGGCGCAGGGTGGCGATTGTCGTCTTCTGTTTCGGCTGGGCGGGGGTGGAGTTCGTCTTTGCCTCGCCGCTTTGGGGGATGATGGTGGGGGCGCTCGGGGCCTATTGCCTCTGGCAGTTCTTCTTCGTCTTCCGCCCCCCCGAGGAACGCGCAGAGGGCGAAGCAGGCGAGGCCGGCGGGCCCGAAGGAAAGGGCTGATCCATGTCGCATCTGTTGCTGAGGCCGCTTGGGGAACGCGGCAAGATCCATGACGTCACGCCCGAAAGCGCGGGCTGGGGCTATGTGGGCTTCACCCTCTGGCGGCTTGCCCCCGGCGACAGGCTGGACGAGGTGACGGGGCCGGGGACCGAGGCGATCCTTGTGATCGTCGAGGGCCGGGCCGAGCTTGCGGCGGGTGGGCAGGACTTCGGCCTGCGCGGCGACCGGATGGACGTGTTCGAAAAGACGCCGCCGCATGCGATCTATATCCCTCCCGGCACCGGCTGGCAGGCGGTGGCCGCGACGGATTGCACGCTGGCGCTTTGCACCGCCCCCGGCACCGGGCGCTATCCGGTCGCGGACCTCGGCCCCGAGGGCATCACGCTGACCCCGCGCGGCAAGGGCACCAACACGCGCCATGTGAACAACATCGCGATGGAGGGGCGCGACGTGGCCGAAAGCCTGCTGGTGACCGAGGTCTTCACGCCGGCCGGCAACTGGTCGAGCTATCCCAGCCATCGCCATGACGAGGATGATTTCCCCCGGATCACCTATCTGGAGGAGACCTATTACATGCGCCTGAACCCCGCGCAGGGCTTCGGCATCCAGCGCGTCTATACCGAGGACGGGTCACTGGACGAGACGATGACCGTGAAGAACCACGACGTGACGCTGGTGCCCAAGGGCCACCATCCCTGCGCAGCACCCTATGGCTATGAGATGTATTACCTCAACGTCATGGCAGGCCCCCGCCGCAACTGGCGCTTCGTCAACGACCCCGATCACGACTGGATCGCCGCGCGCGACGCCTGAGGGCGCTCAGGTGATGACGTCCGGCCCCTCGCGCCCGGTATGCGCCCTGATCCCGGCGATGGCCTCGGCGGCGGCGGCCACATCGGCCAGCGCCTCGGCTGCGTCGAGGGTCAGGCGGGCGGGGTCGGTCTCGACCCGTTCCAGATAGACGCGGATCGTGGCGCCCACCGTGCCGGTGCCCGAGAGGCGGAACACCACGCGCGCGCCACCCGCGAAGCCGATCCGCAGGCCCTGTGCTGCGGAATGGGAGCCGTCGACCGGATCGTCATAGCTGAACTCGTCCGCCGTTTCGATGGTGAGCGGGCCGAAGCTCTGGCCGGGCAGGGTGGGGAGTTTCGCCCGAAGCGCGTCGTAAAGCGCATTCGCGCGGTCGGCCTCGACATCCTCGTAATCGTGGCGGGAATAGTAGTTGCGCCCGAAGCGCGCCCAATGCTCCTCCATCAGAGCCTTCACCGGCTTGCCCGTGGCGGCCAGGATGTTGAGCCACAGGAGCACCGCCCAAAGCCCGTCCTTCTCGCGCACATGATCCGACCCGGTGCCCGCCGATTCCTCGCCACAAAGCGTGGCGCGGCCGGCATCCAGCAGGTTGCCAAAGAACTTCCAGCCGGTCGGCGTCTCGTAGCAGTCGATCCCCAGCGCAGCCGCCACCCGGTCCACCGCGCCCGAGGTGGGCATCGACCGCGCCACACCCTTCAGCCCCCCCGCATAGCCCGGCGCGAGATGGGCCTGTGCGGCCAGAAGCGCGAGCGAATCCGAGGGCGTGACATAGATCCCCCGGCCAAGGATCATGTTGCGGTCGCCGTCGCCGTCGCTGGCGGCGCCGAAATCGGGGGCGCTGTTGCCCATCATCAGATCGACCAGCGGCCTGGCCCAGATCGGGTTGGGGTCGGGGTGGCCCTCGCCGAAATCGGGCAGGGGCACGGCATTGATCACCGAACCCGGCGCGGCGCCAAGGCGGTGCTCGAGGATCGCCTTGGCGTAAGGCCCGGTGACGGCGTGCATCGCGTCGAACCGCAGGGTGAACCCGCGCGCGATCATCGCGGCGATGGCGTCGAAATCGAAAAGGCTCTCCATCAGCGCGGCGTAATCGGCGACGGGGTCGACCACCTCGACCACCATCCCGGCCAATGGCACCTCGCCCAGGGCGGACAGGTCCACATCCTGCGCCTCGAGGATGCGATATTCGGTGATCGCCTTCGTCGCCGCGAAGATCCGGTCGGTCACGCCTTCCGGGGCGGGGCCGCCGTTGGGGGTGTTGTATTTCAGGCCGAAATCCGCGTCAGGCCCGCCGGGGTTGTGGCTGGCCGACAGGATCAGCCCGCCATCCGTGCCCCGCTTGCGGATCAGGTGCGAGGCGGCGGGGGTGGAGAGCAGCGCCCCTTGCCCGACGATCACCCGCGCCGCCCCATTGGCCGCCGCCATCCGCAGGATCACCTGTGCCGCGCGGTCGTTGAAATACCGCCCGTCGCCGCCCAGGACGAGGCTCTTGCCCGCCACCCCGCCGATCCCGTCGAAGATCGCCTGAACATAATTCTCAAGGTAATGCGGCCCCATGAAGACGCGGGTCTTCTTGCGCAGGCCCGAGGTGCCGGGCTTTTGCCCCTCGATGGGCGTGGTGGCGATGGTCTGGGTCTGCATCGGCTCTCTCCCTCTCGCCGGTCTTGGTCAGTCGCGCCCCTCGGGGGCCGGCTCCAGCACCAGCGCCACGACGGAATTGGCCCGCACCACGGTTTTCGCCCGCGCGGGCCGGGCTGCGGCGCCGGGGCTTGCGGTATCCAGATGGCGCACCCAGCGCTGCCCCTTCGGCGCTTCGGGCAGGGTCACGGTCACGCCGGGGCCTGCGTTGAAGATGGCAAAAATCGCATATTCCAGCACCGCATATTCCGGCGTGCCCGAAGCGGTGCGCATCTCGACGCAAAGCAGGTGCAGGCCGGGGTTGGTCCAGTCGGCCTCGGTCATCGGCTGGCCATCGGCGCGCCACCAGAACAGGTCTTCCTTGCCATCCGTCGCGCGGCTCTGCGAATGCAGGAAGCGCGTCTGCCGCAGGATCGGGTGCTGGCGGCGGAAGGCGATGATCTGCCGGCAGAACTCGAGGAACTCGGGATCGGCCTCGTCCCAGGTGACCCAGCCGATGGGATTGTCCTGACAATAGGCGTTGTTGTTGCCGCCCTGGGAATTGCCCAGCTCGTCCCCCGCCAGCACCATCGGCGTGCCCTGCGAGAGCATCAGCGTCGCCAGCATGTTGCGCCGCCTTTGCGCGCGGGCAAGGTAGGTCTCGGCATCCTCGGCGGGGCCTTCATAGCCCATGCTGTCGGTGAAATTGTCGGAATGGCCGTCGCGGTTGCCCTCGCCATTGGCCTGATTGTGCTTGCGGTCGTAAGAGACGACATCCATCAGCGTGAAGCCGTCATGCGAGGTGACGAAATTGACCGAGGAGGTCGCGGGCCGGCCGTCATGGTCGAACTGCCGCGCCGATCCGGCAAGGCGCCGGGCAAGTTTCCGCACCAGCCCCGCATCGCCCCGCCAGAAGGCGCGGACCTGATCGCGATACTTGTCGTTCCATTCGGCAAAGGGCGCGGGGAAGGCGCCCAGCTGATAGCCGCCGGGGCCCACGTCCCAGGGCTCGGCGATCAGCTTGACGCGGCTCAGGACGGGATCCTGCCGGATCGCCTGCAGAAGCGGCGCGTCGCGGTCGAACCCGTCGGTGCGCCGCGCGATGGTCGAGGCAAGGTCGAAGCGGAAGCCGTCGACATGCATCACCTCGACCCAGTAGCGCAGTGAATCCATCACCATCCGCATCACGAACGGATGGTCGAGGTTCAGCGTATTCCCCGTGCCGGTATCGTCGATATAGTAGCGCGGCGTTTCGGCCAGGCGGTAGTAGCTGGCGTTGTCCAGCCCCCGGAAGCTCAGCGTCGGGCCCATCTGGTTGCCCTCGGCCGTGTGGTTATAGACCACATCAAGGATCACCTCGATCCCCGCGGAATGCAGGCGGCGGACCATGTGCTGGAACTCGGCAATCGCATCGGCCTGCATGTAGCGCGGCTCGGGCGCGAAGAAGCCGAGGGTCATGTAGCCCCAGTAATTGCTCAGGCCCTTGTCGATCAGGAACTTGTCGTCAAGGAAGGCCTGCACCGGCATCAGCTCGATGGCCGTCACGCCAAGTTTCACCAGATGGTCGAGCATCTGGTCCGAGGCGAGGCCGAGGTAGGTGCCCCGGTGCGGCACATCCTTGCGGCCCATCGTCAGGCCCTTCACATGCGCCTCGTAGATCACCGTATCGCTTAGCGGCCGGTTCGGCGGGCGATCCTCGCCCCAGGCAAAGCTGGGGTCGGCGACGATGGAACGCGGGGCGAAGCGGGCGGAATCGCGGGTGTCGAAGGTCAGGTCGCCGTGGCGCGCGCTGATGTCATAGCCGAACAGCGCATCATGCCAGACGGGCGGGCCGGAGAGGCGTTTCGCATAGGGGTCGATCAGCAGCTTGTGGGGGTTGAAGCGGTGCCCCTCGTCGGGGCGATAAGGGCCGTGGGCGCGGTAGCCATATTGCTGCCCGGGGCGCAGGCCGGGGATATAGCCGTGCCAGACATGCCCCTCGCGCTCGGGCAGGGCCAGAAGCAGCGTCTCGTTGCCGCGCTCGTCGAAGAGGCAGAGCGTGATCCGCGTGGCATTCTGCGAGAAGACGGCGAAATTCACCCCCTCGCCATCGAAGGTCGCGCCAAGCGGGTAGGGGCGCCCGGAAAGGATGCGCAGGGTCTGGAGCATCAGGTCGTGGCAAGCCCGGCATAGAGCGCGGCATAGGCGCGGGCCGAGGGGCCCCAGCCCACAGGCTGGGCCATCGCATTGGCCTGCAGCCGGGCCCAGGTCGCGCGGTCGGCGTGTAGGGATGCAAGCTGGGCAAGGGCGGCCGCAAACGCATCACCGGTGACGGGGGTGAACTGGAGGCCGGTCGCCACTCCGGCGGCAAGTGCTGCGGGCGAGGCGTTGATGACGGTGTCGGCCAGCCCCCCGGTCAGCGCCACCACGGGAATCGTGCCGTAACGCAGGCCGTAAAGCTGGGTCAGGCCGCAGGGTTCGAACCGCGAGGGCACAAGGATCGCATCCCCCCCCGCCATCATCCGGTGCGACAGCGCCTCGTCATAGCCGATGGTCACGGCGACATTCGGATCGCGGGCGGCGTTGCGGAAGGCCTCTTCCAGCCAACCCTCGCCCGAGCCCAGCAGGGCAAGCTGCCCGCCGCGTTTCAGGAGGTCGGGCAGGCTGTCCAGAAGCAGGTCGAGGCCCTTCTGTTCGGTCAGCCGCGAGACGACGACGCAAAGCGGGCCCTCGGCCTCGGGCAGGCCAAGCTCGGCGCGCAAGAGCTTCTTGTTGGCGGCCTTGCCCCTGGGCGTCTTGTAGGGCTTGATCGCGGGGTCGGTGGCGGGGTTCCAGACATCCTCGTCGATGCCGTTCAGGATTCCCGTCACCACCTCGCGCCGGTCGCGCATCACGCCGTCAAGGCCCATGCCGAACGCATCCGTCATCAACTCGCGTGCATAGGTGGGCGAGACGGTGGTGATCCGGTCCGCCCCCGTGAGCCCCGCCTTCAGCGCCGAGATGCGGCCCCAGAACTCGAACCCCTCGCGGGTGAAATGCGCGGGATCAAGCCGCAGCGTGCCTAGGCGCGAGGGTTCGGCCAGGCCCTGGAAGGCGATGTTGTGGATGGTCAGCACCGTGCCGATCCGGGTCTTGCCGATATGCCCCGTGCCGCCCATCGCATGCAGATACTCCGGCACGAGGCCCGCCTGCCAGTCATGGCAATGGATGACCTGCGGCGCCCAACCCTCGACCCCCGTGACGGCCAGCTTCGCGGCCATCCATGACAGGGCGGCGAAGCGTTCGGGGTTGTCGGGCCAGTCGCGCCCGTCAAGGCCAAGGTAGATCGAGCCGGGCCGGTCATAAAGATGCGGCGCGTCCAGCACCAGCAGGTCAAGCCCCGCATGTTCGGCCGCAAGCACCCGGGCCGGGCCACCGAAAAGGTCAGGCTCGGCCGCCACCTCGCGGCCCTCGAGGGCCGCCATCACCGCCGGATAGCCGGGCAGCAGGGTCCGCATCCGCACCCCCTCGGCCGCCAGCGCGCCGGGAAGGGCACCGGCCACATCGGCCAGCCCGCCGGTCTTGACCAGCGGCGCGCATTCCGAGGTGACGGAGAGAACCTGGATCATCGCGCGGCAGACCACTTGTCGACCATGGCCTGCGTGATCAGCGTCACGCCGCGCTCTGAGACGCGGAAGAACCGCGCATCCTCGACCGGATCCTCGCCCACCACCAGCTTTTCCGGGATCGTCACGCCCCGGTCGATCACCACGCGCCGCAGCCGGGCATGGCGGTGGACGGTGACATAGGGCAGCACGACCGCATGATCGAGGACGGCATAGGAATTCGTCTGCACCTGCGTGAACAAAAGCGAATTGCGCACCTCGGTGCCCGAGATGATGCAGCCCCCCGACACCATCGAGGAAATCGCCACCCCGCGCCGGTCATTCTCGTCATGAATGAATTTCGCGGGCGGCACGCTTTCGGAATAGGTCCAGATCGGCCATTCGCGGTCCCAGAGGTTCAGGTCGGGGGTGAAATCCGTCAGGTCGATATTGGCCTGCCAGAAGGCATCGACCGTGCCCACATCCTTCCAATAGGCCGGCGCCTCGGGGCTGGAGCGGACGCAGGAGACATCGAAGCGATGCGCCATCGCCTTGCCGTTCCTGACGATATCGGGGATCAGGTCATTGCCGAAATCATGGCTGGAATTCGGATCCTCGCTGTCCTTCAAAAGCAGTTCGCGCAGGAATTTCCAGGTGAAGACATAGATCCCCATCGAGGCCAGCGCCTTGTCGGGATCCTCGGGGGTTGCGGGCGGATCGGCGGGTTTTTCCAGGAATGAGGTGATCTGCCCGTCCTTGTCGGTCGCCATGACGCCGAATGCCGTGGCCTCCATCCGGGGTACGGTCAGGCAGCCGATGGTGACATCGGCGCCGGTCTCCACATGCTGGCGCAGCATCACCTCGTAATCCATCTTGTAGATGTGATCGCCCGCAAGGATCAGGATGTAATCCACGCCATAGCTGTCGACGATGTCGATATTCTGCGTCACCGCATCGGCCGTGCCGCGATACCAGCTTTCCTCGTCCATGCGTTGCGAGGCGGGCAGGATATCCAGAAACTCATTGCGCTCGGCGCGAAAGAAGTTCCAGCCGCGCTGGCAATGGCGGATCAGGGAATGGGCCTTGTATTGCGTGGCGACCGCGATCTTGCGGATGCCGGAATTCATCGTGTTCGACAGCGCAAAGTCGATGATCCGCGCCTTGCCGCCGAAATAGACCGCCGGTTTCACGCGTCGGTCGGTCAGTTCGCGCAACCGGCTGCCGCGACCGCCGGCCAGCACGAAGGCCATCGAGCGTTGTGTCAGGCGTCTGTTCTGCGGCATCCTGCGGGCCTCCCCTCCCGTTAGTGGTCCAGCCGAAAGATCAGCGTGGACAAAGGCGGTATCGTGAACAGGGCCGAGGCGGGCTGGCTCTGCCAGGGCTCAACCGTGGCGGTCACGCCGCCCAGATTGCCCCGGTCGCCGCCGCCATAGATGCCGGCATCCGTGTTCAGCACTTCGGACCAATGGCCCGCATGGGGCAGGCCGATGCGGTGGCCGGTGCGTTCGACGGGGGTGAAATTGCAGATCACCACGCAGGGCGCATCGCCCTCGTTCCCGCGCCGGATGAAACTGTAAAGCGAGGCATCGGCATCGGTCGCATCAATCCACTGGAACCCGCTGCCGTCGCAATCCTTCACATGCAATGCGGGCGTTTCGCGGTACAGCCGGTTCAGGTCGCGCACCAGCTGCGCGATGCCCTGATGTTCGGGGCGCTGGGCGGCATCCCAATTCACCTGCGCATTGTGGTTCCATTCCTCGGGCTGGCCGAATTCGCAGCCCATGAACAGAAGCTTCTTGCCCGGATGGCCCCACATGAAGCCATAATAAGCGCGGAGGTTGGCGCATTTCTCCCACCAGTTGCCGGGCATCTTCTCGATCATGCTGCCCTTGCCGTGGACAACCTCGTCATGGCTGATCGGCAGGATGAAATTCTCGGAAAACGCGTAATGAATGCCGAAGGTCATCTGGTGGTGATGGTATTTGCGGTGGATCGGATCGCGCTCGATGTAATCCAGCGTGTCGTTCATCCAGCCCATGTTCCATTTGTAGCCAAACCCAAGCCCGCCCGCATCCACCGGGGCCGAGACGCGGGGGAAGCTGGTCGATTCCTCGGCCACCGTCATGATCCCGGGGTGATTGCCATAGGCAAGCGTGTTCATCCGCTTGAAAAAGTCGATCGCCTCGTAATTCTCGCGCCCGCCATCGCGGTTGGGGATCCATTCGCCGTGCTTGCGGGAATAGTCGCGGTAGAGCATCGAGGCCACGGCATCGACGCGCAGCCCGTCGAGGTGGAATTCCTCGAGCCAGTAAAGCGCATTGGCGGTCAGGAAATTGGCCACTTCCGACCGGCCGTAATTGTAGATCAGGGTGTTCCAGTCCTGATGGAACCCCTCGCGCGGGTCGGCATGTTCGTAAAGCTCCGTGCCGTCGAAGCGGCCCAGCCCATGCGCATCGGTCGGGAAATGGCCGGGCACCCAGTCGAGCAGCACGCCGATCCCGGCATCATGCGCCGCCTGCACCAGATCGCGGAATTCATGCGGCGGGCCGAAGCGGATCGTGGGGGCGTAAAGCCCCACCGGCTGATAGCCCCAGGAACCGTCGAACGGATATTCGCTGACCGGCATCAGCTCGATATGGGTGAAGCCCATGTCGCGCACATAGCCAACCAGATCCTCCGCCGCCTCCTTGTAGGAGAGCGGGCGGCCGCCCTGATCCCAGATCCGCTTCCACGATCCCAGATGCACCTCGTAGATCGAGATCGGCGCATCGCGGCGGTTGGCCTGTTCGCGCGCCTCCATCCAGCCGGCATCGCGCCAGCCATAGCCCTTGATGTCACGCACCACGCTTGCGGTTTCGGGCGGGTGCTGCGCGCCGAAGCCCACCGGATCGGCCTTGAGCGGCAGAAGCGCGCCATCGGGGCCGAGGATCTCGTATTTGTAGGCGGCGCCTTCGGTGGCACCGGGCACAAAGATCTCCCACACGCCTGTCCCGCCGCGGCGGCGCATCGGGTGGCGGCGGCCGTCCCAGGCGTTGAAATCGCCGACAACCGAGACGCGGGCGGCATTCGGCGCCCAGACGGCGAAATGGGTGCCGGTTGCGCCCTCATGTTCGGTCACATGGGCGCCCAGCGCCTCCCACAGGCGCAGGTGGGTGCCTTCGCCCAGGAGGTATTCGTCGAAATCCGTGAGGACCGGGCCAAAGCGATAGGCGTCGTCATAGTCCCAGACCGCGCCATCCCAGCCACGCCCGCGCAAGCGGTAAGGCTTGCCGCCCGGAACCTTGCCGCAAAAGAGCCCGCCCTCGACCCGGGGCAGGGGGTGTTCCTTCGCCCCGATCAGCGCCGAAAGGCTTTCGGCGCCGGGGTCGATGGCCGTCACCCAGGTGGCGCGGCCATGCTTGTGCGGGCCCAGCACCGCGAAAGGATCGTCATGACGCGCCGACAGAAGCCGGTGGATCGTGTCGGGGTCAAGCGGGTGGGGCGCGGCTGTCACGGGCATGGGGTGATCATAGGCGCATTGACGCCTTCCGCAACGGGGATGTTAGCGGTAACGGAGAGGCAGCGCCCCGGCCCGCCCGGACTATGCGCCCCGCGGTGGCCGGCTTTGCAGGATCAGGTCGGCCGGCAACCGCCGCTCGAGCACGCGCCGGGCATTGGCAAGGTCATTGCCTTCGGCGCGGGCCGTGGCCGCCGCCCGGTGCAGGCCGTGGTCAAGCCAGCGCTGGATCAGCCGCAGGCGCAGCTCGGGCAGCGGCACCTCGAGCCAGACCGACAGATCCCAGAGCGCGGCCAGCGCCTGCCAGGGCGCTTCGTCGAACAGCAGGTAATTGCCCTCGAGGATGACGACCCGCACCTCGGGCCCGACCACGGCGGCCCCGGCGATGGCAAGATCGCGGGCGCGGTCGAAGGTGGGCACCACCACCTCGCCGCCCTCGCAGAGCCGCCCCACCAGATGCAGGAACCCGGCCGCGTCAAAGCTTTCGGGCGCGCCCTTGCGGGGCCGCAGGCCGCGCGCGTCAAGAAGCGCGTTGTCGAGGTGAAACCCGTCCATCGGCACGACGGCCGCCGCAATCCCCCGGGCCGCGAGCCGCTCCGCCAGCCCCGCCGCCTGCGTCGACTTGCCCGAACCCGGCGCACCGGCCAGCGCCACAAGCACCCGCTCGCGCCGGGCAAGCTGCGCCTCGATCGCGGCGACAAGGCTGTCGATCTGCGGGGAAAGGTCTTGCATGGGGTGATCCGGGATGGTGGCGGCGGCAGGGGCAAGACTGCATCGAACTCCTGCAGGGCACAACAGGCCCGCGCCGCGGTTGCAATTCGGGGCCGGTCTTGGCAAGGCAGGGCGATGAGGACAGTCAGGGAAGACCGCAGTTGCGCAACGCCATCCTGAACAGCGCGCGGCACGGCATCGGTCGCGGGTGGCGGGTCTTTTCGCAGGTCCTGGCGCTGGCCGACCGCACGCATCTGAGCATGATCGCAGCCGGCATCGCCTTTTTCGGGATCTTCGCCGTCTTTCCCGCCCTGGCCGCGCTGATCGGGGTCTTTGGCCTCTTCGCCGATCCGATGGTCGTGGAAGAGCAGCTCGAGCTGATGGAGGAATTCATCCCGCCCGATGCCTACGAGCTTTTGCACGATCAGGTCATGGCCCTGATCGGCGCGCAGGGCGGCGCGCTGGGCTGGACCACGGTTTTGTCGCTGGGGGTGGCGCTGTGGTCGGCGCGGCTGGGGGTGTCGTCGCTGGTGCTGGGGATCAATGCGATCCACGGCACGCCGAACCGGGGCGGGTTCTGGCATGCGATCCTGTCGATCCTGCTGACGCTGTGGCTGTTGTCGGTGGCGATCGTGGCGCTGTTTGCGGTGATCGTGGCGCCGATCCTTCTGGCCGTTCTGCCCCTGCCGCCCACGACCGGCTGGATCCTCGAAGGCGTGCGCTGGCTGGTGGCGCTTGGCGCCTTGCTGATGGCGCTGGGAATCCTCTATCGCTTTGGCCCCAATGGCGCGGTGCGGATGGGCTGGGTCACGCCGGGGGCGGTGATGGTCATCGTGCTGTGGCTGGCGGCTTCGGCGGGGTTCTCGCTCTATGTGTCGAATTTCGGCAGCTACAACGAGGTCTATGGCTCCATCGGCGCGGTGGTGGCGATGATGATGTGGCTTTATATCACGGCCTATCTGATCATGCTGGGCGCGGCGCTGAACCTCGTGCTGCGGGGCGAGGATGTCCCGCTGGATCACGGCATGTGAGGGGGGGCCGCGGCGCCCGTGCCGGATCACCGTGACGGATCAGCCGGCCGGGGGCGGGCGGTCGTCGGGCGGATAGCGCGACGGGCCCGGCGGGTCGCCAGCGCCTGCGCGGAAACCGGCGAAGAAGGCCTGCATGAGGGCCGGCACGGCGGCATCGGCGCTGCCTTGCAGCGGCTCTTTGCCCGGCGTCGCGGGCGGCGCGCTTGCGCCGGGCCTTGGGCGGCCCAGAACCAGCGCCAGAGCGGCGGCCAGAAGGTTGCCGCCCGCAAGGATCAATGCTGCGAAAAGCGGGCCGACCAGCGCCTCGAGCCAGAACCAGCCCGCCAGCGACAGGAACCCCAGCCCCACCAGCATCAGGAACGCCGCCACCAGCGTCAGCCCAAAGACCCGGGCCAGCGCCCGGCCGGTCCGCATCAGGCGCATTTCAAGGGCGTGCAGCATCCTAGCGCCGCGTCATCAGGCCGATCAGGAAGCCGAAGCCCGCCGCCATCCCCATGGCCGTGCCGGGCTGGCGGGTGACGAAATCCGCAGTGCGCAGCATCGCCTCGTGAAAATCCTCCTCGACCGCCTCGACCCGGCGGTGGCCGCGCTCGGAAAAGTCGCTGGCGGCGGCGCGGAGCTTTTCGCGGACCGAGGCGTGGGGGGCGTCCTCGGCGAGCCCGGCTTGGGGCTCGGCCGCGGCGGCGGCGCGCAATGTATCGACCTCGCTGCGCAGGGCGCGCAATTCCTCGAGGATGGCGGCCAGGGCCGCTTCGGTGCCCGGATCCATGGCCGCACCCGGAGCAGGATCGGGCGCAGGATCGGGCGCCGGATCGGGCTCAGGATCGGGCGCCTGACGCGCCCGGCCACGGGTCTTGCCGGCACTGCTCTGGCCGGCACTGCTCTGTGTCGCCATCGCCTGTCCTTTCGCCGCTCAATTCAAGACACTTCCAGCCTAGCCGCAGCAGGGACGTTTAGGCAAATGCTACCTGTCGCGGCGCTGCGCGGCCCTTGTGAAAGAGGGGGGCGGGGGCGGCGGAAAGGTCTTGACCGTGCAAAAAATGCAACAATCCCAGAGTGGTCGGAAAGCGGCCGCGAAAAAAACACTTTCCAAGCCTCTGCCCCCCCGATAGCTTCGGCCCCAATGATAAGCGCGTCGAATAAATCGGCAGCGCATGAGGCGGAGCAGAGTTATGTCAGCGATTGATTTCGTTGTCCGTGGAAGCACGGGCGCAATGCAGCGTGGGTCCGTGGCGGGCGATGGTGCCTCTTCCACGATCTCCGTTCAGGCCGGGTCGGATGTCTCGCTCAACCTGAGCAGGGCGCAGATCGTATCCTACATGCGTCAGGGCAATGCCCTGCACATCACCCTGATCGACGGGCGTGTGATCGTCGTCGACGGGTATTTCGGCGCCAACGGGCAGCCGATCGCCAATCTCTTCATCTCGTCCAACGGCGTCCTGCACGAAGTGCAGCTGGTCGAGGGCGGGGCAGGGCTCTACTACTCGAACTACATCCAGGCGGATTCCTCGGGCAAGTGGAGCGCAGTCGACTCGCTCATCTTCGACCGGGGCAGCGATGTGATGCTGGCCTCTGGTCCGGCCGCGCAGGATGATGACGTGGGCATGCTGGCGGGCGGTTTCGCCCTGCCGGGGATGCTGGGCCTGCCGCTTCTGGGGCTTCTGGGCCTTGGAGCGGGGGCGGCGGCGCTGGGTTCGGGCGGCGACAAGCCGAAGGACGTGCTTGACGATGACGACACGCGCGATCCCGGCGACGACGATGACGGCGACGGCAATGGCGGCGGCGGAAACGGCGGCGGTGACGACGACGATGATGGCAACGGCAATGGCGGCGGCGGCAACGGCGGCGGCGATGACGACGATGACGGCAACGGCGGCGGTGGCGGCGGTAACGGTGGCGGCGGCGGTGACGATCCGCTCGAGCTCGAGATCCTGACCGGCACGATCAACAAGGGCCATGTCGTCAATTCCGACGATCGCAACAGCGGCGTCGACATCACCGGCACCGGCACGCCCGGCGGCACGGTGACGGTGGTTGTCGAGGGCTCTTCGCAGAGCACTGTGGTCAACGAGGACGGCACCTGGACCGTCACCTTCCCGCCGCATCAGATCCCCGAGGGCACCTATGTGACCCCGGTCGAGGCCACCATCGTCAAGGGCGACCAGAGCCTCACCGTGACCGAGACGCTGAGCGTCGATACCGAAGCGATGGTGACCTTCGATGCCCACAAGGTGGGTGGCGACGGTGTGGTCAATGCCTCCGAGGCCAATGGCGGCATCCAGCTGACCGGCAAGACCGAGGCCGGTTCCTCGGTGACGGTCGTGGTCGAAGGCATCACCTACATCGCCATCGTGACCGGGACCAACTGGTCCGTCACCATCCCCTCGGGCAGCATCACCCGCGGCGAATACAGCGTCACGGCCCAGGTTTCGGCTGTCGATCAATACGGCAACACCGGCGCGACCTCGGGCACCTATGTCATCGACACCGAAACCTTCGTGACGGTGCGGACCCATGATGTCGCCGGCGACGGTGTGATCAACTATGTCGAGCGTCTTGACGGGGTGACGATCACCGGCACGGCCGAGGCCGGCGCCCGCGTCGTCGTCTATTTCGGCAGCGCGATGCGGATCACCACGGCCAATTCCAGCGGCCAGTGGAGCGTCGACTACAGCCGCAACGATATCCCGCTGGGCGAAAGCATCGCCAATGTGACGGCGGTTGCCACCGATGCGGCCGGCAACAGCGCCACCGCCTTCGGGACCATCGGCATCGACACGCTGGTCGATCCGCTGGCCATCACCTCGGGCCCGGTGGGTGGCGATGGCGTGGTCAACTTCGCGGAATCGCAGCAGACGATCACCGTGACCGGCATTGTCGAGATCGGCTCGAGCGTGATCGTCACGCTGGCCGGTGTCACCGTGACGGCTTCGGTCACGGCTTCGGGCAACTGGACGGCGATCTTCCCGCCGGGCAGCCTGCCGGGCGGCGAATACGACACGACCGTGACGGTGACGGCGACCGATCTGGCCGGCAATACCGGCACCACGATGCAGAACGTGCGCATCGACACGATGGTAAATCCCTTCACCCTGAACACTCCGGTGGAAGGCGACGACATCATCAACGCCGTCGAAGCCTCTGACGGGGTTCAGCTTTCGGGCACGGTCGAGGCCTTCTCGAGGGTCGTGGTCGATTTCGGCGGCGTGACGCGCAGCGTGACGGCCGGGGCCAACGGCATCTGGCAGATCACCATCCCCTCTTCGGCGGTCCGCGCGGCCGAATACAACGAGACGATCACCGCAACGGCGACGGATATTCACGGCAACGTCTCGGTTCTGACGCATGGCGTGCATATCGACACGATCGTCAACCGGCTCGACATGTCGCGCCCGGTCGAGGGCGACAACATCGTCAACCGCGCCGAGGCGTCGGACGGCATCACCCTGGCCGGCACGGTCGAGGCGGGCTCCACCGTCGTCGTGACCTTCGCCGGTGTCAGCCGGACGGCCACGGTCGACGGGGCCGGCAACTGGTCGGTCGATTTCGCCGCGCATGAGATCCCGCATGGCGAATACACCGCATCGGTCACGATCCACGCGACCGACTGGGTCGGCAACACCAAGCAGATCACCGAGACCTTCCTTGTCGACACCGTGCCGCCCGAGGCGCCGATGATCGAAAGTGCGACGCGCGAAAGGGGCGGGCTGCGGTCCTTCTCGAGCGCGGTGACGGATGATCCGATCGAGGTCGTGCAGATCAACGGCGACGGGACGGTGTCCTCGGTGAGCTACGAGACCTGGGTCAACCCGGTCCGGGGCGAGCTGAACTTCGAATTCACCGGCGCGATCCCGAACGGCTCGCATCTGGTGATCACCTCGACCGATGCCTCCGGGAACAACACCTCGACGCTGTTCCTGCTGGAAGAGACGCTGACCAACACGATCAACGTCACCAATCCGGGGCTTGCCGCCTTCAACATCGAGGGCATCGACCTGCAATTCGCCGAAGACAGCGAACTGACGCTGACCGTGGCCGATCTCGAGGCGCTTGCGGCGCATTCGAACCTGCTCACGATCCATGGGGGTGCGGATGATACCGTCACCGCTCTGGGTGCGACGAAGACGGGCGAGACGCGCGAGATGAGCGGCCGGACCTACGAGGTCTACAGCTTTGGCGACAATGGCGGGACGCTCATCATCGAGGACCAGATCAACGTCGTGACCTGACGAAAGGGTGGCCGGGGCGGCGTCATGCGATGCCCCGGCCATTCCGACCCCTCGCGGAAACGGCAGGTCAGGACGGAACGGCATGATGCGCAAGTCAGGATATGGACAGCGGAAGGGGGCCATGGTGCTTGCCCTTTGCGCGGTGTCGCTTGTTGCGGCCTGCTCGGGGCAGGGCGGGCTGGGCGACGAGGTCTCGTCGCGCTCGGACAACAATCTGAACGGCGTGCGGCCTGCACTGGATGCGCGCATGCAGGATGGCAGCCGCTCGGTTCTGATCGACGGGCTGTTGAACCGCACCACGGTGCTGGCCCCCGGGCCGCTGCGCGATGTGGCCGATGCGGTGATGGCCGCCAATACCCGCGCCGCCGAGGCCGATCTGCGCGCCGCCACCCTGCGCGCCGAGGCGCAATCGACGAACTGGCTGCCGACGCTGGGCCCCACCGTGTCGCTGGATGCGCTGGGGGCTGTGGCGGCGGGGATCATGGTCAGCCAGGCGATCTTTGACCACGGCCAGCGGCAGGCCGAACGCGAATATGCGCGCGCCGATGTCGAGGTGGCAGCCGTGGCGCTGGCCCAGGACAGCAATGACCGCGTCCTCGAGGCGCTGGAACTTTACCTGACGGCCGAGGCCGCCCGTTCGCGCGCCGCGATCAATGCCGCCGGCATGCAGCAGATGGGCCATTTCGCCACCTTGATGACCGAAAGGGTCAATGCCGGCATCACCGACCGCGCCGATCTGCAGATCGTGCTGCAGCGGCAGGATCAGATGCGCTCGGACATGGCCTCGGACCAGGAGGCCGCGGCCTCGGCCATGCGCGAATTGCAAGCGATGGCCGCCCGCCCGGTCGAGGGCATGACGGGCCTGTCGCCGATCACCGCCCCCCCGCCGACCGCCACACCCCTGTCGGTGATGAAGGCCGAGGCCGAGGGCACCCGCGCCGTTGCCGCCTCGCAGGCGCGCCGGGCGGGCTATCTGCCGGGGGTGACGCTCGGCGGCAATCTGGCCGACGGGGTTGACGGGCTGGGCATCACGCTGGCGGCACCCAACGGGATCGGCCTTGGCACCGGCGCCGCGATGGAGGCGATCCGCACCGAGGAAACCGCCGCCGAGGCCCGTCTGGGCCAGGAACGCGAGGCCGCGGCCCGCGCGCTGGCGGCGATGGAGGGGCAGCTTGCCTCGCTGCGCCGGCAAGAGGGCGAGGCGCGGCAACTGGCCGAGGATGCGGCGCGCAACTATGCCGTCTTTGCCGAACAGCAGCGCGCAGGCCAGCGCAGCGTGCCCGAAACCGTGGGCGTGTTCGAAACCAAGATCCGCGCCGAACGCGCCGCGTCGGACCTGCGCTACAGCATCGCGCGGCTGGAACTTCGGATCGCTGCGATGATGGGCAGTCTGGTCGAGGGGGAACGGATATGAAGGGGCCGATCCTCGCTTTCGACGCGACCCGCTCGAAGGGCATCAAGCTGACCCGGATCGAACCGGGCAAGGCGGCTGCGGAGGTCGTGGCGGGCGCTTCCGCTGCGCCTGCGCCCCAATCTGCGGCTGAGCCCGCGACAGGCGCCGCCGGCCCGGCCAAGGCCGTCGCGCCCGAGACGCAGACGGCCGCTCCCGCCGCCGAGACCGCCCCTGCGGCAGACGCGCCTGCGCCCGCCTTCACGGAACAGGCCTTCACGGAACAGACCTTCACGGACCAGCCCGCCCGCCACCCGACACGCGCCGATCTCGCCTCGGCCTATGCGGCGCTTCTGGGGGTCGAACTGTCGCGCGCCGATCTGATGGAGCGGATGGATCTGGCCGGCAGCGGCGAGATCACGCCCGAAGTGGTGATGGCCGCGCTGCAATCGGCGGGCCTTCAGTGCTCGATCCGCCGGCTGATCACGCCCGGCCCCGCCAACTGGCCCGCCATCGCCGAGATGACCTCGGGCCAGGTCGTGCTGGTCCTGTCGCAAGAGGGCGACCGGATCACGATCCATGACGCCTCTTGCGCCGATCACCGCGCCGAAGTGACCCTGTCGGATTTCCTGCCGCATTTCTCGGGCCGGATCCTCGAGGCCAAGGTGGGCATCGACGAACTGACCCGGCGCCATGCCGTCAAGGGCCAGAAGCCGCATTGGTTCTGGGGCGAGATGCGCCGGATGCGCCGGCATCTGGGCGAGGTGGCGCTGGGGTCGCTCGTGGCCAACATGCTGGCCGTGGCCGTGGCCCTTTTCGCGCTGCAGGTCTATGACCGGGTGATCCCGCATCAATCCATCTCGACGCTCTGGGTGCTGGCCATCGGCGCGGGCCTTGCCATGCTGCTCGAGGCGATGCTGCGCATCGCGCGGGCGCTTCTGATGGACAATGCCGGCCGCCAGATCGAGCTTTCGATCCAGAAACTTCTGATGAACCGGCTGCTGGGTATGCGCTCGGGCGGCAAGAACCAGTCGCCCTCGACGCTTTACTCCGCAGTGCGGGATTTCGGATCGGTGCGCGAATTCTTCACCGCCTCGACCATCGGCACGCTGACCGATCTGCCCTTCATCCTGTTGTTTCTTGCCCTTGTCGCCTCGATCGGCGGCAATGTGGTGTGGGTTCTTGTGGTGGGGGGCATCCTGATGGTCGTGCCCTCGTTCTTTCTGCAAAAGAAGATGATCGCGCTGACCCAATCCACGCAGGGCGCCTCGATCCGTTCGGCCCGGCTGCTGCACGAGGTCATCTATGACAGCGACACGATCAAGTCGCATCGCGGCGAGGATCGCTTCCGCCGCGTCTGGGAAGAGCTGACCGCCCTTTCGGCCGTCGCCACCAGCGAACAGCGCAAGATCGCCACCACGCTGACCCATTGGGCGCAGGGCGTGCAGCAGGCGACCTATGTGGCCGCCGTGGTCGTGGGCACCTTCCTGGTGTTCCGGGGCGATTACACCGTGGGCACGATCATCGCGGTGGGGATCCTGACCTCGCGCACGCTGGGGCCGCTGACGCAGCTGGCCGGCACGCTGGCGCGCTGGTCCAATGTCAAGACGGCGCTGACCGCGCTTGATCAGGTGGCCGAGGCGCCGCAGGACGAGGAAGAGGGCCGGACCTATCTGCGCCGCGACCGGCTGCGCGGCGCCTATGAGCTGCGCGACCTCGTCTATCGCTATGAGGATGACGGCGAGCGCAGCGTCGACATCGCGGCCCTTGTGATCGAGCCGGGCCAGCGGGTTGCGGTTCTGGGGCAGAACGGATCGGGCAAGTCCACGCTGCTGCGGCTGATGGCGGGGCTTTATCAGCCCGACAGCGGACGGGTGATGATCGACGGGGTCGATATCGGGCAGGTGATGCCGCGCGACCTGCGCCGCTCGATCGGGTATCTGGGGCAGGAGGTGCGGCTTTTCGCCGGTACGCTCCGCGACAACCTCAACATGACCCTGCTCGAGCGCGATGACGACCGGCTGATGCTGGCGCTGGATTTCGCGGGGCTGGGGGCGCATGTGCGGGCCCATCCCAAGGGCCTTGACCTGCCGATCCGCGATGGCGGGGCGGGGCTTTCGGTGGGCCAGCAGCAAAGCATCGGCTGGGCGCGGCTCTGGCTGCAGGATCCGGCGATCTGCCTTCTGGACGAACCCACCGCCGCGCTTGACCAGTCGCTCGAGGCGGCGCTGATCGCGCGGCTGGAGCTTTGGCTCGCAGGCCGCACCGCAGTGATCGCGACGCACCGCCTGCCGATCCTCGGGCTTGCCGGGCGGGTCATGGTGCTGCAGAACGGGCGGCTTGCCGTCGATGGCCCGCGCGAAGAGGTGCTGGCCCATCTCACCAATCGGAAGGCGGCGGGCTGATGGCGGTTTACGAGGCGGATCTGCATGAACGCACGCGCGGCCCCAGCCTGATCATCTGGCTGGTGGGCGCCGTGGTGGCGGTGTTCCTGTCCTGGGCGCATTTCGCCGCGCTCGATGAGATCGTGAAGGCCGAGGGCGAGGTCGTCTCGGGCGCGCGGCCGCAGATCGTGCAGAACCTTGAGGGCGGCATCCTGACCGAACTTCTGGTCCGCGAAGGCGATACCGTTCAGGCTGGCGACGTGCTGGCCCGGCTGCGCGACACCCAGTTCCGCGCCACTGTCGACGATCTGACCGCCCAGCTTGCCGCGGCCGAGATCCGTATGCTGCGGCTTCAGGCCGAGATCGCGGGCGAGCGGGATTTTGTCGTGCCCGACGATCTGGCCCAGATGAACCCGGCGATCCTGGCCTCTGAGCGCGCGCTTCTGGCCGCACGGCAGGCCGATTACCAAAGCCGTCTGGACGGCGCGATGATGATCGTGGACGAGACCCGCCGCGAGCTTTCGGTGATGGAGGATCTATACGCCCGCGACTTTGCCGCCCTGATCGAGGTCAGCCGCGCGCGCAAGGCCAATGGCGATGCTGAGATCCGCCTGAACGAGATCGTGACCTCGACCGATCTGGAGCGCGCCGCAGCCCTGAGCGAGGTGCTGCTCGAGCGTGACACATTGCGCCAGAACCTGCGGCTGGCGCAGGATCAGCTCGCGCGGACGGTCGTGACCTCGCCGATGGCGGGGATCGTGAATTCGGTCAATGTCGTCACCATCGGCGGCGTGATCCGGCCCGGGGAAGAGATCTTCCAGATCATCCCCGCCGATGACACGCTTTACATCGAGGCGCGGGTGCGGCCGGCCGATATCGCCAATGTGGTGGCCGGCCAGCGCGCGACGATCAAGCTTTCGGCCTATGACTACACGATCTATGGCTCGCTGACGGGCGAGGTGATCTTCATCTCGGCCGATACCTTCGCCGATGAACGCCGCGCCGATCTGCCGCCGCATTACCGGGTGCTTCTGTCGGTCATGCTCGAGGATCTGCCCGAGCGTCAGCGCCATATCGAGATCCGCCCCGGCATGCAGGCCGCGGTCGAGCTGCACACCGGCGAAAAGACCGTGCTGCAATATCTGACCAAGCCGCTCTATCGCGGGTCCGAGGCGCTGCGCGAACCCTGATCGGGGGGGGGCAGCGGTTGCCGGCGTCAGATCAGCCGCCAGCCCCGCACCAGCCCCAGAAGCTCCGGGATCGCCTCGCGGAAGCGAAAGAAGCCATGCGTCGCCTGCGGCCAGGCGGCGGCATCAAGCGGGCGCATCACCGTCACAAGCTCGATCCCGCGCGCGCGCAGCGCCTCGCCCAGCCCGCGCAAATGATCGGCCGCGGGGCCGGTCGGGACATGCGCCGTCACCACCTGCGCCGCACCCTGTTCGGCGGCCCAAGCGGCGATCTCCTCCGGCCCCTGCACCTCTTGAACCGGCCCCAGATGCGCGGCCAGCCGCGCCGTCACATCCGCCATGGCGCCCGCTGCGAAGGCGTGCACCGCCGGGGCCACCTCGAGCGGGCTGCGCGCGGCCGTGGCCAGCAGGGTGGCCGTGGCCCGCGGGCGCAGGCCTGCGTCCAACAGCCAGTCGGGGCAAAGATCCTCTTCGGTCAGAAGCAGCACCTGTCCGGGCGCGGGCAGGACGGGCGCGGCCGGGGGCAGGGGGCGGGGCTTCGGCACCGGATCGGCGCGCAGCGGCGGGGCCTCGGTCGCAAGGCCCGTCGGTCGGAACCGGCCGCCGGTGTAGCGTTCGATATTGTCGGGCCGCGCCAGATAGGTCTTGCCCGGCGTCTGGATCCCGCCGACCCAGCGCCACGACAAGGTGTTCGACGCCGGATCTCCGTCAAGCAGATGGCGCAGGAAGTAATCCGCCCCAAGCTCCCACGGCAGGCGCAGGGTAAAGATCCAGATCGAGGCAAACCACATCCGCGCGTGATTGTGCAGATAGCCCGTTTCGACCAGCTCCCGCGCCCAGTGATCGAAACAGTCGATCCCCGTCCGCCCTTCGCAGGCGGCGGCCCAGTCGCGGCGCAGCCCGCCCTCTGTCTGCACCCGGTTCAGCGCCGCGCTCAGCCCGGCCCGATACTGGCCCCAGACGGCCGGGCGCAGCTCGAGCCAGCCCTTCCAGTAGGTCCGCCAGAACACTTCCGAGATGAACTTGTCGGCAGCCTGTGGGCCGTGATGGCGCAGCACTTCGACCAGCACCTCTTCCTCGGTGATCAGGCGGTGCCGCAGCCAGGGCGACAGGCGCGACACATCTGCGTGACCGGGCAGGTCGTGATTGCGCCCTGCGGCATAATCGCGGCCTGCGCGCGGGGCGAAAGCGGCCAGCCGCTCCAGCGCCGCCGCGCGGGCGGGAGGGAACGGGGCAGGGCAAAGGGCAGGGCAAAGGGCAGGGGAAAGGGCAGGGGCATCGGTCATGGCGCGCCACCTATCGCGCGCGCGGCGGCTTTCAACCGTTGGGGCCAATGCAAACAGCGCCCGGTTCGGCGCCCAGTCCGGCCTCCATGCAGGTGCCCTTGAAGCCCCCCCCGCGGGCCACTAAGACTCTCTTAACCGATACTGTGGCAAGACCCACATCAGTTGAGCAGAGGCAGCAAGATGCGTGATCCCGTCGAGCATTACATGAACCTCGTTCCCATGGTCGTCGAACAGACGAGCCGGGGGGAACGGGCCTATGACATCTTCTCGCGTCTGTTGAAGGAACGCGTGATCTTTCTGTCGGGCCCGGTCCACGACGGGATGAGCCAGCTGATCGTGGCGCAGCTCCTCCACCTCGAGGCCGAGAATCCGAAGAAGGAAATCTCGATGTATATCAACAGCCCCGGCGGTGTCGTGACCTCGGGCCTGTCGATCTACGACACGATGCAGTATATCCGCCCGAAGGTCTCGACCCTCGTGATCGGGCAGGCGGCCTCGATGGGCTCGCTCCTGCTGACGGCGGGGGAAAAGGGGATGCGCTTCTCGCTGCCCAACAGCCGGATCATGGTGCACCAGCCCTCGGGCGGCTATCAGGGGCAGGCGACCGATATCATGATCCACGCCCGCGAGACGCAGAAGCTCAAGGACCGGCTGAACGAGATCTATGTGAAACACACCGGTCAGACCATGGAAACGGTCGAAGCCGCGCTCGAGCGCGACAACTTCATGTCGCCCGAAGACGCCAGGGACTGGGGCCTGATCGATGACATTCTTGTCAGTCGTGACAAGGCCGAAGGCGACGAAAGCTGACGATCCGGTGAAGGGGCCGCAGGGGTATTTCTGGTTGTGGACCCCTGCGCCCTGCCCTAGTGTGACGGCATAGGCAGACCGGACCAATCGCCCCGGGGCCCTGCCTCGCGGATCAGGCCAGAGGACGAACATGGCGACATCATCGGGAAGCGACAGCAAGAACACCCTCTACTGCAGCTTCTGCGGCAAGAGCCAGCACGAGGTGCGCAAGCTGATCGCCGGGCCGACCGTGTTCATCTGCGACGAATGCGTCGAGCTGTGCATGGACATCATCCGCGAGGAAACGAAATCCTCGGGGCTGAAGTCCGGCGACGGCGTCCCCACCCCGCGCGAGATCTGCGCGGTGCTGGATGATTACGTGATCGGGCAGATGCATGCCAAGCGCGTCCTCTCGGTCGCGGTGCACAACCATTACAAGCGTCTGAACCATTCCGCGAAATCCGGCGATATCGAACTGGCCAAGTCGAACATCCTGCTGATCGGCCCCACCGGCTGCGGCAAGACGCTGCTGGCGCAGACGCTGGCGCGCATCCTCGACGTGCCCTTCACCATGGCCGATGCGACGACGCTGACCGAGGCGGGCTATGTCGGCGAGGATGTCGAGAACATCATCCTCAAGCTGTTGCAGGCCAGCGAATACAATGTCGAACGCGCCCAGCGCGGCATCGTCTATATCGACGAGGTCGACAAGATCACGCGCAAGTCCGACAACCCTTCGATCACCCGCGATGTCTCGGGCGAGGGGGTGCAGCAGGCGCTTCTGAAGATCATGGAAGGCACCGTGGCCAGCGTCCCCCCGCAGGGCGGGCGCAAGCATCCGCAGCAGGAATTCCTGCAGGTGGACACGACCAATATCCTCTTCATCTGCGGCGGCGCCTTCGCGGGGCTGGAGCGGATCATCGCGCAGCGGTCCAAGGGGTCGGGCATGGGCTTCAACGCGCAGGTGCGCGAGGTTGACGAACGCGGCGTGGGCGAGATCTTTACCGATCTCGAGCCCGAGGATCTGCTGAAATTCGGCCTGATCCCGGAATTCGTCGGCCGCCTGCCGGTGATCGCCACGCTGAGCGACCTTGACGAGGCCGCGCTGGTGACGATCCTGACCGAACCCAAGAACGCGCTTGTGAAGCAGTACCAGCGCCTGTTCGAGCTTGAGAGCACGAAGCTGACCTTCACCGAAGATGCGCTCAAGGCGATCGCGAAACGCGCCATCGAACGCAAGACCGGCGCGCGGGGCCTGCGCTCGATCATGGAGGACATCCTGCTTGACACGATGTTCGAACTGCCCGGCCTCGACAGCGTGACCGAAGTGGTCGTGAACGAAGAGGCGGTGGGCTCTGAAGGCAAGCCGCTGATGATCCATGGCGAGCCGGTGGCCACCAAGAAGGGGGCCGTCTCGGCAGGCTGAAGGGCGGTCTGAGGGGGCGCGTCCGGGGGGCGGTTGGCGATGGCGGTCCGGCACATCCTGACGGGGTCTCCTTTCGAGGCAGAGATCGGCTATGCGCGGGCGGTCGTGGCCGACGGGATTGTCCATGTCGCCGGAACCACCGGATATGACTATGAGACGATGACGCTGCCCGCGGATGTGGTGGACCAGTGCCGCAATGCCCTGGCGACGATCGGCAAGGTTCTGGAAGAGGCGGGATCGGGGCTCGATCACGTGGTGCGGGTGCGCTACATCCTGCCCGACCGCGCCGATTTCCCGGCCTGCTGGCCCCTGACCCGCGCGGCCTTTGCCCGCGCCCGGCCGGCGGCGACGATGTTCGTGGCAGAGCTCATGGAGCCGCAGATGCGGATCGAGATCGAGGTGACGGCCCGCCTGCCGTAGGCAGGCCGGAATTTTCAAAATTCCGGGGGGGCTGCGCGGCCATCCGCCGCGCCTCGCGGAATTTGGAAAATTCCGCCGCCCCTGCTGGACCTCAGCGCCGCTTTCGGGCACAAGCGGCTGAGTAGGATGGAGCGTCTGGATGGGCATTCTCTCGAAGATCAGCCGCGTGTTCACATGGTGGGACGGGCAGACCCTCAACACCCAGTTTTTCACCTGGCGGAAGGGCGAAAAGGTGGGCGAGGACGACCAGGGCAACGTCTTCTATCGCAATGCCGATGACAGCCGCCGCTGGGTCATCTTCAACGGCGAGGCCGAGGCAAGCCGCGTCGCCCCCGAATGGCATGGCTGGCTGCACCGCACCTGGGACGCACCGCCGACCAAGGCCCCATTGCCGCGCAAGACCTGGGAAAAGCCGCATCTGCCGAACCTGACCGGCACCGCCCAGGCCTATGCGCCCGCCGGATCCCTGCGCCGCGCGCAACCGGCCGAGCGCAAGGATTACGAGGCCTGGACGCCCGAGTGACATGACATGACCGAAAGCCGGACCGAGGTTGCCGTCGGCGCGCTGGTGCTGATCGTCGCTCTGGGCTTTCTGGCCTATACGGCGCAGGCGACCGGCTTTGGCCGCGCCACGGGCGATCTTGCGGTCAGCGCCAGTTTCCGCTCGGCCGAGGGGGTGAGGGTCGGCACGGATGTGCGCCTTGCCGGCGTGCGGATCGGCACCGTCACGCAGATGGGCCTCGATCCCGATACGTTCCGCGCCAATACCGTCATGCAGCTGACCCGTGACGTGCCGATCCCGCAAGACAGCACCGCCGTCGTGGCATCCGAAGGGCTTTTGGGCGGCACCTATATCGAGATCATGCCCGGCGGGTCGCTGGACAATCTGGCCGATGGCGACGCGATCCTCGACACGCAAGGGGCGGTCAGCCTGCTGCAATTGCTGCTGCAATATGTGGCAGGCGGCGGCGAGGGCGAGAGATGAGGCCGGGCCGGTCGTCCCTCGCCTCGGCGATTCTCGCGCTCGCCCTGTTCGCCTCTCCGCTTGCCGCGCAGGAGGCCAGCACCGCGGCCGGGGGCGAGGTGCGGGTGCTGGACAAGATCACCGGCGTCGTCACCGATCTGACGCTCGAGGCGCGCCAGACCCGCACTGTCGGCAACCTTTCGGTCACATTGCAGGAATGCCGCTATCCCAGCGGGAATCCTGCGGGGGATGCCTGGATGCTGCTCGAGATTTCGCTCGCGAACCGGCAGGAGGCGCCGCTGTTCCGCGGCTGGATGGTCGCCTCGGCGCCGGCGCTGAATGCGCTGGATCATGCGCGCTACGATGTCTGGGCGCTGCGCTGCACCGTGCCATCCTGACAGGCTTGACCTGAACCGACTGCCCTGGCCGGGGCCTCAGCCGACCCGCGGCATCGCCGGAACAGCGCCCTGCCGGTCGAAATCCGCCTCGCGTTCCAGCGCCTCGGCCAGAAGCGCCCGATACTCGGCACGGCTGATCTCGACCGCGCCGAGGCTGGCCAGATGCGGGGTCAGGAACTGCGTGTCGAACAGCATGAACCCGCCCGCGCGCAGCCGGTCGATCAGCCAGGCCAGCGCCAGTTTCGACGCGTCCCTGCGGCGCGAGAACATGCTTTCCCCAAAGAAGGCCGCCCCCAGCGTCACGCCATAGACCCCGCCGATCAGAGTCTCGTCCTCCCAGATTTCGGCTGAATGGGCATGGCCCAGCCGGTGCAGCGCGGCGTAAAGGTCAAAGATCGTCTCGTTGATCCAGGTCTCGTGCCGGTCCGCACAGGCGCGCACCACCGCCTCGAAAGCCGTGTCGAACCGCACCTCGAAACCGCCGCGCCGGATCCGCCGCCGCAGGCTGCGCGAGATGTGGAACCGCTGCAGCGGAAAGATGCCGCGCCGTTCCGGGTCGACCCAGAAGACCTCGGGATCGTCGCGGCTTTCCGACATCGGAAAGATGCCCGAGGCATAGGCCCCCAGCAGCAGGTCAGGCGTCAGGCGAAGGGGATCGCGGGACGCGGCCACCGCAAGGGTCAGAGCTTGTGCGCATTGGCCACAAGCCAATGTTCAAGCCAGTGGATGTTGTATTCGCCCGTCTGGATCGCCTCTTCCTGCAACAGCGCATGAAAGAGCGGCACCGTGGTTTCCACGCCATCGACGATCAGCTCGCCCAATGCACGGCTGAGCCGGGCCAGCGCCTCGGGCCGGTCGCGGCCGTGGACGATCAGCTTGGCGATCAGGCTGTCGTAATAGGGCGGGATTCGGTAGCCGTCATACAGCGCCGAATCCATCCGCACGCCAAGGCCGCCCGGGGCGTGATACTGGGTGATCTTGCCGGGGCGGGGGGCGAAGTCGGGCAGTTTCTCGGCGTTGATCCGCACTTCGATGGAATGGCCGTTGATCACCAGATCCTCCTGACCGAAGGACATCGGCAGGCCGGCGGCCACGCGGATCTGTTCGCGCACCAGATCCACGCCGAAGATCGCCTCGGTCACCGGATGTTCGACCTGCAGGCGGGTGTTCATCTCGATGAAGTAGAATTCGTCATTCTCGAACAGGAATTCGATCGTGCCTGCGCCGATATATTTGATCTTGGCCACGGCATCGGCGCAGACCTTGCCGATGCGGGCGCGCAATTCGGGCGTGATGACGGGGCCGGGCGCCTCTTCCAGCACCTTCTGGTGACGGCGCTGG
Source organism: Paracoccaceae bacterium (assembly GCA_051859505.1). GTDB lineage: Bacteria > Pseudomonadota > Alphaproteobacteria > Rhodobacterales > Rhodobacteraceae > JAFIEN01. Next base: position 44,187 of record JBHYFN010000005.1, read on the forward strand.
AGCGAGCAGTCGCGCTCGCCCAGATGGACGGCATTGCCCTTGCCGTCGCCAAAGACCTGGATCTCGATATGGCGGGGCGTGGTGAGGTATTTCTCGATATAGACCTCGTCATTGCCGAAGGCGGCCTTGGCCTCGGCCCGGGCGGTCTGGAAGGCGGTGTCGATCTCGGCCTCGCTCCGCGCGACCTTCATGCCGCGCCCGCCGCCGCCGGCGGTGGCCTTGATGATGACGGGATAGCCGATCTCGGCCGCGATCCTGCGGGCGTCAGGCAGCGTCGGCACGCCGCCGTCCGAGCCGGGGACGCAGGGCACACCAAGGGCCTTCATCGTGTCCTTGGCGGTGATCTTGTCGCCCATGATGCGGATATGTTCGGCGGTGGGGCCGATGAAGGTCAGGCCGTGATCCTCGACGATCTGGACGAAATTCGCGTTTTCCGAGAGGAATCCATAGCCCGGATGGATCGCCTGCGCGCCCGTGATCTCGCAGGCCGAGATGATGGCGGGGAAGGACAGGTAGGAGCTGGCCGAGGGGGGCGGGCCGATGCAGATCGCCTCGTCGGCCATGCGCACATGCATCGCATCGGCATCCGCCGTCGAATGAACGGCGACCGAACGGACGCCCATCTCGCGCGCGGCGCGCACGACGCGCAGGGCGATTTCGCCCCGGTTCGCGATCAGGATCTTGTCGAACATCGTCCGGCCTATTCGATGATCATCAGGGGGGCGCCGAATTCGACGGGGGCGCCGTCTTCGATCAGGATGCGCTTGACGGTGCCGGCATGGGGGGCGGGGATCTGGTTCATCGTCTTCATCGCCTCGATGATCAGCAGCGTGTCGCCGGCCTTGACCGTCTGGCCGACCGAGACGAAGGCGGGCGAGCCGGGTTCGGGCTGCAGATAGACGGTGCCCACCATGGGCGAGGTGACGGCGCCGGGCAGGTTGACGGGATCGGTGGTCGCGGCGGGGGAGGCGGGCGGCATCGACATTTCGGCCGGGGGCGGGGCGGCGGCGATCGGTGCGCGCACGGCTTCGGTCACGATCTGGGTGTGGCGGCTGACGCGGACATTGAGGCTGTCATTCTCGCCATAATCGCGCTTGACCTGCAGTTCGGTCAGATCGTTCTGACGCAGAAGTTCCGCCAAGGCACGGATAAAGCTCACATCCTTGTCGTGAGATGTCTTGTCACTCATTGCTGGCCTCTGCCTGTTGCCCCTTGGTCCGAAGCCGGTCCCCCTTGAACGGGGCCGGCCGCCCTTGACCTGCCGCTGCCCCTTGGCAGGGGCGGGGCAGGTCGGATTGCGGCCTTATACGCGAGAGTTCCGGGGGTTGAAAGCGGCAGAGGATGAATTCGCCCGGTGGCCCCCTGTCGGCCCCCAGTCGGCCCCTAGTCGGCCCCTAGTCGGCCCCCAGTCGGCATCAGTCGGCCCGCTGGCGGGTCGGGAAGGCCGCCGCGGGACAGCGGCGACAGGCAGCGGAAACCGGCGGCGGGCCGGTCAGGCCGCTTCGGGCCGGTCGTCCTGCGCCTCGGAGCGATCATCCTGCCGGGCTGCCGGTTCCGTCTCCGGTGCCTGCGTGGCGCGGGCCCGTTCGGCGGCGGCTTGCGGCGGTTCCGCTGCTCTCTCCTCCGAGGGCCGCGCGCCCGGGGTTCTTTCGTCAGAGGCGGTTTCATTCGGCGACTCGGACGTGGCCCCGGACGTGGCCCCGGAGGTGTCCTGCCGCGCGGCGTCCTGGCCGGCATCGGGCTCCGGTTCGGCCTCGGCCTCGGGGTCGAGGTCAAGATCACGGGGCAGCATCTCGACCCCGAAGGGCACGAGGCGGCGTTCGGCCGGATCGGGGCGGCTTGCCGGATCGACGGGCGTGGTGGCGATCACCGCGCGGGTGATGCTTGCGGCCTGCACCGAACTGGGCGGGGTCACCTCGGCAAAGGCCATAGCGGCGGGCGGTGTGCCTTCGCGCGGCGTGGCCGCGGCATCGGCGGCCGGCCGCAGATCGGGAATATGGCGTGGTGCGGCCAGACCGGCCGTTGCAATCTCCATCCTTTGCATCCTCTTACTCTCACGCGCCCCCGCGAGCATTTCGCCGCATAACCCCTAACGGGGCGTTAACAGACGCCTGCGCGGTCCGGCGGGATGCGAGGAAAATGCTGAAGACTCTTGTCAAGCATTGTAAAAACCAAGGAAAAGCAGTGTAGTGATGCTGTAAACCTCGCGGAGAGCCTTGCCATGCCCGATCGGTCCCTGACGGGAAGCCGGATCCGAGACCGCCGGATCGACCGCGGAATCCGGCAATCGGATCTGGCTGCGATGGTCGGGATCTCGCCTTCCTACCTGAACCTGATCGAACATAACCGCCGCCGGATCGGCGGCCGGCTTCTGCACGAGATCGCCCGCAAGCTGCAGGTGGATCCCGCGCAGCTGACCGAAGGCAGCGAAAGCACCCTGATGGAGGCCCTGCGCGCCGCCGCTGCTGCCTCTACCCCTGCCGCGCCCGAGGGCCCGACCCCGGCCGGGTCGGGCGCCGAACTGGCCCGGATCGAGGATTTCGCCGGACGCTTTCCCGGCTGGGCCGAACTGGTGGCGGCCCAGGCCCGGCGGATCGCGCTTCTCGAGGCGCGGGTGGCGGAACTGGCCGACCGGCTGACCCATGATCCCGAATTCGCCGCAGCACTGCATCAGGTGATTTCGGCCGTCACCTCGATCCGCTCGACCTCGTCGATCCTGCTGGATGATTCGAGCCTCGACGCCGATTGGACGGCGCGGTTTCACCGCAACATCTATGAAGACAGCCTCAAGCTTGCCGATCAAAGCCGGTCGCTGGTGGGCTATCTGCAGCGACCGGGCGAGGATGGCGGCATCACCCGCTCGGCCCCTGACGAGGTGGGGCGCTATCTCGAGGCGATGGAGTATCATGTCGCCGCGCTGGAAGGCGTTGCCGAAGGGCAGGAGGCCGAGGCCCGCGCCGCTGTCGTGGCCGGCATGGCGGGGATGGAGAACACCCCCGCCGCGCGGCTGCTCGAGGGCTGGCTGACGCGCTATGCCGCCGATGCCCGCGCCCTGCCGCTGGCCCCGTTCGAGGCGGCGGCGCGCGACCTGGCGCATGATCCGGCGCGGCTTGCGGAGCGCTTCGCCCGGCCCCTGCCGCAGATCCTGCGCCGGCTGGCCAGCCTGCCGGTGGGGCAGGGCCATCCCGAGGCGGGGCTTGCCGTGGCGGATGCGGCGGGCGGGCTTTGGGTGATGAAGCCGATCGCCGGTTTCGCCCTGCCGCGCACCACCGCCGCCTGCCCGCTCTGGCCGCTGTTTCAGGCGCTGGGCCAGCCCGGCCGCCCGTTGCGCCAGGCGGTGCGGCTGCCCGGTCCGACCGGGGCGCGGCTGATCTGCTATGCCATTGCCGAGCCGGTTGGCCCGCCCGGCTTTGACGCGCCGCCGGTGATGCAGGCGACGATGCTGGTGGTGCCGGAGGCGGCGCCCGATGCGGGAGGCGGGGTAGGGGTAGGGGCCGGGTTCGGGGCGGGGGCCGATGCGCTGCCGGTCGGGACGACCTGCCGGGTCTGCCCGCGCCCCCGCTGCGCCGCGCGGCGGGAGCCGTCGATCATCATGCCCGAGGAGGCATCCCGCCATGCCCTCGAGGAGACGCCCGAGGATACGCCCGGGGAGGCGCCTTCGGCCTGAGCGACGCTCCGAGCAAGTCTTTGACAGCCCGCCGCTTTGGGCCGATAGTCGGAAAAACAAGCGTCGCAAAGGCGCAAGGCCAAGGGGAGGGGATGGATGGGGAGGCGGGTCCTTCTGATCGAGGATGAGCCGAACATCATCGAGGCGATCAGCTTCATCCTGACGCGCAACGGCTGGACCGTGCATACCCATGCCGATGGCCAGACCGCCGCGGAACGGGTACGGGCGCTGCCGCCCGATCTTGTGATCCTCGATGTGATGCTGCCGGGGCGCTCGGGATTCGAGATCCTGCGCGAGCTGCGCGAGGATGCGGCCACCGCCGCGCTGCCCGTGTTGATGCTGACGGCACGCGGCCAGCCGCGGGACCGCGATCTTGCGATGGCGCTGGGGGCCAGCCACTACATGACCAAGCCCTTTTCGAATGCCGAAATGCTCGAGCAGGTCCGCATTCTGACCGGCGGCTAGGCCGATGGCGCGCCGCCCGCCTCCGCCGGTCTTTCTGGGCCGGGCCAGCTACCGCCAGAGGCGGCTGCGCGACGGGCTGCGGCTGTTGCCGATCCTGGGGCTTGTGCTGGTGATGATCCCGCTGCTGTGGCCGCGGGCCGCAGCCCTGCCCGAAGGCGGCGCGGGTGTGTCGAACGCCTTTGCGCTGATCTATCTCTTTGCCGCCTGGGCGGTTCTGATCGTGCTGGCGCTGGTCCTGTCGCGCCGGCTGAGGCCCGAAGAGGGCGAGGCCGGGCATGACCCCGACGAGGGCGGGCGCGGATGACCTTCAACCTGCTGGTCCTCGTCTCGCTGGGCTATGTGGCCTTCCTCTTTTACGTGGCCTATGCGGCCGAACGGCGCGCGCGGGCGGGGCGGGGCGGCTGGCTGAAGGCGCCGATCATCTACACGCTGTCGCTGTCGATCTATTGCACCGCCTGGACCTTTTACGGCGCGGTCGGCTATGCGGCGCGCTCGGGGCTGGAATATCTGACGATCTATCTGGGGCCGACGCTGGTGATGGTCGGCTGGTGGTGGGTGGTGCGCAAGCTGGTGCGCATCGGGCGGATGCAGCGGGTGACCTCGATCGCCGACCTGATCTCGTCGCGCTATGGCAAATCGACCGGGCTGGGCGTGCTGGTCACGCTGATCGCGATTGCCGGGATCACGCCCTATATCGCGCTGCAATTGCAGTCGATCACCATGTCGTTTGCCGCCTTCGCCGGCCAGACCGGCCCGGGCTGGAACGCGGTCGAGATGCAGTCCATCGCCTTCTGGTCGGCCGCGGGGCTGGCGCTGTTCACCATCCTTTTCGGCACCCGCAACCTGGACGCCAACGAACGCCACCACGGCATCGTCATGGCCATCGCGGTGGAGGCGGTGGTCAAGCTCTTCGCGCTGCTGGCGGTGGGCGTCTTCGTCGTCTGGGGGCTGGCGGGCGGCATCGGCGCGACCCTGCGGCAGATCGAGGCCTCGCCCATCGCCGAATGGAACCAGTCGGGCGGGCGCTGGGTCGGGCTGACCTTCCTTGCCGCGGCCGCCTTCCTGACGCTGCCGCGGATGTTTCAGGTCATGGTCGTCGAGAACGAGAACGAGGATCATCTGGCAACCGCCAGCTGGGCCTTTCCGCTTTACGTCTTTCTGATGAGCCTCTTTGTCGTGCCGATCGCCGTGGTGGGGCTGGCGATCATGCCGGCGGGATCGAATCCCGACCTCTTCGTGCTGACGATTCCCTTGCAGGAGGGGCAGGGGGGGCTTGCGATGCTGTCCTTCCTCGGCGGGTTCTCCTCGGCCACCTCGATGGTGATCGTGGCGACCATCGCGCTGGCGACGATGGTGTCGAACCATATCGTCGTGCCGATCTGGCTGCGCTCGCAGACCGAGGGGGCGGGCCTTCGCGGCGATGTGCGGGCGATGGTGCTGATCGCGCGGCGGGTTTCGATCCTGGGCGTGCTGGGGCTGGGCTATGTCTATTTCGTGCTTTCGGGCGGGGGCACGGCGTTGTCGGCCATCGGGCTGATCGCCTTTGCGGGGCTGGCGCAGATTCTGCCCGCGATGATCGGGGGCCTGTTCTGGCGGGGGGCCACGCGGATCGGGGCCGCGACCGGGCTTGTGATCGGCTTTGCCGTCTGGATCTGGACGCTGTTCCTGCCCAGCTTCGGCCCCGGTGCGCTGATCCCTCTCGAGGTGATCGAGGCGGGGCCGCTTGGCATCGGCTGGCTGCGGCCGCAGGCGCTTTTCGGGATCGAGGGGCTGGATCCCCTGATGCATTCGGTCTTCTGGTCGCTGCTTCTGAACACGGGCGGGTTCCTGCTCGTCTCGCTCGTCACCTTTCCCACGCCGCTCGAGCGGCTGCAGGGGGCGCAGTTCGTCGATGTGTTCGAACATTCTGCCGGCACCCGCACCTGGGCGCGCAGCGCGGCCGAGGCCGAAGACCTGCTGACCATGGCCCAGCGGATCCTTGGCGCGCCCGAAGCGCAGGACCTGTTCCGGCGCGAGGCGGCGGCGCAGGGAAAAAGCGGCTGGCTGCCCGATGTGACACCCGATTTCATCGCAAGGCTCGAGCGCGAGCTATCCGGCTCGGTGGGCGCGGCGACGGCCCATGCGATGGTCAGCCAGTTGACCAAGGGCGCCAATGTCAGCGTCGAGGATCTGATCGCCGTGGCCGACGAGACGGCGCAGATCATGGAATATTCCAGCCAGCTCGAGGCGAAATCGGCCGAGCTGGAACGCACCGCCCGGCAATTGCGCGAGGCCAACGAGAAACTGACCCAGCTGTCGATCCAGAAGGATGCCTTCCTGAGCCAGATCAGCCACGAATTGCGCACGCCCATGACCTCGATCCGCGCCTTCTCCGAGATCCTGCGCGAGGCCGATCTGGGCGAGGAAGAGCGGATCAGATATGCCGGCATCATCCAGACCGAGGCGATGCGCCTGACCCGGCTTCTGGACGATTTGCTGGATCTTTCGGTGCTGGAAAACGGCAATGTGACGCTGAACCGGCAGGAAGGCAGCCTGCGCGATCTGCTGGACCGGGCGGTGACGGCGGCGGGGCTGCGCGAGGGGGGGCTCAGGATCCAGCGCCGCCGCAGCGAGGAGGATGTGCAGCTGGTCACCGACCTTGACCGGCTGAGCCAGGTCTTCATCAACATCATCTCGAACGCGCAGAAATACTGCGACGCGCCCCGGCCCGCGCTGCGGATCGAGGTGAGCTGGCTCGAGGACGGGGTCGTCGTCGATTTCATCGACAACGGCACGGGTATCGGGGCGGAGGACCAGCAGCTGATCTTCGAGAAATTCTCGCGCCTGACCGATACGGCGCGGGCCGGGGGGGCGGGGCTGGGGCTGGCGATCTGCCGCGAGATCATGGCCAAGCTGGGCGGCGGCATCGCCTATCTGCCGGGGCAGGGCGGCGCGGCCTTCCGGGTGACGCTGCCCGGCGTTTCGGCCCGGGCCGCCTGATCCGTCAACCCGCTGGTAACCGGCACCGTGCGACAAGGGCGCAAGGTTGACCGGCGGGGCAGGCGTGGATGGCGCAGGACGGGATTGACGAGGCGACAGAGGGCAGGGCCGGGGGCGGGGCCGGTCCTGGTGATGCGGCTGACGGCGCGTCCGGTGGTTCGGGCGGGTCGGTCCGTGGCGGCGGCGGCGGCGGCGCCGATCTCATGCGGCGGCTTCTGCGCCAACCCGCGCCGCCGCCGGACGACAGCCGGCTTGTGTCCCGGGCGCTGCGGCAGGCCATGGTGCGCGCCGCCGAAACCGCCGCGGATCTGCAGCTTTCGGTTCTGGGCATCTCGGTCGAGGAGGTGGAACTCGACACGCTGGTTCCGGCTCTGGAAGAGGGGCTGTTGCTGGTGGGCATCGCGCCGCCGGAGGCAGAGGATCCGGCCGGTTTCGTCGCCATCGACGCCGATACCCGCTCTGCCCTGATCGAGGCGCAGACGCTGGGCCGGCTTCTGCCGCAGCCGGCCGACCCCCGCCCGCCGACCCGGGCCGATTACGCCATGGCCGAACCGTTTGCCGAAACCCTGCTGGCCCAGATCGCGCTCGAGGCGGCCGCGACGCCGCTGTCGGGCTGGACCTTGGGCCAGCAGCCCTGCGGCCGTCTGACGGGCGCGCGCGAGGTGGGGTTGCGCCTGAAGGCGGGGGTCTATCGTCAGGTTGCGCTGACCCTCGATTTTGGCGTCGGGGAACGGCAGGGCAGCCTGCGGCTGGTCCTGCCCGATGCGGGGTCGATGGCCGCGACGGACGGGCCGGCACCTGCGGCGGATGACAGCTGGCAGCCGCGGCTTCAGGCGGCGGTGATGGGCGCCCGCAGCGAGCTTCGGGCGGTGTTGCACCGGCTGACCATGCCGATCGAACGGGCAGAGGCGCTGAGGATCGGCGATCTGTTGCCCTTGCCCGGCGTCTCGGTCGCCTCGGTCCAGGTCGAGGCGCTGGACGGCCGGCTCATCGCCCGCGCGCGGCTGGGGCAGATGTCGGGGATGCGGGCGGTGCGGATCGAATCGCCCGCCGCGGCCCGGATGTCCGAGGTGCCGGCGGTGCCGCGCGTGATGCCGGTGGCGGCGGGGCCCGAGGGGTCTGCGGAGGCTGCGGGCGGGGCCGTCGCGGCGGATCCGGCACTGCCGGGTTTGCCGGGCGAGGTCGGGTCCGGGCCCGGGGCAGAGGGAGAGGGGTACGCGTCCTCGGACCCGGATCAGCCGCACGCTGCAGCCAGCGAGGCCGCACCGCCCGGGCCCGTTGGGGCCGAGGCGCCCTCGGCCTTCCAGCCACCGGGCATGGCGGTGGAGGCCGGGCCAGCCGGGGCCGGTGGCGCCGGGATAAGCGTGGCGCATGACTTGCGGCCCGAGGATCCGCCCGCCGCGCCCTTTCCCGCCGAGATGCCCGCGACCGCAAGAGCAGGCCGCCGGCGCAGCGACGGCCTTGTCGTTTCGCAGGATGCGGTCGAACGCGGATCGCTGGACCTGTCGGAAGAGATCGACCTTGCCCGAGGTGGCAGCGGACAGGGCTGAAACGGCGCGGCGACGGGGGGCCGGATGGGGCCGGGGGTCACGGATCGGCGCTGTCGCCTTGCGGTGCGGTGGGCCGTGAAGGGCCGTGACGCGCCTCGGGGTGGAGAGGGGCAGTTGCCGCGCCTCTCGCGGGCCGCGTCGCGCTCTGTCCCGGGGGTTGCGGTGGGGCTGTGGCCTCTGGCCTGTTGCGGCCCGGGGCAGGGTCATGCCTGGTGGCAGTGACCGGGAGCGCAGCCGCGCGCCGATCAGGACGCGCGGCACGGTCTTCGCATCGGGCGGCCGCTTTGCGCGGCGGCGCCTCTCAGAGGGAAAGGCGCGGGCGCAGCCCCTCCATGTCATAGCCGGCGCGGGCCGCGGCCGAGATGATCTCGTCGGCCGACAGCGTTCCGGCCTGCCCCAGCGACCAGACGATGGTCGACCGCGTGCCCGAGGCGCAATAGGCCAGAACCGGTCCGGCCGAGCCCTCCATCGCGGCCTTCTGGGCTGCGACCATCGCCTCGTTCAGCGTCTGATGCGTCACCGGGTTCTCGACGAAGCGCAGCCCCGCCGCCTCGGCCGCCGCGCGCATGGCGGCCGCCGACAGTTCGGGCGGCACCTCGGCATCGGGCCGGTTACACAGGATCGTGGTGAACCCCGCCGCGGCGATGGCGCCGATATCCTCGGGCGCGATCTGCGGCGATACGGCGTAATCGGGGGTGATCTGTCTGATTTCCATGGTCTATCCCTAGGTTGCGGGCGAGAATGTGTCGAGTCTCTGGCGCACTGCGGGGGCGGCCCACATGCCGGCCAGCATCGCCACGAAGAAGGTCAGCCCCCCGATCCCGCCCCAGGACAGCGAGGCGACCGAAGGCCCCGGGCAGAGGCCCGAGAGGCCCCAGCCCATGCCGAACAGGGTCGAGCCGATCACCAGGTTGCGCCCGACCCTCTGTTCCGGCGGGGCGGGAAAGCTGCCGCCGACAAGCGGCGCGCGGCCCCGCGTCAGCGCCCATGCGATGGTCATCGGGATGATCGCCCCGCCCATGACGAAGGCCAGCGTCGGATCCCACTGGCCGAAAATGTCGAGCCAGCCCTGCACCTTGGTCGTGTCGGTCATGCCCGACAGCCACAGGCCGGTGCCGAAGATCGCGCCCGAAAGCGCTGCCAGAAGGTCGCGCATCAGATCACCCCCAGAACATGGCGGAACAGGACCATCGCGATCCCGCCCGCACCGATATAGAAGACGGTCGCCACCATGCCGCGCAGCGACAGCCGCGAGATGCCGCAGACCCCGTGACCCGAGGTACATCCATTGGCCAGCCGCGTGCCGATCCCGACCAGAAGCCCCGCTGCGACCAGCACCACGAGGTTGCTGGTCACGTTGGTCTCGGCCCCGCCGGCCAGATAGACGAGGATGGCCGGCACCAGAAACAGCCCCGCCACGAAGAACATCCGTTCCCGCGCCTGCGACCCGGCGCTGCCATCGACAAGGCCGCCAATGATGCCCGACGCGCCCATGATTCGTCCGTTGCCCAGCAGGTAGATTGCCCCGGCCAGCCCGATGAGCCCCCCGCCGGCGAGGCCCCAAAGCCAATCCTGTTCCATCTCGATCCCTTTTCCTCGGGGGGCCGTCGGGGGCCCCGATCCTGATCCCCGGGGCCCTGCCCGGAGCGGCGGACCTGTGTGGTCCGCCGAACCCGGCCAGACATAATGGATCCGGAAAACATTTCAAGATTGAAATGTGATGGCGCCCGTGATACATCAGGGCCATGACGATGGATCCCAATGTGATAGATCCCGAGGCGCTTGACAGGGCGGCGACGGAAGCTGCTGAAATGCTTAAGGTTCTTGCGAACCCGGCGCGACTCAGGCTGCTTTGCGCCCTCCTGCCCGGAGAGCGCTGTGTGGGCGAGCTTGAAGACGCGCTGGGGGCCAGCCAGTCCTATGTCTCGGGGCAGCTGGCGCGGATGCGCGCCGAGGGGCTGGTCACCTGCGACCGGGAGGGGCGCACGATCCGCTACCGGCTTGCCGATCCGCGGCTCGGCCCGATCCTCGAACGGCTTTACGAGGTGTTTTGCGTGGATGTCAAAGACGTGAGTTGACGTGGATCAAGGCCCCTTTCCGGGAAGCTGTCACTCTGGGGACAGTTCCGAGGAGGGCCTCAGATGTCGATCGATCATTTCAGTCACGTCTGGATGGAAGCGGCTCAATCGGTTGACCAGGAGTCAGCCGAGGACAGGGGTCCGGATCGCGAAGCGCAATACGTTTCCTCGAGAGGCACCGGAGCGAACGGGGCGGGAAAGGCTGCGGACTGGTCCCGCCGGAGTGCCGCCGGAGCAAGGCTGCAGTCGGATCCGCCCTCGGAAACAACCTTGTCGCGGGTGACGCGGCTGCGCCTGCAGGCCGCCATTGCCGCCCTGGCGCATGACGGAACGGTTGCGCGGGCCGTGGCCGGAGAGATCGGCTCGGCCAAGGCGACGGCGCCGCGGCCACCCCGGGCGCGCTGGTCGCGCGCATGGCCCGTCGCGGCAAATGGCGGCTGGCCGGACTTCCCCCCCGAAGAGTGAGCGGGCGTATTGGGGCGTATTCGGGCGATGTCGGGCGCCGGGGGGGTGTCCCGGCTGGGCCTTGCATCTCGACTGGTGCGTCCTGGGCGGCGGCTGTCGTCCGGACGGGCTTGGCGGAGGCCTTGCCACTTGCCATAGTCCGCGCAGGACGGGGGGCAGGATGGACGCACAGGTCAAGCTCGAGCGGGACGAGGGGATCGCGATCCTGACACTTGCTGCGGCGCCGGCGAATGTCCTGCGTCGTCAGGTGGTTGCAGAGCTGCGCGCAAAGCTTGGCGCGCTGTTGGCCGATGCCGGGGCGCGCGGTCTGGAGGCGCTCGTTCTGGCGGCCGAGGGGCGCTATTTCTCGGCCGGGGCGGATCTGCGCGAGCTGGACTGGCGACAGGGGCAGGGGCCGGGGTCGCTGGCCGATCTGTGCGGGATGATCGAAGCGGCGCCCGTTCCGGTCGTGGCGGCGCTGCAGGGGCCGGCGCTGGGGGCGGGGGCCGAACTGGCGCTGGCGGCGCATTACCGTGTGGCCGGGGCGCAGGCGCGCATCGGCTTTCCCGAGATCGGCCTCGGGCTTCTGCCGATGGCGGGGGGTGGGCAAAGGCTCGCGCGCTGGGTCGGTGCGGAGCGGGCGCTGGACATGCTGCTGGGCGGGCGCGCGGTCCCGGGAGAGGTGGCTGCCGGCTGCGGTCTGGTCGATCTGCTGACCGAGGGGCCGGCGCGCGAGGTGGCGGTGGCTTTCGCGCGCCGGGCGCTGGTCGAGGGGCTGGGCCCGCGCCCGGCGATGGCAGAGCGGCGGGTCTTCGGCCCGGGCGGATCCTGGCAGGAGGCGGTTGCCCGGCGCCGTGCGGGCCTGACGGCGCGCGCGCTTGCGGCCGAAGGCGCGGCGATCGACTGTGTCGAGGCGGCCCCGCTCCTGCCCGCCGCCGCCGCCCTGACCTTCGAGGCGGAGGCGGCCGCTGCGGCGGCGTCCGAACCGGCGGCGCGGGCGCTGCGTCATGTCTTCGAGGCGGAAAGGCGCGCGGTTCCGGCCTTTCTGAGCCGCGTAGAGGGGCGGCTGGTGGCCACGGTCGAGGGGCGCGGCCTCGCGGCGATGCTGCGGTCCGGGGCAGAGGACGCGGTGGCCGCGATCGTGGCGCAGGGGTATCCACAGGAAGCGGTGCGGGAGGTAGCGCTGCGGCAGGGTATCGCCGCCGTGCCGGGGTTGGGGGCGCTGGCACCGGAGCAGGGCGAAACGGGGCAGAGCGCGGGCGAAGCGGGGCTTTCCGATGCGGAGGGCCGGTTGATCTGGCGCCGTTTCCTTGGCGCCGTGGCCGGGCAGGGCGCGGAGCTGTGTGACCGCGGGCTTGCGCCGGATCCGGCGGTGGTGGATGCGCTTTGGGTGCATCATCTGGGCTGGCCGGCCCGCGGCGGTGGCCCGCTCTGGGCGGCGCAGGAGGAGGGGCTGCTGGGCCTTCTGCGCGACATGGAGCGATGGTCGGGCGAGGATCCCCTGTGGCAGGCGCCGGTCCTGATGCGCCGTGCGGCGCTTGAAAGCGGGGGCTGGGCGGCGGCGGCCCTCGCGCAGAGGGCGCCCGCCGGTCCGGCAGGCGCCGGGTCGGGCGGTTGAGCGCGACCTCGGACCGGGGGACCGAGATTTTGTCCAAAATCTCGGCCGGAAATTTTGAATTTCCGGGGTCCCGCCCTTAGCCCAGCATGATCCCAAGGACGACCAGCATAAGGCCGATCACCGACAGGAACAGCGCCCCCAGATTGACCGGCAGAACCCGGGCCAGTCTTTCGCGCAGCACCTCGTCGGCAAGGCCGGCGCGGCGCAGGCGGAGCAGTCTCACGATGGTCCAGCCCAGCCCTGCCACACCCAGAAGGGTCACGCCCGCTCCGATCCAGATCAAGGCTTCCATCCGCCGCTCCCGATACCGCTGCCGCCGGCCCGGCCCTAGTCCGGTCCTGCCCCGGGTGCAAGTCTTGCGGCAGCGCGGGCCAGCCGCTAGGGAGGGGCGAGCAGAGGGTCGCAAGGCGATCCGGACCGACAGGAGGCGCACCATGCCCGCAGATATGACCATGGATGTGACTGGGCAGGCGTCCAGTGCAGCCGGTGAGGAAATCCGCCAGTTCATCGAACGTTACGAGCGGCTCGAGGCCGAGAAGAAGGACATCGCCGACCAGATGAAGGAGGTCATGGCCGAGGCCAAGGGGCGCGGCTATGACACCAAGGTCCTGCGCAAGGTGATCGCCCTGCGCAAGCGCGATGCCGATGACATCGCCGAGGAAGAGGCCGTGCTGGAGATGTACAAGGCCGCGCTGGGCATGTGATGGCGCTCGGGTCCTTGCGGACCTCCGTCATCGCACCGGCCTTCAGCGGGGTGCTGTGGCGCGCGGCCACTCGGGCGTGATCAGGCGGCGATGAACTCCACCCCCTCCATCGCGGCGATGAGGGCGAGATCGGCCTCGTAGAGGCGGGTCAGCTCTTCGACGAGGGCCATGTCCCAGCCGGGCAGGTCGATCTCCTGTTCGATTTCCTCAGGCAGGGCGTATTTGTCGAGGAAGGCGCCGATCACGAGGCGGGTCTGGGTTTCGGACTGGCCGGGGTGGCTTTTCACATAGGACAGGAGCCGCGCCAGCCCCTCGGGGCTCATCGCGGTGGCGAGCATGTCCCAGGCGCCGGACATCAGTTCGGCGGGTGCTTCGGTCGGGGTTCTGTTCGCGCCACCCTCGCCGCCGGGCGCTGCGCCGGACAAACCGGGCCCGTCGCGCCCGGCCAGCCGGCGCAGCAGGCTGTTCCAGATCAGCAGCGTATCCTCGGTGCACCAGACGGTCAGCCGGGCGTCGGGCGCGGCGTTGCGCAGGCGCAGGACCAGGTCGGACCAGCGAATCTGTCGGGGGTCGATGCCGTGGAGGAAATCCTCGAACCCCAGTTCCGGGGCCTGTTCCCAGGCCGCCGGAATGAAGGTTGCGGGGTTGCGCAGGGCCAGGCACAGCTCGAGATCGTCCTCGGCGAAGATCGCGTCGAGAGCGGCCAGCTTGGTGCGGGCCTGCGGATAGAACTGGCGCCCGTCGAAGATCCGCGAGGGCAGGGACAGGAAGGCCTGATTGCTCATCACCACGCGCTCCGGCTTCTGGCGGGCGCCACCCGCCTCGACCTGGACATCGGGGGGGCGGGGGGGGGGGGTGGCGGGGCCGGGGCCGAGGGACTGGATTGTCTCGCGCAGGATCTTGCGATAGCGGCCGGGGCCGGGCACTGCGACGCCCTCGCGCCCGAGGCTGTCGACATCCTTCATCAGCGAGCGCAGCAGGCGGTCGCCGTCGGTGCAGTTTGCCCCGAGGTAGAAGACGATCTGCATGGCTGCGACCCCGCGGAACTGTTGACCCACTTTCGACCCGTTCGTCGCGGCACACTACCGCCGGGCGCAGGGGCTGGCAAACCGCTTTGGGGACAGGGCGACCCCCCGCGACAGGACAGATGGCCGCGCCCGGGTGGGGGCGTCGGAGGGCGCGTCGGAGGGCGCGTCGGGCGCGCGCCTCGGGGGCCACTTCCGGGGGCCGCTTCGGGGGTCCGCTCCCGGGGGGCGCTCCCGGGGGGTGTGCCGATCCGGGGCGATCAGGGCCGCTCCGAGCGGGGCCGAGCGGGGCCGAGCGGGGCCGGGCCTCCGCGGGGCGCGATTCCTTAACAAATCGTGAAAACATCATGCCTCTGCCGCGGCGGCGCCCCGGTTCTGCCCCGATTGCTCGTGAGGGTTGAGCGCAGCAAGCCGAAACGGAGGCACCAGAATGTCCGCGAGTTCCGATATCGACCTCTTGGTTCAGCCCGAAGCGCGCAAGAGCATGCGCCGGGATCGAGGCGCCTCGGCCAGTCAGCCGGCCGCGCCCTATACGATCGAGGATCATTACTGGGGCTATGTGGTGCGCAGCGCCTGTCCGCCGTCGCTTGGCACTGTGGTGTTTCAGGGGGCGAGCTGGATTCTGGGCCTTGTGTTCATCGTCGCGGCGGTCGGCCTTCTGGTGCTGCCGAGCCAGCTGGCGCAGGCCGATCTGCTGGGGTTCCGGCTGGGGTCTGCGGTGATCCTCGGGGGGCTGGGGGTCTTTTGCATGTGGTTCGCAAGCCGCGGCAGCCTGGCCGAGCTTCAGATCGACACGGCCCAGGGCGAGGTGCGCGAAGTGGTGCGCAACCGCGCCGGCCGGCCGACCGTTCTGGGGCGCTATGGATTTGACGTGATCGGCGGCGTGTTCCTGGAACGCGCCGGGCCGGGGCGGCGCTCGGATCTGGCGCCGGGACATGCGGAACTTGTGCTGCGCTATCGCAATACCGCGCAGGTGCTGCGGGTGGTGAGCGGGCCCGAGGCCGAGCTTGAGGCGCTGCGCGACAGGCTGGGTGTGGATCTGGTGGTGCGGCCGCGGCTGCCGCTGCGGCAACCGGCCGAAGAGCCGGTGGCCGAGGAAGCCGCCTGATCCTGACATCGCCGATTGTTCGGGCGATCATTCTGGCGCTCTTCCTGCGGGCGGTCCTTCGGGACCGCCCTTTGTCCTGCCCGCCCCCCGGAGGGCGGGCGCGCTTGTGAACTGGCGGCGGCAAGGCTAGGACAACCGGGACGGAACCTTCGAAAGGACAAGCGATGCGGGCATTCGTGTTTCCGGGCCAGGGGGCGCAGACCATCGGCATGGGCATGGCGCTGGCCGAGGCCTATCCGGCGGCGCGGGCGGTTCTGGACGAGGTGGACGAGGCCCTGGGCGAAAAGCTCTCGGCGCTGATCGCGGGCGGCGAGATCGAGGAGCTGACGCTGACGCGCAATGCCCAGCCGGCGCTGATGGCCACCTCGATGGCGGCGATGCGTGCGCTCGAGGCCGAGGGCGTGGGGATCGAGGCGGCGGCTTTCGTCGCCGGGCATTCGCTGGGCGAATATACCGCGCTTTGTGCGGCCGGGGCGCTGGGCATCGCAGAGACGGCGCGGCTGTTGCGGATCCGGGGCGAGGCGATGCAGGCCGCGGTGCCGGTGGGCGAGGGCGCGATGGCGGCGGTTCTGGGGCTGGATTTCGCGGCGGCCGTCGAGGTCGCCGAGGAGGCGGCGGGGGGCGAGGTCTGCCAGGCGGCCAATGACAACGATCCGGGGCAGGTGGTGCTGTCGGGCCATGCGCTAGCGGTGGCGCGCGCGGTGGAGATCGCCAAGGCGCGCGGCGCCAAGCGCGCGGTGATGCTGCCGGTCAGCGCGCCCTTTCATTCGGCCCTGATGCAGCCCGCAGCCGAGGTCATGGCCGAGGCTCTGGCCGGTGTCACCTTCCAGGCGCCACGGGTGCCTTTGGTGGCGAATGTGCGGGCCGAGGCCGTGAGCGACCCCGAGGTAATCCGGGCGCTTCTGGTCGAACAGGTGACGGGATCGGTGCGCTGGCGGGAATCGGTTCTGTGGATGGCGGGGCAGGGTGTGACCGAGATCTGGGAGATCGGCGCGGGCAAGGCCCTGTCGGGCATGGTGCGGCGGATCGACAAGGAGATCGCGACGCGGGCGATCGGCGCGCCGCAGGATGTGCTGGAGGCGCGCGAGGCGATCGGCGTGGCGCGGGCCTAGGCCGGGCAGGGGGGCTGTCTGCCCCCCGTCCCTTCGGGACTCCCCCCGAGGATATTTGCAAACAAAAGAAGGGCCAGGGAGTGGGTCTGGCGAGGGGGTTCGGGATGTTCGATCTGACGGGGAAATGCGCGCTGGTCACCGGCGCTTCGGGCGGGATCGGGGCCGAGGTGGCGCGGGTGCTGCACGGGGCGGGGGCGGTGGTCGCCGTCTCGGGGACGCGGGTGGCGCCGCTTGAGGCGCTGGCGGCGGAGCTGGGGGAGCGGGTTCATGTGCTGCCCTGCGATCTGTCGGACGGGGCCGCGGTGACGGCTTTGCCGGGGCAGGCGGTGGCGGCGATGGGGGCGCTGGACATTCTGGTGAACAATGCCGGGATCACGCGGGACAACCTCTTCATGCGGATGTCGGAGGAGGATTGGGCCGCGGTGATCGAGGTGAACCTCACCGCCACGATGCGGCTGTGCAAGGGGGCGATCCGGGGCATGATGAAGGCGCGCTGGGGGCGGATCGTCAATATCTCGTCCGTTGTGGGGGCCACGGGCAATCCGGGGCAGGCGAATTATGCCGCCTCGAAGGCCGGGATGGTGGGGATGAGCAAGGCGATTGCCGCCGAGGTCGCTTCGCGCGGGGTGACGGTGAATTGCGTGGCACCCGGTTTCATCACCACGGCGATGACCGACAAGCTGAACGAGGAGCAGAAGGCCGCGATCCTGGGGCAGGTGCCGATGGGCCGGATGGGGGAGGCCACCGAGATTGCGGCGGCCGTCCTTTATCTGGCAAGCCCCGAGGCCGGTTACGTGACCGGGGCCACGCTGCATGTGAACGGCGGGATGGCGATGCTCTGAGCCCTGGCGGAGGCGGCGTGAAAGCGTTTGCCTCGCCGGGAAACTCTGCTATGAGCGCCAACAGATTTGCTGTTCCGGGGATGGTTTTCCGGGGCAGCGAGGCCCCGGAACAGGGCTGTCGAGCCGCCCCGAGGGGCATGAGAAGTTGGGCGATGCGCCCGCAAGGACATGAGGGATCAATATGAGCGATGTCGCTGAACGCGTGCGCAAGATCGTTGTGGAACATCTTGGTGTGGAAGAGGACAAGGTCGTCGACAATGCCTCTTTCATCGACGATCTGGGGGCGGACAGCCTGGACACTGTCGAGCTGGTGATGGCCTTCGAAGAGGAATTCGGGATCGAGATTCCCGATGACGCGGCCGAGACGATCCAGACCTTCGGGGACGCGGTCAAGTTCATCAGCGGCGCGCAATAAGCGCAACGCAGTGACCCGGCATGAAAAGGGCACCTTTCGGGTGCCCTTTTTGCTTTGGCGATGGGGTGTGGGTCGGGCGCAGGCGGCTTGTCGCGCGGGGCGGTCGGGGGCCGGGCTTGCCCCGCGCGCGTCGCCTGAGCTATCAGGGCTGAGGGCCGGGCCCGGTGCGGCGGCGCGCCGGATGGCCGGTGAGCAGGCAGGCAGACGGGCAGGCGACCGGACAGGCAAACGGATGGGCAACCGGGCAGGGAACCGGATGGGCCAGGGAACTGGCAACCGGGCAGGCGATCAGACGGGGGACGCGTGATGCGGCGAGTGGTTGTAACGGGGCTGGGTCTTGTCACGCCTTTGGCGGACGGGGTCGAGGAAAGCTGGGCGCGGTTGCTGGCCGGGCGGTCGGGCGCGGGCAAGATCACCGCCTTCGACGCGAGTCATCTGCCCACGGATTACGCCTGCGAGGTGAAGCGCGGCGATGGCAGTGACGGCACCTTCGATGCCGACCGCTACATGGAGCCGAAAGAGCAGCGCAAGGTCGATGACTTCATCCTGTTCGGCGTGGCCGCCGCGCAGCAGGCGGTCGAGGATTCGGGCTGGATGCCCGAAGACGAGGAGGGGCAGCGGCGCACCGGGGTGATGATCGGCTCGGGGATCGGCGGGCTGAAGTCGATCGAAGAGACGACGCTGCTGATCCGCGACAAGGGCGCGCGGCGCGTCTCGCCCTTCTTCATTCCGGGCGCGCTGATCAACCTGATCTCGGGCCAGGTCTCGATCCGCTACGGGTTCAAGGGGCCCAATCATTCGGTCGTCACGGCCTGTTCCACGGGGGCGCATGCCATTGGTGATGCGGCGCGGCTGATCAAATACGGGTCGGCCGATGTGATGGTGGCGGGCGGCGCGGAGGCGGCGATCTGCGAGATCGGGATCGCGGGGTTCAATGCCTGCAAGGCGCTGTCGACCAAGCGCAGGGATGAGCCCGAGAAGGCCAGCCGGCCCTATGACGCGGATCGCGACGGGTTCGTCATGGGGGAGGGCGCGGGCGTCGTCGTGCTTGAGGAATACGAGCATGCAAAGGCGCGCGGCGCGAAGATCTATGCCGAGGTGCTGGGCTATGGGCTTTCGGGCGATGCCTATCACATCACCGCGCCTTCCGAGGATGGCGACGGGGCGGAGCGGTCGATGCGGGCGGCCCTTGAGGATGCGGGGCTGGAGCCTGCGGATATCGACTATATCAACGCGCATGGCACCTCGACCATGGCGGATGTGATCGAACTTGGGGCGGTCGAGCGGATGCTGGGCGATGCGGCCGGCACGGTGACGATGTCGTCGACGAAATCCGCGACGGGGCATCTTCTGGGGGCGGCGGGGGCGATCGAGGCGATCTTCTCGATCCTGGCGATCCGCGATCAGGTGGCGCCGCCGACGATCAACCTCGAGACCCCGGCGGTCGAGACCGCGATCGATCTCGCGCCGTTGGTGAAGCGTGAGCGGCGGATCGACGTGGCCTTGTCGAATTCCTTCGGCTTTGGCGGAACCAATGCCAGCGTGATCTTCGGGACGCCGCGCTGATGTGGCGACACATCGCGGCAAATGCGCTCAATCTGTTCATCCTGCTGCTGTTTCTGGCGGCGGGCGGTGTGACCTGGGGGGTCAATCGCTATTCGGCGGAGGGGCCGCTGGAACAGGCGATCTGTCTGCAGGTTCCGGGCGGCACGAACATGCGCCGGGTGAGCGAGGAGCTGTCGGCCGAAGGGGCGATCCAGTCGGGCACGCTGTTTCGCGCGGGCGCCGAATATACGGAAAAGACCCGGCTGTTGAAGGAGGGGAGTTTCCTGATCCCGCCGGGTGCCAGCATGGCCGAGATCGTCGATATCATCACCCGCGGCGGGGCGAGCACCTGCGGCACCCAGGTGATCTATACCGTCGGTGTGGCCGATCTGATCGCGCGGGTGCGCGAGCTTGACCCCGAGACCAGCCGCTTTGTCGAGACGTCGCGCTTCTCGCCGCTGAGCGAGGCGCCGACGGAGGAATACCTCGCGGTGCGTCAGCGGGGCGATACGCAGTATCTTGTGCAGGTGGTCGAGGGAACGACGGTCTGGCAGGTGGTCACGGCGCTGAATGCGCTGGATGTGCTGCAGGGCGAGATCACCGAGCTTCCGCCCGAGGGCAGCCTTGCCCCCGACAGCTATGACGTGCAGCCCGGCGGGCAGGTCGAGACGCTGCTGGCGCGGATGACATCGGCCCAGTCGCGGATCCTGGCCGAGGAATGGGCGGGCCGGGCCGAGGGGCTGCCGCTGGCCTCGCCGGAGGAGGCGCTGATTCTGGCCTCGATCATCGAGAAGGAAACCAGCGTTCCCGACGAGCGGGGGCAGGTGTCGAGCGTCTTCGTCAACCGGCTCGAGCGGGGGATGCGGCTGCAGACCGACCCAACGGTGATCTATGGGGTAACGAATGGGCAAGGGGTGCTGGGCCGCGGCCTGTTGCGCAGCGAATTGCAGGCGGCGACGCCGTGGAACACCTATGTCATCGACGGGCTGCCGCCGACGCCGATCGCCAATCCCGGGCGGGCCAGCATCAATGCAGCACTGAACCCCGATACGACGGAATACATCTTCTTTGTGGCCGATGGCACGGGGGGGCATGCCTTCTCGACCAACCTTGACGACCACAACCGCAACGTGGCGCGTTGGCGCGAGATCGAGGCGGAACAGGCCGCGGCGCGCGAGGCTGCGGGGCAGGACTAGCCGGGCGGGCGCTGGGGGAAGGCCCTGTAAAGGATCCGCGGCGCCCGCAAGCATTCTGACAATATCATAACAAACTCATAAGCTTGCGATCCGCTCCTCATGTGGTTCGGATTGACTTTTCGTGCCGTTTTCGCTAGGGTGGCTGCAGTTTGGTTGAAAACTGTGGCGGCCCCGGGGCGGAAACCCGAGGTCGCTTTTTCCTTACATAGGGTGAGGGCCTTGGGCCCTGTCGGGGGACAGCTCATGAGCGAGACGGAGACCAGTGCCTGGCCTCAGTCGGAGGAAGGTCTGCGAAGCTACATCCGGGACAGCATGAAACTGGTCGTGACCGCAAGGGAACGGCTGGGCGAGTTGCTGGGCGGATCGGTGGTGCCGGATGCGGCGGCCCTGCGGGACGTGGCCGACACCCATCAGGAACTTGAAAAGGCGCTTCGGCGCATGTTGGAAGCGGAGGCGCGTTTGTATGATTGGACTTCAAAGCAGGGCGGAAGAGACCGCCCCGGTGACATCGATTTCGATGCCATCCGGCACGAGATCGGGTGCCGCCTTTCTCGCCTCCGTGAGTGTTGCCGATCAGACGGATTTCCTTGACGGGCTGAGTGCGGCGGAGCTGCGCGCGCTGCCCTATCTGTTCGAGTTCTGGGCGCTCGAGCATCAACTGCCGCCCGAAGGCGACTGGCGCGCCTGGGTGATCCTGGGCGGGCGCGGCGCGGGCAAGACGCGGGCCGGTGCCGAATGGGTGCGCGCCCAGGTCGAGGGGTCGGGGCCGCTGGATGCGGGCCGGGCGCGGCGTGTGGGGCTGGTGGGCGAGACGATAGATCAGGCGCGCGAGGTGATGGTCTTTGGCGAAAGCGGGATCATGGCCTGTTCGCCGCCCGACCGCCGCCCCGCCTGGATCGCCACGCGCAAGATGCTGGTCTGGCCCAATGGGGCCGAGGCGCGGCTGTACTCGGCGCATGATCCCGAAAGCCTGCGGGGGCCGCAGTTCGATTGCGCCTGGGTGGATGAGCTGGCCAAGTGGAAGCGCGCCGAAGAGACCTGGGACATGCTCCAGTTCGGGCTGCGGCTGGGCGCGCATCCGCAGGTCTGCGTGACCACGACGCCGCGCAATGTGGGCGTGCTGCGCGATCTGCTGACCAATGAAAGCACGGTGACGACCCATGCGCCGACAGAGGCCAACCGGGCCAATCTGTCGGACAGTTTCCTGGCCGAGGTGCATCGGCGCTATGCCGGCACGCGGCAGGGCCGGCAAGAGCTGGACGGGGTGCTTCTGGCCGATGCCGAGGGCGCGCTCTGGACCACGGCGATGCTGGCGAAGGCGCAGGCCGAGGCGGTGCCGGAGTTCGACCGGGTGGTCGTGGCCGTCGATCCGCCGGTCACGGGGCATCGCGGCTCGGACGCCTGCGGGATCGTGGTGGCGGGTGTCACGATGCAGGGCCCGCCGCAGGACTGGCGCGCCTGGGTGATCGAGGATGCGACGGTCGAGGCCAAGACGCCCGCGCAATGGGCCGAGGCGGTGATCGCGGCCTATCGGCGCCACGGGGCCGAGAGGGTGGTGGCCGAGGTCAACCAGGGCGGCGATCTGGTCGAGGCGGTGCTGCGGCAGGTCGATCCGATGGTGCCGTTCCGCGCCGTTAGGGCGCATCGCGGCAAGGTGCTGCGGGCCGAGCCGGTGGCCGCGCTTTACGAGCAGGGGCGGGTCCAGCATCTGCGCGGGCTGGACGCGCTTGAGGACCAGATGGGGCAGATCACGCTGCAGGGCTATCAGGGCAAGGGATCGCCCGACCGGGTGGATGCGCTGGTCTGGGCGCTGCACGAGCTGATGATCGGCCCGTCGCAATTGTGGAACCGGCCGCGGATGCGGGCGCTCTGACAGGGGCCAGGGCGGGGCGCGTGGCGCGGCGCGTGGCGGGGCAGGGCGCCGGGCGCGGCAGGGCGCCGGGGCAGGGTGTTGCGCAGGGTGTTGCGCGGTTTGCGGGGCAGCGTGCGCAGGGGTCGCAGCGCCTTAGGATTTACAGGGCAGGTTGGCCGCATCGGTGTTGAGCCGGGCAGGCAGGCGGGATCGAGGAGCGGGTATGTTCGACTTTCTGAAACGGTCTGAAGCGGCAGCGGCAGCGGTGCCCGAGGCCAAGGCCTCGGCCGCGGGGCGGGTGATCGCCTGGGCCGGCGCGGGGCGCGTCGTCTGGGGGCCGCGCGATGTGGTGTCGCTGACCAAGGCGGGCTACAGCGCCAATCCGGTGGGCTTTCGCGCGGTGCGGCTGATCTCGGAAGCCGCCGCCGCCCTGCCGCTGGTCCTGCAGGACCGCGAGCGGCGCTATGATGCGCATCCGGTGCTTGATCTTCTGTCGCGGCCCAATCCGGTGCAGGGGCGGGCGGAACTGCTCGAGGCGCTGTATTCGCAGATCCTTCTGACCGGGAACGGCTATGTCGAGGCGGTGGCCGACGAGGGCTTGCCGGTCGAGCTGCATGTGCTGCGCTCGGACAGGATGGCGATCGTGCCGGGGTCGGACGGCTGGCCGGTGGCCTATGACTATGTGGTCGGCGGGCGCAAGCATCGCTACCACCTGGGCGAGGGGCCGGCGCCGGTCTGCCAGATCAAGAGCTTCAATCCCCAGGACGATCATTACGGGTTTTCCGCGCTGCAGGCGGCGGCAAGTGCCATCGACGTGCACAACGCCGCCTCGCGCTGGTCGAAGGCGCTGCTGGACAATGCGGCGCGGCCTTCGGGGGCCATCGTCTATCGCGGGGCCGACGGGCAGGTGGGGCTGAGCCAGGATCAATACGACCGGCTGGTGGCCGAGATGGAGAGCCAGCATCAGGGCGCGCGCAATGCGGGCCGGCCGATGCTGCTGGAAGGCGGTCTTGACTGGAAGCCGATGGGATTTTCGCCCAGCGACATGGAGTTCCAGAAGACCAAGGAGGCGGCGGCGCGCGAGATCTCGGTCGCGTTCGGGGTGCCGCCGATGATCCTGGGCATCCCGGGCGATGCGACCTACGCGAATTACCAGGAGGCCAACCGGGCCTTCTATCGGCTGACGGTGCTGCCGCTGGCCGCAAGGGTGGCGAGCGCGCTGGCCAACTGGCTGGAGGATTTCACCGGCGAGCATCTGGAGCTGCGCCCCGATCTGGACCAGATCCCGGCGCTCTCGGCCGAGCGGGATGCGCAATGGGCGCGGGTCGCGGCGGCGAGTTTCCTGAGCGAGGCGGAAAAGCGGATGCTTCTGGGCCTGCCGGCGCAGGAGGCGGGGGATGAGCGATGAGCGGCGCGGCTATGGCGCGCCGTTCCTCTGCGCGCCGGGGATGCGGATCGAAAGCCACGAGAAGCTGGCCGCGCTGCAATTCGCGCAGATGAACGCGCATATGGTGCGGATCGAGACGGCGATGGAACGGTTGGAAAAGCGGCTTTGGCTTGCGGTTTATGGCGTGGCGTCGGTTGTGCTGGCGCAGGCGGTCTTTGCGATCCTGAGCCGGGTGGCATGAAAGGAAGAATGACGATGCTGGAACACAAGTTCAGCCCTTTGGGCAAGGATCTGACGGTGACGGAGGGCACGCTGATCGAGGGCTATGCCTCGGTCTTTGGGGCGCGCGACCAGGGCGGTGACGTGGTCGAGGCGGGGGCCTATGCGGCCTCGCTCAAGCGGCTGGCGGCGCGTGGCGGCCGGGTCAAGATGCTCTGGCAGCATGATCCCGCCCGCCCGATCGGCGTCTGGGACGAGGTGCGCGAGGATGCGCGCGGCCTTTGGGTCAAGGGGCGGATCCTGACCGAAGTGGCGCAGGGCCGCGAGGCGGCGGCGCTTGTGGGGGCGGGGGCGATCGACGGGCTGTCGATCGGCTATCGCACGCTCAAGGCGCGCAAGGACGATGCCGGGCGGCGGATGCTGGCCGAGGTCGAGCTGTGGGAGGTCTCGCTCGTGACCTTTCCGATGCTGACCGAGGCGCGGGTCGCCGCCAAGGCCGAGGAGGGCGCGGAAGCCGCCGTCCTGCGGGAACTGACCGAGGCGTTTCGCGATGCGAGGTCGGTGCTGACAGCGGGATAGGCCCGCGTTTTCAGACCATTGAGAGGGGTGGTGCGATGAGCAGAACCGAGACGCGTTCTCGGGCCGGGGAAGATCTGTCCCCGGCGGTGGAGCTGAAATCGGCAGTGGCCGGTTTCATGAGTGATTTCCGGGCTTTCACGACCGGAATTGAGGCAAAACTTCAACAGCAGGAAGACCGGATGATGAAGCTGGACCGCAAGATGACGACCGCAGGCAACCGCCCTGCGCTTTCCGCCGCGGCGGAGATCGAAGTGCCCCACCAGAAGGCCTTTGCCGCCTATCTGCGCTCGGGCGATGATGACGGGCTGCGCGCGCTTGACCTCGAGGGCAAGGCGATGAACACGGTCGTGGCCGGGGACGGGGGTTTCCTCGTCTCGCCCCAGACCAGCGAGACGATCCGCGCGGTGCTTCTGGCGACCGCCTCGATCCGGTCGGTGGCCAATGTGGTGAATGTCGATGCGGGCTCTTACGACCTGCTGATCGACCGGGCCGAACTGGGCGCCGGCTGGGCGACCGAGACGGCGGCCCTGACCGAGACGACGACCGGCGTGATCGAGAAGATCAGCATCCCGCTGCACGAGCTTTCGGCCCTGCCCAAGGCCTCGCAGCGGCTGCTGGATGACAGCGCCTTCGATATCGAGACCTGGCTGGCCAGCCGGATCGCCGAGAAATTCGCCCGTTCCGAGGCGGCGGCCTTCGTCAACGGCGATGGCCTGGACAAGCCGAAGGGCTTTCTTGACTACGCCAAGGTGGCCGACAACCTGTGGTCCTGGGGCAATCTGGGCTATGTGATCTCGGGCAACGCCGGCACGATCACCGGCACCGATCCGCTGGTCGATCTGGTCTATGCGCTGGGTGCGGAATATCGCGCGGGCGCGAGCTTCGTGATGAACTCCAAGACCGCCGGCACGGTGCGCAAGCTCAAGGATGCCGACGGGCGTTACCTCTGGTCCGACGGTTTCGCCGCCGGAGAGCCGGCGCGCCTTCTGGGCTATCCGGTGCTGATCGCCGAGGACATGCCCGATATCGGCGAGGATGCCTATCCGGTGGCCTTCGGCAACTTCGGCCGCGGCTACACCATCGCCGAACGGCCCGACCTGCGGGTGCTGCGCGATCCCTTCTCGGCCAAGCCGCATGTGCTGTTCTACGCCTCCAAGCGCGTCGGCGGTGCGGTGAGCGATTTCGCGGCGATCAAGCTTCTGCGCATCGCGGCGTTCTGATCGGGTGGGGCCCTGGCCCCATGATGCGGGCGGGGGCCCGGGCGGCCCCTGCCGACCCTTCGGGGGAGAGGTATCGGAGCAAAGGGATGATGCTGGTCGAAGAGACGACAGTGCCGGAGGCCGCCCTGCCGGTCGCACAATTCAAGGAGCATCTGCGGCTCGGAACCGGGTTTTCGGATGACGGGCTGCAGGACGGGCTGATCGCGGGGTTCCTGCGGGCCGCCATCGCCACGATCGAGGCGCGCACCGGCAAGGCGCTTCTCGCGCGCCAGTTCGGCCTGCGCCTGAAGGACTGGGCCGGGCCGGAGGGACAGCCGCTGCCGGTGGCGCCGGTCTCGGTCGTGGTGGGGGTCTGGCGGGTCGAGGCCTCGGGCGCGGAAACGGCGCTGGAGCCTGCGCTGTGGCGGCTGGAGCCGGATGCGCTGCGGCCCTGCCTGCGGCCGCGGGGCTGGCATTTCCCGGTGTTGCCCACAGGGGGCGGGCTGCGGATCGCCTTTGTCGCGGGGTTTGGCGCCGACTGGGCCGATGTGCCCGCCGATCTGGCGCAGGCGGTGCTGATGCTGGCGGCGCATTACTATGAATACCGGACGGAAACCGCGCTGGCGGCGGGCTGCATGCCCTTCGGCGTGACCGCGCTGATCGAGCGCTACCGCCCGCTGCGGATCGGGGGGGCTGGGGCATGAGGGCGCCGCATCTGACCCGCAAGCTGATGCTTGAAGCGCCCGAGCGGGTGGCCGATGGCGCGGGCGGCTTTGCCCACGGCTGGACGGCGCTGGGCGTGCTCTGGGCCGAGGTCCGCCCCGGCGCGGGGCGGGATTTCGCCGGGCTCTCGGCGGCGCTGTCGGCCAGCAGCTATCGCATCACGGTGCGCGCGGCGCCGGTGGGATCAGCCGCGCGCCCCGCCCCGGACCAGCGCTTTCGCGAAGGCGCGCGCCTTTATCGCATCCGCGCGGTCAGCGAGCGCGACCCGGAGGGGCGGTTCCTGACCTGCCTGGCCGAAGAGGAGGTCGCGCGATGAGCTATGGGGCGGGGGCGGCGCTGCAGGCGGCGGTTTACGGCCGGCTGTCGGGCGATCCGGCGCTGGCGGCACTGGTGGGAGGGGCGGTCTTTGACGCCACCCCGCCGGGGCCCTTGCCGGCGATCTACGTCACGCTGGGGCCCGAAGTGGTGCGCGACCGTTCGGACGCAAGCCACGGCGGGGCCGAGCATGAGTTCACCGTCGAGATCGTGACCCAGGCCGCCGGTTTCGCCGGGGCCAAGGCGGCGGCGGCGGCCGTGTCGGATGCGCTGGTCGATGCCGATCTGGCGCTGGCGCGCGGGCGGCTGGTGCGGCTCGATTTCTGGCGGGCGCGGGCGGCGCGGGTGGGGGCGGGCGCGATGCGCCAGATCACGCTGACCTTCCGCGCCTTTGTCGAGGACAGCCAGGGGGCGGCTTAGCCCCCGTCAATAATCATACCGGAGGCACAGCGATGGCGGCCCAGAACGGCAAGGACCTTTTGGTCAAGATCGACATGAACGGCGAAGGCCTGTTCGAGACGGTGGCGGGGCTGCGCGCCACGCGCATCAGCTTCAACGCGGAAACCGTGGATGTGACCAGCCTCGAAAGCCAGGGCGGCTGGCGCGAGCTTCTGGCCGGGGCCGGGGTGCGCACGGCCAGCATCTCGGGCTCGGGCGTGTTCAAGGATGCGGCCAGCGACGAACGCGTGCGGCAGATCTTTTTCGACGGCCAGGTGCCGCGGTTCCAGGTCATCATCCCCAGTTTCGGCACGGTCGAGGGGCCGTTCCAGATCACCTCGATCGACTATGCCGGCGCGATCCGGGGCGAGGCGACCTACGAGCTGGCGCTGGCCTCGGCCGGAGAGCTGGGCTTCCTCGCCTTCGAGGCCTCGGCCGATCCGTCAGACCTTGTCGGTTCGGATTTCGAGCCCGAGGAGGATCCCGATCCCGACACCGATCCCGGCGAAGACGGGCTGATCGACCCCGAGGACGATCCGATCGGCGGCGGGGATGACGGGGATGGTGATGGGGACGGGGACGGCGAGGGCGAGGGCGACCCGGAGGAGGATCCGTGAGCGGCAATCCTTTCGCGGGCGAGGTCGGCATCGTCATCGACGGGGAGCGCCGGCTGGCCCGGCTGACGCTGGGCGCCCTGGCCGAGCTCGAGGCGGGCCTTGGGGCCGAAACCCTGGTCGATCTGGTCGAACGGTTCGAGCGGGGCGCGGTCTCGAGCCGGGATGTGCTGGCGCTGATCGTGGCGGGATTGCGGGGCGGCGGCTGGCAGGGCCGGGCCGAAGACCTGCTCTCCGCCGAGATCGAGGGCGGCCCGCTGGGGGCGGCGCGGGTTGCGGCGGCCTTGCTGGCGCGCGCCTTCGGGACGCCGGGATGACCGGGGGCAGGGCCGCGCGCGCGCTGGACTGGCCGGGCCTGATGCGGGCGGGGATGCGGGGGCTGCGGTTGCGGCCCGCGGAATTCTGGGCGCTGACCCCGGGGGAGCTTCTGTTCCTTCTGGGGCGCGATGCGGGCGAGGCGCCGATGGCGCGCGCCCGGCTTGAGGAACTGGCGCGCGCCTTTCCGGACGCGGGCGGCACGAAGCAAGGGGCAGAGAGATGAGCGAATCGTCGGATCGGATCGCGGCGCTTGAGACGGACCTGGCCGAGGCCACGGCGATGACCGCCGCCTTCTCGGCCGAGCTGCGCGACCTGCGCGAAGGCATGGGCGAGGCGGTGCGCGATCTGGGCGCGCTCGAGCGGGGTTTTTCCGGCGGCATCCGCCGCGCCATCGACGGGGTGGTTTTCGACGGCGCCAAGCTGAGCGATACGCTGCGCACGGTCAGCCGGGCGATGGTCGATACCGTCTATGCCGCCGCGATGCGCCCCGTCACCGATCAGCTGGGCGGGCTTCTGGCCGGCGGGCTGAATGCCGCCGTGTCGGGGCTGATGCCCTTTGCGCAGGGCGGGGCCTTCAGCCAGGGGCAGGTGATGCCCTTTGCCAAGGGCGGCGTGGTCAGCGGGCCGATGACCTTTCCGATGCGCGGCGGCACTGGCCTGATGGGCGAGGCGGGGCCCGAGGCGATCCTGCCCCTGGCGCGGGGCCCGGACGGGGCCCTGGGCGTGCGGGCGCGGGGCGGCGGCGGTGGCCCGGTCCATGTGACGATGAACATCACCACGCCCGATGTGGGCGGGTTCCAGCGCAGCCAAAGCCAGATCGCCGCCGAACTGGCCCGCGCCATGGGCCGCGGCCAGCGCAACAGGTAGGAGTCAGCCATGTCCTTTCACGAGGTGCGGTTTCCCGCATCGCTCAGCTTCGGGTCGGTCGGCGGGCCGGAACGGCGGACCGAGATCGTCACGCTGGCCAATGGCCATGAAGAGCGCAACACCCCCTGGGCCCATTCGCGCCGCCGCTATGACGCGGGGCTGGGGCTGCGCTCGCTGGACGATGTCGAACTGCTCATCGCCTTTTTCGAGGCGCGGCGCGGCCAGTTGAACGGCTTTCGCTGGAAGGACTGGGGCGACTACAAATCCTGCAAGCCCTCGGCCGAGGTCGGCCCCGGCGATCAGCGGATCGGCACGGGCGATGATGCGACCAGCGTGTTCCAGCTGTCGCGGCGCTACCTCTCGGGCGGGTTTTCCTACCGGCGCGAGATCGCCAAGCCGGTCGCGGGCACCGTCAAGGTCGCTGTCGGCGGCGTGCCCCGGCAGGAGGGGATCGACTGGACGGTGAACACCGCCACCGGCCGCGTGACCTTTGCCGCCCCGCCCGAAAACGGGGCCGAGATCACCGCCGGTTTCGAATTCGACGTGCCGGTGCGCTTTGATACCGACCGGATCATGACCTCGGTCGCCTCGTTCCGGGCGGGCGATGTGCCCTCGGTGCCGATCATCGAGGTGCGGATATGAACCCCGCGCTGCAAGGGCATCTGGAAACCGGCCTCACCTCGCTCTGCCGCTGCTGGGAAGTCACGCGGCGCGATGGCGAGCGCTATTGCTTTACCGATCACGACCGCGATGTGAGCTTCCTCGGCCTGACCTTTCGCGCCGATACCGGCATGTCGGCGCGGGCGCTGTCGCAATCGACGGGGCTTTCGGTCGACAATACCGAGGCGATGGGCGTTCTCAGCGACGATGCCATCACCGATGCCGCGATCGAGGAGGGGCGCTTCGACGGCGCGGGCGTGCGGATCTGGCTGGTCAACTGGGCCGCACCCGGGCAGCGCCAGCTGCGTTTCCGCGGCACGATAGGAGAGATCCGCCGCGCCGCCGGCGCCTTTCACGCCGAGCTGCGCAGCCTGACCGAGGCGCTGAACCAACCGATGGGGCGGGCCTATATGCGGGTCTGTCCGGCGGTTCTGGGCGATGCGGACTGCGGCTTCGACCTGAACCAGGACTTCTTCACGCTTCAGCGTCAGGTGCAGGCGGTCGAGGAGGACCGGGTCTTTCGCTTTGCCGGGATGGGCGCCTATGCCGACCGCTGGTTCGAAAGGGGCCGGCTCGAGGTGCTGGGGGGCAAGGCTGCGGGCCTCTCGGGGTTGATCAAGCATGACCGGGCGGGGCAGGGCGGCGCGCGCCTCGTCGAGCTGTGGGAGCCGATCCGCGCGCCGGTGAAGCCTGGGCAGGCGGTCCGGCTGGTGGCCGGCTGCGACAAGCGGGCCGAGACCTGCCGGCTGAAATTCGACAACATCGCCAATTTCCGCGGCTTTCCCTTCATCCCCGGCGAGGATTGGCTGATGGCCGTGCCCGCCACCAGCCGCGATGTCGATGCGGCGGGTGGGGCGGAATGACCGCCGCCATAGTTGCGGTGGCGCGCGGCTGGATCGGCACGCCCTATCTGCATCAGGCCTCGTGCAAGGGGGCGGGCTGCGATTGTCTGGGCCTGATCCGCGGCGTCTGGCGCGAGGTCCGGGGCGCAGAGCCGGCGCAGGTTCCCGCCTATAGCCGCGACTGGGACGAGGTGGCCGGGACCGAGGCGCTTTGGCAGGCGGCCGCGCGTCACCTGACCCCGCGCCCTCTGGCCGAAGCAGAGCCCGGCTGCGTGATCCTGTTCCGTATGCGCGAGGGGGCGGTGGCCAAGCATCTGGGCATCCTCTCGGCCACCGGCGCGCGGGCGGCCTTCATCCATTCCTACAGCGGGCACGGCGTCGTCGAAAGCGCCCTGTCCACGCCATGGGCCCGCCGGGTCGTGGCCTGTTTCAGCTTCACCTAAAGGGGGCCGCGCATGGCGACCATCGTTCTGGCATCGGCGGGCATGGCAATCGGCGGCTCGGTCGGCGGGTCGCTTCTGGGGCTGCATGCCTCGGTCATCGGGCGGGCGGCGGGGGCGGCGCTGGGCCGTTCGATCGACGAGCGGCTTCTGGGCCGGGGCAGCGCCCCGGTCGAGACGGGCCGGATGGACCGGTTCCGACTGACCGGCGCCAGCGAAGGCGCGCCGATCGCGCAGGTGCATGGCCGGATGCGGCTGGGCGGGCAGGTGATCTGGTCCAGCCGCTTTGTCGAAAGCACCACCACCACGGGCGGGGGCAAGGGCACGCGGCGTGCGCCCAGGACGACCGAATACAGCTATTCGATCAGCCTTGCGTTGGCGCTTTGCGAGGGGCGGATCACCCGGGTCGGCCGCGTCTGGGCCGACGGGGTCGAGATCGCGCGCGGCAGCCTCAACCTGCGGGTCTATCGCGGATCGGACGTGCAACTGCCCGATCCGCTGATCGAGGCGGTCGAGGGCGCGGGCCGGGTGCCCGCCTTTCGCGGCACCGCCTATGTGGTGATCGAGGATCTGGATCTGGGCCGTTTCGGCAACCGGGTGCCCCAGTTCAGCTTCGAGGTCTTCCGCCCCGGCGAGAAGGAAGACCCCGAACGCGCCGAGGACATGGCCCGCCTTCTGCAGGCCGTCGCCCTGATCCCCGGCACCGGGGAATATGCGCTCGCCTCCAGCCCGGTCTATCTGACCTCGGGCTATGGCGAGACGATCCCCGCCAATATCAGCACCCCCCAGGACAAGCCCGACCTTCAGGTCGCGCTGGAACAGTTGACGGGCGAGTTGCCCAATTGCAGCTCGGTCCTGCTGGTCGTCTCCTGGTTCGGCGACGATCTGCGCTGCGGCGATTGTCGGATCAAGCCCAAGGTCGAACAGACCGAGATGGATGGCGACGAGATGCCCTGGCGCGTCTCGGGCGTCACGCGCGGCGTGGCCGAGCTTGTGCCCCAGATCGAGGGCAGCCCGGTCTATGGCGGCACGCCCTCGGATGCCTCCGTGATCGAGGCGATCCGCGAGATGGCGGCACGCGGGCAGAAGGTCGTCTTCTACCCGTTCATCCTGATGGAGCAGATGGCCGACAACACGCTGCCCGATCCCTGGACCGGCGGCACCGGTCAGCCGCCCTTGCCGTGGCGGGGGCGGATCACGCTCTCGGCCGCACCCGGCCGCGACGGCTCGCCCGATCAGACGGCCGCGGCGGATGCCGAGGTGGCCACCTTCTTCGGCGCCTGCGCGCCGGGTGATTTCCCGGTGAGTGGAGAGACGGTGGGCTATTCCGGCCCCTCCGAATGGTCCTTCCGCCGGATGATCCTGCATTACGCGCATCTCTGTGCGGCCGCCGGCGGGGTGGATGCCTTCTGCATCGGATCGGAAATGCGCGGCGTGACGCAGATCCGGGGCGCAAACGGCTTTCCCGCCGTTCAGGCGCTGCGGCAACTGGCGGCCGAGGTGAAGGCGATCCTGCCGGGCGCCAAGATCAGCTATGCCGCCGACTGGTCGGAATATCACGGCTATCAACCGCCCGGCACCGGCGACAAGCTCTTTCACCTCGATCCGCTCTGGGCCGATCCCGCCATCGATTTCATCGGCATCGACAATTACATGCCGCTGTCGGACTGGCGCGACGGGACCGACCATGCCGATGCGGGCGCGGGGTCGATCTACAACCTCGACTACCTCACTGCCAATGTCGCAGGCGGCGAGGGCTACGACTGGTATTATCACTCACCCGAGGCGCAGGACGCCCAGATCCGCACGCCGATCAGCGATTTCTGGGGCGAGCACTGGGTCTGGCGCTACAAGGACATTCGCGGCTGGTGGCTGAACCAGCACCGCGACCGGGTGAACGGCACCCGCTCCGAGACCCCCACCGCCTGGGAGCCGCGGTCAAAGCCGATCTGGTTCACCGAGATCGGCTGTGCGGCCATCGACAAGGGCACCAACGAGCCCAACAAGTTCCTCGATCCGAAATCCTCGGAAAGCTTCCTGCCGAAATATTCGAACGGCATCCGCGACGATTTCATCCAGATGCAGTACATGCGGGCGCTGTTCCGCCACTGGGCCGATCCGCAGGCGAATCCCTGGTCCTCGGAATACGGCGGGCGGATGGTCGACATGCGCCGCGCCCATGTCTGGACCTGGGATGCCCGGCCCTATCCGCAATTCCCGGCCCAGACCGGGCTTTGGGCCGACGGTCCGAACCATCCGCGCGGCCATTGGATCACCGGGCGGGCCAGTTCCCGCTCGCTCGCCGGTGTCGTGACCGAAATCTGCCGCCGCGCCGGGGTGACGGGGATCGACACCTCGCGCCTTTGGGGCACGGTCAAGGGCTATCGGATCGACGATCCGGGCAGCGCGCGGGCAGCGCTTCAGCCCTTGATGCTGGCTTACGGCTTTGACGCGGTGGAACGGGAC
The DNA here is from genome assembly GCA_051859505.1 of Paracoccaceae bacterium. Taxonomy (GTDB): domain Bacteria; phylum Pseudomonadota; class Alphaproteobacteria; order Rhodobacterales; family Rhodobacteraceae; genus JAFIEN01. The sequence goes on from JBHYFN010000005.1 coordinate 77,854, forward strand.
GGCGTGCTGGTCTTCGCCACCCGCGACGGCAGGCTGACCGAGGAGGTGCCGGCAGGCCGCCTCGCGCTGGAAGAGGGGGCCGAGACGGCGCTGAGCCTCACCCGCGCGCCGCAGGCCGAGGTGACGGGCCGGGTGCGCATCGGCTTCGTCGATCCCGATGGCGATTACGAGGTGACGGGGGCCGAGGCGGTGCTGGCCGACGATCCGGGCCTGCCGCTGTCGCAGGCCGATCTGCCGCTGGCGCTGACCCGCGGCGAGGGGCTGCGGATCGCCGAGCGCTGGCTGGCCGAGGCGCGGGTCGCGCGCGACGAGGCGCGCTTCACCCTGCCGCCCTCGCTTTCGCATCTGGGGCCGGGCGATGTGGTCAGCCTTGGCGGCCAGAGGGGCCGCTGGCGCATCGACCGGCGCGAGGATCGCCAGATCGGCCAGATCGAGGCGGTGCGGATCGAGGAAGAGGTCTACCGCCCCCACGAATCCGCCGACGAGGCGGTGCACATGCGCCCCTTCGTGCCGCCGGTTCCGGTGCAGGCGGTCTTTCTCGACCTTCCCCTGATGACCGGGGACGAGGCGCCGCACGCGCCGCATCTGGCCTTTGCCGCCCAGCCCTGGCCGGGGCCGGTGGCGCTGATGTCTTCGGCCACCGACAGCGATTATGCCACCGACGGGATCTTTCCGCGCGCCTCGGTCGTGGGCACGACGCTGACGCCGCTGGCCGCCACCGGGGCGGGGCTTTGGGACAATGGCCCGGCGCTCCGGGTGCGGCTGGTGCGGGGCGCGCTTTCCGCCGTCAGCCGTGAGAGGCTTCTGGCGGGGGGCAACCTCGCGGCCATCGGGGACGGGCAATCCGACCTTTGGGAGCTGTTCCAGTTCGCCGAGGCCGAGCTTGTCGCCCCCCGCACCTGGGATCTGCGGCTGCGGCTGCGCGGGCAGGCGGGCACCGACGGGGTGATGCCGGCCGACTGGCCCGCCGGGTCGCGCTTCGTGCTTTTGAACGGGGTGCCCGAGCAGATCGCGCTGCCGGCCTCGGCGCGCGGGGTGACGCGGCGCTATCGCTGGGGCCCGGCGGCTCAGCCGACCGACAGCCCCACATGGCGCCAGACCACCCGCGCCTTTCAGGGGGTGGGCCTGCGCCCCTATTCCGTCTGCCATCTGCGCGCGACGGTGGCGCCAAATGGCACGGTGACGCTGGGCTGGATCCGGCGCACGCGGCTGGAGGGCGACGGATGGGGGGCCGAGGATGTGCCGCTGGGCGAGGCGAACGAGCGCTACCGCGTCAGCGTGCTCAAGGATGGCGAGCTGCGCCGCAGCGCCACGGTCAGCCAGCCCGCCTATACCTACGGCGCGGCGCAGCAGACGGAGGATGGCGTGACCGCGCCCTTCCGGATCGAGGTGGCGCAGCTGTCCGATACATTCGGCCCCGGCCCGGCGCGGCTGGTCGAGATCGACTGAGCCGCGCCCAAGAAGGCCACCCCGAGAAGCCACCCCCGAGAAGCCCCGCCCGAGAAGCCACCCCCGAAAGGCCCCCCTGATGCGCCCGATCCTGCCCTCCGACCTCGATCTTGCGGCGCGGGTTCTGATGGCCCTGCCGCAAGGCCAGCGGGCGGCGGCGATGGCCCTGCTTCTGGCGCGGGCCGATCTGGCGGATCGCTATCGCAAGCGTCTGGGGCGGCTGCACGCCGAGCATGGCGACGGCAGCCTGCGCGCCGTGACCATCGGCCTGCCGCGCAGCCCCGCGCGCGCAGCCGGGCCGGACTATTGCGCGGCGCTTGCCGCCGTACTGGCCGGTCTGGCGCAGTGGCGCGCGCGACTGACCTCCGGTCAGGAAGACGGGCAGGAGACGGGGAAGAGACGGGGCCGGAACATGGGCCGGAATATCGGCCGGAATATGGGCGGCGGGGGTTTGACCTTTGCGAAACCTCCCTATCTATGGCAGGATCGGTCGGATCAGCGATCGCCATAGCAGGGGAGGCCAGCCATGGCATATGCGAAACAGAACATCGCCGAGGTCGATCCGGTCTGGCGCCGCATCCGGCAGGAGGCCGAGGCCGCCATCGCGCATGAGCCGCTGATGGGCGGGCTGATCCATTCCGGCGTGCTGCACCATCCCACCTTCGACCGCGCTTTGGCCTATCGCATCTCGCTCAAGCTCAATTCCGGCGAGATGTCGGAACAGATCCTGCGCGAGATCGCGGACGAGGCCTATCAGGACGACCCCGCCATCGTCGAAGCCGCGCGCTGCGATCTGGTGGCGGTCTATGAACGCGATCCGGCCTGCCACCGCTATCTGCAGCCGCTTCTGTATTTCAAGGGCTTTCAGGCGGTGCAATCCTATCGCCTTGGCCACTGGCTCTGGCAGAAGGGGCGGCACGATCTGGCCTATTTCGTGCAGATGCGCACCTCCGAGATCTTCGGCGTCGACATCCACCCCGCCGCGCGGATCGGCAAGGGGATCATGATCGACCATGCCCATTCCATCGTGATCGGCGAAACCGCCGTGGTGGGGGACAATTGCTCGATGCTGCATTCGGTCACGCTGGGCGGGACCGGCAAATCCGACGGCGACCGGCATCCCAAGATCGGCAATGGTGTGCTGATCGGGGCAGGGGCCAAGGTTCTGGGCAATATCAGCGTGGGCAATTGCTCGCGCATTGCCGCCGGATCGGTGGTGCTGGCCGATGTGCCCTCCTGCAAGACGGTCGCGGGCGTCCCCGCCCGGATCGTGGGCGAGGCGGGCTGCGATCAGCCCGCCGTCAAGATGGACCAGATCCTGCACGAGGGGATCTGAGGCGGCCGCGGTTGAGGTCACGGTTGCGGCTGCTGGCCGCGACCGGTCTAGCCGCTTAGCTGGTCATAGGCCTCGATCGCCTTGACGCCATACATATAGGCCGGCCCGCCGCCCATATACATGCTGACCGTGACCACCTCGGTCACTTCCTCCCGCGTGGCCCCGGCGGCCACGGCGGCCTTGACGTGAAAGCCGATGCAATCGACGCATTGGCGCACGATGCCGATGGCGATGCTGATCAGGTCTTTCTCTTTCGTGCCCAGATGCCCCGGCCCCAGCGCCGCCTGGTGCATCGCGGTGAAGCCCGCCGCCCCCTCGGGGGCCGCGCGCCGATAGGCCGCAAGGTTCTGATTTGCCTCGGCGAGTTCGTCTTTCCAGTCCATGATCTGCTCCGGTTGGTGTCACCCCTCCCTGACCGGGGCGGGGACCGCCGGCCTTGCGCCAGATCAAGCGGGCATGAAAAAGCCCCGCGTTGTGGCGCGGGGCTTTGTCGCAGGCGGGCCGGGCGGAGGGTCAGGCCAGCATGGCCATCGGGTTTTCAAGGTTGTCCTTGATCGCGGTCAGAAGCTCGGCCCCCAGCGCCCCGTCGATCACCCGGTGATCGACCGAAAGCGTGACCGACATCACCGTCGCCACGCTCACCGCGCCATCCTTGACCACCGGCTTCTGCACGCCCGCGCCCACGGCCAGGATCGCGCCATGCGGCGGGTTGATGACCGCGTCGAAATTGTCGATCCCGAACATGCCGAGGTTCGAGATGGCGAAGGATCCGCCCTGGTATTCATGCGGCGCAAGCTTGCGGTCGCGGGCGCGTCTGGCCAGATCCTTCATCTCGGCCGAAAGCGCGGAGAGGCTCTTGTGCTCGGCATCTTTCAGGACCGGCGTGAAGAGCCCGCCCTCGATCGCCACGGCCACGGCCACATCCGAGGGTTTGAGCTTCAGGATCCGGTCGCCTGCCCAGACGGCATTCGCCTCGGGCACCTGTTGCAGCGCCAGCGCGCAGGCCTTGATGATGAAGTCATTGACCGAAAGCTTCACCCCGCGCGAGTCCAGCTGCTTGTTGAGCTGGCCGCGGAAGGCCAGCAGCGCGTCAAGCTCGATATCGCGGCGCAGGTAGAAATGCGGGATGGTCTGCTTGGCCTCGCCCAGCCGCTGGGCGATGACCTTGCGCATCCCGTCGAGCTTGACCTCTTCGAAGCTGCGGTCGGCATAGAGCTTCATCACCGCCTCGGCGCCTGGGCCCGCGGGGGCGGAGGCGGCGGGGGCCTGAGCCGCTGGTGCCGCGGCAGGTTTGGGCGCACCGGGCTTGGCGGCCTCGACATCGGCCTTGACGATCCGGCCGCGCGGGCCAGAGCCGGTGAGGGCGGCCAGATCCACGCCCTTGTCGGCCGCGATCCGGCGGGCCAGCGGCGAGGCGAAGAGGCGCGTGCCGTCGGGTTTTTCGGCGGGGGTTGTGGGGGCAGGGGAGGAAGCGGAGGACGGCGGGGGCGCGTGGGTTTCACCCACCCTACCGCCATTTGCCTCGGCCTTTGCCTCTGCCTTGTCCTCGGCCTTGGCCTTGTCCCCGGCGGTGCTGTCGGGAATGTCGGCGGCGCTTTCGCCCTCCTCCAGCAGGACGGCGATGGCGGTGTTGACCTTCACGCCCTCGGTGCCCTCGGCCACGAGGATCCTGCCGATCACGCCTTCATCGACGGCCTCGAATTCCATCGTGGCCTTGTCGGTCTCGATCTCGGCCATGACGTCGCCGGATCTGACCGTGTCGCCCTCTTTCACCAGCCATTTCGCCAGCGTGCCCTCCTCCATCGTGGGGGAGAGGGCGGGCATGAGTATCTCGGTGGGCATCGCGTCCTCCCCTCAGCGATAGGTGACCTTGCGGACCGCCTCGATCACCTCGGCCGTCGTCACCAGGGCGAGTTTCTCGAGATTGGCCGCATAGGGCATCGGCACGTCCTTGCCGGTCAGGGTGATGACAGGGGCATCCAGATAATCGAAGGCCTCCTGCATGATCACCGACGAGATGTAGCTGCCGACCGATCCCTGCGGCCAGCCTTCCTCGACCGTGACGCAGCGGTTGGTCTTTTTCACGCTTTCGAGGATCGTGGCGGTGTCCATCGGCCGGAGCGAGCGCAGGTTGATGACCTCGGCCTCGATCCCGTCTTCGGCGAGCTTGGCTGCCGCCTCCATCGCATAGGTCATGCCGATGCCGAAGGAGACGATTGTGACGTCCGACCCCGACCGTTCGATCCTGGCCTTGCCGAAGGGGATGGTGAAATCCTCCATCACCGGTACGTCGAAGCTGCGGCCGTACATGATCTCGTTTTCGAGGAAGATCACCGGGTTGGGATCGCGGATCGCGGTCTTCATCAGGCCCTTGGCATCGGCGGCCGACCAGGGCATCACGACCTTGAGCCCCGGCACCTGCATGTACCAGGCGGCGAAATCCTGGCTGTGCTGGGCGCCGACGCGGGCCGCCGCACCGTTGGGGCCGCGGAAGACCATCGGCGCGCCCATCTGGCCGCCCGACATGTAAAGCGTCTTGGCGGCCGAGTTGATGATCTGGTCCATCGCCTGCATGGCGAAGTTGAAGGTCATGAATTCGACGATCGGGCGCAGGCCGCCGAAGGCCGCGCCGACGGCGATGCCGGTGAAGCCATGTTCGGTGATCGGCGTGTCGATGACGCGCTTGGCGCCGAATTCGTCGAGGAGGCCCTGGCTGACCTTGTAGGCGCCCTGGTATTCGCCGACCTCCTCGCCCATGAGGAAGACCGTGTCGTCGCGGCGCATTTCCTCGGCCATGGCCTCGCGCAGGGCCTCGCGCACGGTCATCGACCTGGTCTCGGTGCCTTCGGGCCAGTCGGGGGTGGCGTCGGATTGCGGGGTGGGTTTGGGGGCGGCGGGGGCCGTGGGGCTGGCCGCTTCGGCGGGTTCAGAAGGTGCGGGCGCGTGGGCTTCGCCCACCCTACGCTCTGACTTCTCCTCGCCCTCGGCCAGAAGCGTGGCGATGGCGGTGTTGACCTTCACGCCTTCGGTGCCCTCGGCGACGAGGATCTCGCCGATCACGCCTTCATCGACGGCCTCGAACTCCATCGTGGCCTTGTCGGTCTCGATCTCGGCCAGGATGTCGCCGGATTTCACCGTGTCGCCTTCCTTGACCAGCCATTTGGCCAGCGTGCCTTCCTCCATCGTGGGGGACAGCGCGGGCATCAGGATATCGGTTGCCATGGTCTGCCTCCCTTAGGCGTAGATATCGGTCCAGAGCTCGTCCAGCGCGGGCTCGGGGCTTTCCTTGGAGAATTCGGCGGCCTCGTTCACGATCTCCTTGATCTCGCGGTCGATGGCCTTCAGATCCTCCTCGGTGGCATGCGATCCGGTCAGCAGCATCTGGCGCACCTGTTCGATCGGGTCGCGTTCGTCCTTCATCTTCTGGACTTCCTCGCGGGTGCGGTATTTTGCCGGGTCCGACATGGAATGCCCGCGATAGCGGTAGGTCTTGACCTCGAGGATATAAGGTCCCTTGCCGCCGCGGGCATGGGCCACGGCACGCTCGCCCGCGGCCTTGACGGCGAGGACATCCATCCCGTCGACCTCTTCACCCTCGATCCCGTAGGCGGCGCCCCTCTCCCAGAGTGAGGGCGAGGCGGTCGCGCGCTTCACGCTGGTGCCCATGGCATATTGGTTGTTCTCGATCACGAAGATCACCGGCAGCATCCAGAGCTCCGCCATGTTGTAGGTCTCGTAGACCTGGCCCTGGTTGGCGGCGCCATCGCCGAAATAGGTGAAGGTGACGCGCCCGTTGCCCAGATACTTGTCGGCGAAGGCCAGCCCGGCGCCCAGCGGCACCTGCGCCGCCACGATCCCGTGGCCGCCGTAGAAATGGCGCTCCTTCGAGAACATGTGCATCGAGCCGCCCTTGCCCTTGGAAAAGCCGCCCTCGCGCCCGGTCAGTTCGGCCATGATCCCCTTGGGATCCATGCCGCAGGCCAGCATATGCCCGTGATCGCGATAGGAGGTGATGCGCTTGTCGCCCTCTTCGGCGGCCGCCTCGAGGCCCACGACCACCGCCTCCTGCCCGATGTAGAGATGGCAGAACCCGCCGATCAGGCCCATGCCGTAAAGCTGGCCGGCCTTCTCTTCGAACCGGCGGATCAGCAGCATCTCGCGGTAATAGTGCAGAAGCTCGTCGGCCGAGACATTGGGCCGGCTTGCGGGCCTGGCTGCGGCTTTCCTCGTGGCCATGGGCGCCTCCCTTCGCGGAAATAGTTTAGCCTTAAACTAATTCCTAGCGCAGATCGGCGCGAAGCGCCATGGCGAAAACGGCAACCGGGCAGGGCGGCCGCTGCATGGCTGGGTCAGCTGTCCTGCGGCCGGACAAGGGATTCGGTTCCGGGCGGGATCTCGGCCGCGTCGAAGGCGAAATTGCCGGTGACCGGGCGACAGCCGCTGCGCTCTTCGATGTCGAGGCAGACCTCGGCCGAGAACCCGCCGCGGAGGCGATAACCCTCCTCCGATTGCAGGATCTCGCGCAGCTGGAAGCTTCTTGGGCCGGTTGCGGGCATCGTATGCCAGCCCTGCACCACCGCTGTCGTGGCGTCCCCCAGCCCCGGCCCGATGCCGAGTTCCGTGATGACCCCGGCGACATCCGGGCCGGGGAAATCGACCTGCATGTAGAAGCCCGCGGCATCGAGCCTGAGGTCCGAGGGCGGCACCGAAGGGGCGCTGCGGTTGGACACGGTCCCTTCGATCGCGAGCGTGCGGGCGCCCTCGTCGAAGACAAGATCGCGGCCGTCGAAGCGCAGGGCAAGCTCGCCATTGGATTGCAACGGCACAAGGCAGCCGCAGGGCACGGAGACGGCGCCGGCGCAGGCGGCAAGCGTGGCGAGAGACAACAGGACAACAGGGCGCATCGGTACTCCTCTCACGAATGCGAGAAGCGTCTCATGCAGCGGCCGGCTGGGCAAGCCCCGACATGCAGGGCGCTTGCGGTCGGTGGGGGGCGGGATTTTGAAGAAATCCCGCTCCGGAATTTGGACAAATTCCGGCTCCGGCCCCGAGAGGTCAGCGGATGATGATCTCGTCGGTGCGGATCAGGCCCAGAACATCGCGGGCGCGTTCGTCCAGCAGGTCGAGGTCAAGGTATTCATCCGACAGCCGGCGGGTCAGATTCTCCATCCGTGCCACTTCGGCAAGGATCGCGTCGCGGTCCTCGGTCAGGAGGCGGGCCTCGGCCGTGACCTCGGCCCGCCGCAGGACGCCGTGATTGCCCTTGATCGCGGCCAGGGCGAAATTCGCGCCGAGCAGGACCATCATGCCCAGAAAGAGCACGGACCCAAGCGCGGGGCGATTTCGTCGGAACATCTGCACGGGCCTCGTTCATCCGCCTCTGACGGGCGTTGAGGGGAATCTGTCACAAACGAATCGCTTTGTGAATCCCCAAAACGCAGGCTCCCGCTTCAGTCACGGCCGCTTCAGTCGCAGCCCCCTCAGTCGCGACCCCCCTCAGTCGCGCCCCCCCTCAATCACGCCCCTTTTAGATATCCACCAGCCGCGCCAGCATCGCCATTGCCTCGGCCCGGGGCCGCTGGAAACAGTTGCGCCCGATGATCGACCCGTTGCCGCCGCCGTCGCGGATCGCGCGGGCATCGTCATAGACCGCATCCGCCCCCTTGGCCGCGCCGCCCGAAAAGACGATGATCCGCCGCCCGCCCAGCGCGGATTGCACGCAATGCGCCACCCGCGCGGCCTGGGTCGCGATATCGACGCCCTGCGTCTGATAGACCTTCTTCGCCTCGGCCTGTTCCAGGTGGTCGGTCGAGAGCTTCACCTTGATCACATGCGCCCCCAAGAGCGCCGCCATATGCGCCGCATAGGCGGTCACATCCATCGCCGTCTCGCCCTCTTTCGACAGATCCTCGCCGCGCGGATAGGACCAGATCACCGTGGCGATGCCGACCGAGGCCGCCTCGCGCCGCATCTCGGCAATGTCCGAGAACATGTCGAGCGCGGCGGACGAGCCCGGATAGATCGTGAAGCCGATCGCCGAACAGCCCAGCCGCAGCGCATCATCCACACTTGCCGTGATCGCCTGGGTCTTGGGCGCGGCACCGGGGATCAGCGAATTGGCCGAGTTGACCTTGAGGATCGTCGGGATCTGGCCGGCAAAGGTATCGGCGCCCGCTTCCAGCGGCCCGAGGGGGGCGGCATAGGCCGAAAGGCCCGCATCCACCGCCATCTGGTAATGGTAATGTGGATCATAGGCCGGAGGGTTCACGGCAAAGCTGCGCGCGGGGCCGTGTTCGAAACCCTGATCGACCGGCAGGATGATCATCCGCCCGGTGCCGCCCAGCTTCCCCTCCATCAGCATCCGCGCGAGGTTGGCCTTCACGCCGGGGGTTTCGCCCTCGTACTGGCTGAGGATCTTCTGCACGGTTCTGGTCGTCTTCATCGGGCAACCCTTTCTGGCGGTGACATCTGCGCCGGGGATAGGCCGGGCAGAGACGCGGCGCAATCCTGTTGGCGCAAACGGGGGGCGCAAACGGGAGACGCAATCGGGAGATGCAAACGGGAAACGCAGATGGGGGCGCGTTTGCGCGCGCCCCCGCCCTCCTCACCCCCGCGAGGTTGGATCAGTCGCGCCCGAAGCGGGTGCCCAGATCGTTGGCCATCCAGAGCGCAATCGCATTGCCCTGCAACACGAAGGACAGATCGCGCCAGGCTTCGGCAACCTCCTCGCCGCGGCCATCGAAGCGGGCCTCGATTTCGGAGATCAGCGGGGCCGCCCCCACATCGCCCGCCGCATCGGCCAAGAGCGCATAGACATAGGCCGTCGCATAGGACCGCGCCGCGCCCTTGCCCGTCAGATGCGCCAGCGCCAGCGCCCGCAGTTCGCGCGGGTCGTGACCATCGGACGAGATGGCAAAGACCTCTGCCCAGTCCGGGGTCGCGAATTCGCGCTGCGCCTCGAGCACGGCGAGCGTGCTCATCCGCGCCTCGAGCCGGTCAAGCTGGGCCACCGCGCCGGGTGCATCGTTCGCAGCCCCCGCAAGCGCCAGCAGATAGGCCTGCGCCGGATCCCGATCCTCAAGCGCGCGGGCCATCAGCGTTGCCGCCTCGGCCGCTTCGGGGCCGCTGCTCTCCACCACATCCGCCAGCAGTTCCGGCACCAGCGCCGGCGCGCGCGGCACGCCGTCGCCCGCGATCATGCGCGCGGCCAGCGCCACCTTGTCGGCATCGCTCATCGTCTCGAGCTGCATGGCCGAGGCCGGCACCAGCCCGGTCCGCGCCAGCGGCACCTCGCGCGCCTGCAGCGCCAGCGCCCCGATCAGCTCGGCCGGGCTGCCATAGGTCTCGGGCTCGATCACCACGCCGCCGGGGGGCAGGGCGGCCTCGATCGTGATCTCTCCGGGATCGGCGACAAAGCGTTCGACCTCGCCCATCAGCTGGGCCACGAAATTGCGCTCGACCGCGGTAAGCGAGCGAAAGCCGAAATCGCTCAGGAACAGGGTCAGCGATTCCGTCCCCATCTCGCGCACCGCCGCCGGATCGCGCAGGTTGCCCGGCAGCATCGCCGAAAGCGCGCCCCAGGCGCCGTTGTCCTGCAGCGTCACCACCGCGCGCGAGACGCGCACCGCCGGATCGTCGGGAAAGCCGTAGGGGCCGATGCGCGGCAGGATCGTGCCGCTGGCCGAAACATCCAGCGTGGCGAAATTGTTGACCGCCAGCGTCAGGTCAAGCGCGGTTTCCCCGGTGCGATAGACATAGCCGACCCGCACCCGGCCCTGATCCAGCGTCAGGTCGGAAAAGCCCGCGCCGCGCAGGGCCATGGCCACGTCACGCTCGAAACAGGCCAGTGTCATCCGCATCCCGATCAGATCAAGGGTGATGTCGCTCACATCCTCGATCGCGCGGCGCATGTCGCTGGCCAGCGTGACGCGGTCGGCGGTGATCTCGCATTGACCGGCGCTGTCCCACCAGAATTGTGGCCGGATCGTCACCCCCGACAGCGCCACCGTGCCGCGCAGGACATCGGTGGACATATGGGTATATTCCAGCTCCATCCGGGTGCGCAGTGCCGCGATGCCGGTATTGGCGACGAAAGTGGCGATCCGGTTGGGGGCAAAGATCTCGGCCAGCGACGGCGACGGATCCAGCGTCTGGGCCGGGGCGGGCAGGGCAAGCGTGACGGCAAGTGCTGCGGCCGTGGCGCCAGCAAGGGGGCGAAACCTGGTCATCCGGGATACTCCTCATGGGTTCAAATGGACGGTCCCCACCGTTGCGGGGATCAGACACCCGGAGCGAGGTCCTGAAAAGTCAGGAAAACCTAACCTTGCAGAGCCGCCACGCCGGGCAGGGTCTTGCCCTCCATCCACTCCAGAAAGGCCCCTCCGGCGGTCGAGACATAGGTGAAGCGCCCGGCCACGCCTGCCGCATTCAGCGCCGCCACCGTATCGCCCCCGCCCGCGACCGAGATCAGGGCACCCTTGTCGGTAAGCGCCGCCGCCGCCCGGGCCGCCGCCAGCGTGGCCGTGTCGAAGGGCGGGATCTCGAAAGCGCCCAGCGGGCCGTTCCAGACCAGCGTGCGCGCGCCCTCGAGGACCGAGACGATCTTCGCCACCGTGGCGGGGCCGGCATCGAGGATCATCGCATCCTCGGGGCAGGCGTCGGGGGGCAGAACCTCATGCGCGGCCCCGGCGCGAAACTCGCGCGCGACGACGATATCGACCGGCAGGATCACCTCGCAGCCCGCCTCGGCGGCCTTGGCAAGGATCATGCGGGCGGTCTCGGCCAGGTCGTGTTCGCAAAGCGACTTGCCCACCGGATGGCCCTCTGCCGCCAGAAAGGTGTTGGCCATGCCGCCGCCGATCACCAGATGATCGACCCGGCCGACAAGGTTGCCCAGAAGGTCGAGCTTGGTCGAAACCTTCGCCCCCCCCACCACCGCCACCACCGGCCGCGCCGGATTGCCCAGCGCCTTGTCGAGGGCGGCCAACTCCTCGGCCATCAGCCGCCCCGCGCAAGAGGGCAGGAGCCGCGCCAGGGCCTCGGTCGAGGCATGGGCCCGGTGGGCCGCGGAAAAGGCATCGTTGCAATAGACATCCCCCAGCGAGGCAAGGCGCGCGGCGAACTCGGGGTCGTTCTTCTCCTCGCCCGGATTGAAGCGCAGGTTCTCGAGCAGCAGCACCTCGCCCGGCGCCATCGCCGCCACCGCAGCCCCATAGCCGCCATCGACAAAGCGCACCTTCTGCCCCAGCGCGGCCTCAAGTGCCGGCACGACCTGCGCAAGGCTCATCTCGGGGACGACCTTGCCCTTGGGCCGGTCGAAATGCGCCATGAGGATCGGCTTGCCGCCCGCGGCAAGGATATCGCGCACCGTGGGCACGATCCGGTCGATCCGGGTCGTGTCACTCACCCGGCCGCCTTCGACGGGGACGTTGATATCGACGCGCACCAGCACCCGCTTGCCCGCCAGTTCCATCTCGTCGAGGCTTTTCCAGCCCATGCCCAACCCTCCTTGCGTCAACTGGCGCCTTCGTGAACCGTGCCGCCCCGTCCGTCAACCGCCAGAGCGGGGCGCCCGCTTGGCAATCGCCGCCCGACCGCATAGGTTGCCGCAACTTCACGCCATTACGGAGGGCCAGATGGCCGAGATACAGGATCCCGAGAACACGATCATCATCACGCTGAAGGACGGCCCCGTGGTGATCGCGCTTCTGCCCGATGTGGCACCCAAACATTGCGAGCGGATGAAAGAGCTGGCCCGCGCCGGCGCCTATGACAATGTCTGCTTTCACCGCGTGATCGACGGCTTCATGGCCCAGACCGGCGATGTGGCCAATGGCAACATGGAAAAGGAGTTCAACCTGCGCCGCGCCGGCACCGGCGGCTCTGATATGCCCGACCTTCCGGCCGAATTCTCGGGCGTGCCGCATGACCGGGGCACGATCGGGGCGGCGCGGTCGTCGAACCCCAATTCGGCCAACAGCCAGTTCTTCATCAATTTCAAGGACAACCACTTCCTGAACCGGCAATACACGGTCTATGGCCGGGTGATCTCGGGGATGGAGCATGTGGACGCCATCGTGCGGGGCGAACCGCCGACCGAGCCCGACCGGATGATCAGCGTCAAGGTGGCCGCCGATGCGTAAGCTGGCCTTCCTTCTGGCCTTCGCCGCCAGCCCCGCCCTGGCTGCAGGGATCGAGATCGATGTCGAGGGCGAAGGCGCCAACGGCACCATCGTGATCGACCTCTTTGAGGATGTGGCGCCGCTCCATGTCGAACAGATCACCGCGCTTGCCGCCGCCGGCGCCTATGACAACGTGGTCTTTCACCGCGTGATCGACGGCTTCATGGCCCAGACCGGCGATGTCGAGAATGGCGTGATGGGCGGCGACATGCGTCTTGCCGGCACCGGCAAGTCCGACCGGCCGAACCTTCCGGCCGAGTTCTCGGACATCCCCTTCACCCGTGGCGTCGTGGGCATGGCCCGCGCGCAGGATCCCAACTCGGCCAACAGCCAGTTCTTCATCATGTTCACCGACGCGCCGCATCTGAACGGCGGCTATACCGTCGTGGGGCAGGTGACCGAAGGGCTCGAGGTGCTCGACGCGATCAAGCGCGGAGCGGGCGCCAACGGCGCGGTGATCGGCCAGCCCGACCGCATGGTCGCGGTGCGCGTGACGGACTGAAGATTTCGGCCCGCGCCCCTCCTGGGGGGCGGGCCTTCGATTGGCCATCGGTTCGCAACCACATAGTCTCGCGATCCGGGCCGGTGCTCTTGATCCTCTCGATTTGATGACGGCCCCAGGCCGATGAGCGCTTCGGTTCGCGTGCGGCAAATGATGGAGTAATCCATGCGCCTCCTTGCCCTTGCCCTTGGCTTTGCCACCTTGCTTGCGAAACCGCTTGCGGCTGAGGAGCTATGGGCTTGTGCTGGCTTCGTCTATGCCGACGGGTCGACCGGCGATCCCTTCATCCTTCGAGGAGATGGCCGGACCTATACCTACACCGTCGAAACCATCTCGCACGAAATCGAATATGTTGCTGAAAACACGATAGTGGGCTTTCGGATATATGTGGACAGGGGGAGGAACACCCACCGGTCCGCCTATTATCTTAGGTTTGAGGGCGACGCGCTCACGATCCGGCAGCTTTACTGGTACTTTGAGCCTTCAGAATCCGTATGCAAGCGGCAATGATCAAAACGGTTCTTGTTGCTGGAAGAACCTCCGTTCCATTCCTGATTGGCCCGCAGCGAACGACCGAGGTGCACCTGCAAGCCTACGCACGAGAGCAACAGCTATCGTGATACGTCTTCGGCGACCCTTGGAACGAACGAGGCATACGTCTCCCCGACACGGCCCTTCTGTCACGGACCAAGGGACCGCTCTCGGACCATCGCGCGAGGCGCAGGCGGATCAGAGCGGGGCGATCGTGCCCGACATCCGGTTGCCTTCCTGACCGGGGCCCAGCGCGTCGATGATGATCTGGCTGCCCGAGATGCGGAATTGCGCGCATTGCTCGGACGGGTCATCCGAGGGCAGGCCCTCCAGCCGCAGATCCGACAGGCACAGCTGATCGCCCCGCGTGATCCAGCGATAGGTCAGATCCAGCACCGCATAGCGCATGTCGCCGCGCCCATCGGCAGACAGCCGCATCAGCATCGGCCGTTCGGCGCTGGTATCGCCGACCTCCAGCAGGGTCAGCCGCGTATCGGCCAGCGGCGAGGCCGCATCGCCTGCGCCCGGCGCCTCGTCGCAGGCCGCAAGGGCCAATGCTGCCACGCTAGCCAGTGCCGCCACGCAGGCCAAAGCCGCAATCCTCATCTGCCTCTCCCCTTCGTTCCGTTCGGTTCCAACCTCGGCACCCTGCCGGGCACCTTCCCTCACCCGTCGCGGCGGCGGGCCCAGGTCGAGGGGATGTCGCTGCCCCCCTCGACGGAATAGCGCGCGCCGGTGCGAAACAGCAGCGGATCCGGCGCGATCCGCCCGGCCGCCAGCCCCTCGCCCAGCCCAAAGCCCGAGGCCTGCCGGATCATCGGCAGGGGCACATGCGAAAAGACCGTCCCCAGATGCTCGATATCGCTGGCCGAATTCATCCGCATCAGCACGAGGTTCTCGCATTGCGACAGCACATTGGCATGCAGCTTCTGCGGCCGCTGCGTGACCAGCAGCAGATAGAGCCCGAACTTGCGCCCTTCGCCCGCGATCGCGGCCAGATCCTCCGAGGCCATCGCCTGAAACCGGTCGGCCGGGCTTTGCGGACAGACGTTATGTGCCTCGTCGATCACCAGAAGCGTCGGCACCCGGTCATCGCGCGTGTTCCAGACATGCGAGACGATGCTCGCCGCCATCATCGACCGCTCGCCCGCCGAGGGCAGGCTGCCCAGATCAAAGATCAGCGCGCGCCAGTCCTTGGGCACCAGATCCGCCACCCCCGGCGCACCCGGCGGCGCCCAAAGCCCCAGATCCTCGACATCGAGGTTCTCGATCCGGATCGCAAGGTTGCGCGCGCCATCGTCGAACATCGCCGCCGCCCTCTGGCGGATATCGCCCAGCGTGTATTCGGTCGTTCCGATCTCGCGCACGATGCGGCGGAACACGTTGAATTCGCGCGCATCGCGCAAGGGATCCATGTCAAGGACCAGCGCCTGCTGCGGCAGCGAAAGCCGCCCGAAACGCGTGCGCAGCGGCTTTTGCCCCGCGCGCGTGCCAAAGACCGAAACCCCGCGCGCGGCGCTGGCGTAACGCGCGGCCATGGCGGCATGGGCCTCTGCGTCAAGGCCGGTCCCCCGGGCCTCGCGCAACTCGCCCAGCCGCACATAGTCCGAATTGGGATCAAGCACCGCGATCCGCAGATCCGTCTCGAGCAGGAGCCGTTCGAGGATCACCCCGAGCGTATAGGTCTTGCCCGAGCCGGACTGCCCGCAGACAAGCGTATGGCGGCCAAAGCCCGCCGCCTGCAGCACCGCCGGCAGGTCGCCGGCCACCCGGCGCATTCCGCCGATCTTGAGCCCGGCCTTCTTGCCCTGCAGCCTGTCAAGATGCGCGCGCATCACCTCGGGCGGGGCCAGCGACAGCCGCGCCGCGCCAAACGCGCCGACCGACATGGGCCCAGCCCCCTCCAGCACCGCCTCCAGCACCGCGCGGATCGCCCCCCGCCCGGCAATCCGCGCCTCCTGCGCGCCGCTCTGCGGCATGGCGATCTCGGTGATCTGCCCAAGGCAGGCCGGGCGCCCCTCGGCCTCCAGCCGCACATACCCGCCAACCTCCAGCCCGGCCTCGAGGGGGGCGGTGAATTCGAAGGATTGTCCGTCGATGGACCAGGCCGTGCTGTCCTGTGTCATGGGCTCTCGCTGGTCCTGAAAACACCCGGCCCCAAATCGCCCGGGCCGGATGTGAAGCCTGCCCGCAAGGGTCTGGAACCGAGTATCTTTTGGCAAGCCCCCCGGGTCAAGAGCGCCGGGACCGGCGCCTCGGCCCGCAACGCCAGGCGCAGGCGCGCGGCCCCGATGGCGCAGAGGCAGCCGGGACAGGACATTCAAAGATCTGGGGAAAGTGGTGGGCGACCCTGGAATCGAACCAGGCATGGGTCTCCCCGGCGGAGTTACAGTCCGCTGCCGCACCTTGCAGCTCGTCGCCCTTCGCGCCCCTTCAGGGGCGGAATGGCGGCGGGATACAGGCGGCCCCCAGAACCGTCAACCGGAAAATCATGCCCCCGCAGCCCGCCGCAAGGGGCTTGCGGTGGGCGGGCATCGCGGCCAAGACGAGAGTCCAAGCCAAAGCGGGAGAGGCCGATGAAAAAGCCGAACTGGGTCGTCGAGAAGGAACGCTCCCGCAAACGCGCCGAGGCCGAGACGCTCTGGCTCTTCGGCCTGCATGCGGTGCGCGACGCGCTCCTCAATCCGCGGCGCGAGAAACTGCGCCTCGTCGTCACGCTCAACGCCCGCGACCGGCTGGCCGAGGCCATCGCCGCCAGCGGGATCGAACCCGAGATCAGCGATGCGCGCAAATTCGCCGCCCCCGTCGATCCCGACTCGGTCCATCAGGGCGCGGCGCTCGAGGTGCGCCCGCTCGATTGGGGCAGCCTCGCCGATCTGGCGCTGGGCGAGGGGCCGTTGCCGCCGCGCATCGTGCTGCTCGACCGGGTGAGCGATCCGCATAACGTGGGCGCGATCCTGCGCTCGGCCGAGGTCTTCGGCGCGCGCGCCGTGGTGGGCGTCCAGCGCCATGCCGCGCCCGAAACCGGCGCGCTGGCCAAGACCGCAAGCGGCGCGCTGGAGCGCCAGCCCTATCTGCGGCTGCGCAACCTGGCCGAGGCGATGGAAGAGCTGAAATCCATGGGATATCTGGTGCTTGGCCTCGACGGCGCGGCGAAAGCGACGATCGGCGCGGCGGTCGCGGGGCAGCGGGACCGGCCCATCGCGCTGGTGCTGGGGGCCGAAGGGCCGGGCCTGCGCGAGCGCACGCGCGAAACCTGCGACCAGCTGGTGCGCATCCCCTTCGCCAGCGACTTCGGCTCGCTCAACGTCTCGAACGCGGCCGCGGTGGGGCTCTACGCCATCGCGCCGGATGCGCCTTGACGGGCGGGGCATGGCGAGGGAACCGGGTCCAGGGATTGGGGGCCAGAGATTCGGGGCCAGGCAACCGGGGCCGATCGCGGACAAACCCGCGGCCGGCGGATCCTCCCGGCCCATCGGCCCCTGCCGCCGACCCGCGCCGCCGCGGTCTTTCCCAATACTACGCGCGATGGTCACGAAGTCTTCACGATTTGCTGACACCCTCTTCCTGTGGGGCCGACTGACCCCCACCTCTGTCGCGGGGCGTATGTCTGGAACATATACGCTTCTTGTCACTGTCCCTCGTTCCACACCTTTGCGCCCGGAACCCTTCCGGGCGCTTTTTTCATGCGCCGAACCCGGCTAGGGTGGCGCGAGGCGAGAGGCAGGATATCATGGACTATACGGATCAGCTGTTGCGGGACACGCTCCAACGGGCAAAGGTGATCGCCATCGTCGGCGTCTCCTCGAACCCGGTGCGGCCCAGCTATTTCGTCGCGCGCTACCTGGGCCTGCGCGGCTATCGGGTGATCCCGGTCAATCCCGGCCTGGCCGGGCAGCGGCTCTTCGGCGAGGTGGTCCAGCCCGATCTGGCCTCGATCCCCGTCGATGTCGACATGGTCGATATCTTCCGCGCCCCCGAGGCCGTGCCGGGGATCGTGGAAGAGGCCCTGGGCCGCTGGCCGGATCTGCGCACGATCTGGATGCAGATCGGGGTCACCCATCCCGAAGCGGCCGCCCGGGCCGAGGCGCGCGGGGTCCGCGTGATCCAGAACCGCTGCCCCAAGATCGAATACCAGCGGCTCTTCGGGGAATTGCGACAGGGCGGTTTCGCGACGGGGGTGATCTCCTCCCGGCTCTAGCCGGCCCTCGCCAGGGGTCCTTCCCGGGCTGCTGCTTCTTTTGTTCGAAAATATCCCGGGGGGAGGCGCGGCACGCGCCCGGGGGGCAGAGCCCCCCGATACAAGAGCTGCGGGGCAGAGCCCACGCTGCAAGTCTTCGGGGCAGAAATTTGGCCAAATTTCTGCCCGCCGCCGTCCCCGGGATTTCCGTCTGACAATCGCTAGGCAACAGGTTAGTCTGCCGCAATGTCGATCTGGACCCGCATCGCCGAAGCGCTCTCCGCCCTCGCCAGTGGCGAAGGCCTGACCGCCGTCTTCGACCGGCTGCGCAGCCCCCCCGAACGCAGTGTCGGCTTCGCCATCGCGGTGATCGCGCTGGGCGCAAAGCTCGCCAAGGCCGACGGCCAGGTCACCCGCAACGAGGTGCGCGCCTTCCGCGAGGTCTTTGCCATCCCCCCCGGCGAAGAGGCCAATGCCGCCCGCGTCTTCGACCTCGCCCGGCAGGATGTCGCCGGGTTCGAGGACTATGCCGTCCGCATCAAGCGCATGTTCGGCACCGACACCGCCCCGCTCTACGATCTGATGGAGGGGCTGTTCCATATCGCCATGGCCGACGGCGACTACCACCCCGAGGAAAACGCCTTCCTCACCCGCGTGGCCGAGATCTTCGGCATCGGCACCGGCTGTTTCACCCGGATCCGGGCCCAATATGTGCCCGATGCCGAGGGCGATCCCTTCGAGGTTCTGGGCCTGCCGCCGACCGCGACGCTGGGCGAGGCACGGCAGGCCTGGCGCGCCCTGGTGCGCGAATGCCATCCCGATCGCATCATCGCCCGCGGCCTGCCCGAAGAGACGGTCCGCCTGGCAGAAAAGAGGCTGATCGGGATCAATCGCGCGATGGACAGGATTGCGGCCGAGGCCGGCAGCAAGAGTGGCAGCGACCGTGCCGGCGGCGTCGGGGCCAGCGCCGGTCCCGCCGGCTGAGGAGCGAAAACCCGGGGGGAGAGGCCGGTGCGGATCGCGACCTACAACGTGGCCTGGTTCGACCTGCTGTTCGATGACAACGGCCAGTTCCTCGAGGATGGTCAGGGATCGGGGCTGCGGGACGTGACCCGCGCCGAACAGATCGCGGCGCTCGGCCATGTCTTCCAGCGCCTCAAGGCCGATGCGGTCATGGTGATCGAGGCGCCCTCCACCACCGCCCGACGCAGCACCGTAACGGCCCTGACCGGCTTTGCCGAGGCGTTCGACCTGCGCACCCGCGCGGTGCTGACGGGGTTCATCAGCGACACCCAGCAGCAGATCGCCCTGATGTACGATCCCGACCGTCTGCGCGTCCGCCATGATCCGCGCGGCAGCCCGACCGGCAAGAAGGGCAGCCGAAGCGCACCGCGCTTTGACGGCGTCTTCCGGATCGATCTCGATGTCGACGGGCAGCCCGACAAGGTGACCTGGTCCAAGCCGCCGCTCGAGGTCGCGGCCCGGCCGATGCGCCCGGGCGCCGGGCGGGTTGCCGGGCAGCGGAGTTTCCGGTTGATCGGGGTTCATGCCAAGTCCAAGGCGCCGCATGGCGCGCGCAGCGAGGCCGAGATCCTGCGCGTCTCGATCGAGAACCGGCGCAAGCAGCTGGCGCAATGCATCTGGCTGCGCGAACGGATCGACGCGCATCTGGCGGCGGGTGAGGCGCTGATCGTGCTGGGGGATTTCAACGACGGGCCGGGGCTGGACGAATACGAGAAGCTGTTCAACCGGTCGGGGATCGAGATCGTGCTGGGCGAGGATCGCAAGATCCCGCTTTACGACCCCCATGCCCATATGGTGATGGCCCAACGCTTTGGCGTGATGCCGGCCACGGCGCGCTTCATGATGCCCGACGGGCATTACCTGTCGGCCCTTCTGGATTACATCATGCTCTCGCCCGATCTGATGTCGCTCCGGCCGGCCTGGCGGATCTGGCATCCGTTCGACGATCCGGAATGCTACGGCGATCCGGTTCTGCGCGCAGCCCTTCTGGCGGCCTCGGATCACTTTCCGGTGTCACTCGATATCGAACTTTGACCGCGCGGCCCGAAGGGTGGCATGTGATCGCGGGGTGGTGAGTCAGGCTCGCTTGGCTTGCGGCCGGTTTCAGTCTAGGATCTGCGCATGAAAAAGGCCCTCACATCCGTCGCCCTGTCGCTTGCCGTGAGCCTCGCGCCGGCCTTGCCGGCCCTTGCCGAAGAGGAGGGGGCCGAGCTGGAGCAGGAGGCCGAGCTGGAGCAGGGGGTCGATCTCCTGCAGGAGGGGGCGAAGCTTCTGCTGCGCGGGCTGCTGCAGGAAATCGAGCCGCGGCTGGACGAGCTTGGCGCGCTGGCCGACGAGATGGCCCGCGAGATCGAGCCGGCCTTGCGGGGTCTTTCCGAGGAAATGGGGCCGGCGCTGGCCGAACTGCTGGCGCGGATCGACAGCATCCGGCATTACGAGGCGCCCGAGATCCTCGAGAACGGGGATATCGTGATCCGCCGCAGGGCCGATGCGCCGCCCTATGTGGCCCCCGAGGCGGATCCCGAGGCGGATCCCGACGCCGAGCCGGACGGGCCGATCGACCTCTGACGCCGGGCCGGGTGGCCCGAATTTGCAAAATTCGGGCGGCAGGAATTTGCAAAATTCCTGCGCCCCCCAACCGGCGCGTTCAATCCGTGATCGTCACGCCGGTGTCGGCCTGCATCGCCGCGCCGAGGTTCAGGAAACGGGCGCGGGCCACCTCGCCGAAAAGCGGCTCTGCCCTGCGCTCGAGTAGAAGCTGCAGCTTGCGTTTCGACGGCGACCATTTCAGCACACCCGGCGCATCATGCGCCCCCAGCCAGAGCATCGCCCCCAGCCGCATCGCCCGGCCCAGCACCTCTGCCTCGCGCCGCTCGTCCTCGCTCAGCAATCCGAACAGAGGCTCATAGCGCATCCCCGCCCGCTTGCCCGAATAGCGGTAAAGCAGCGCCAGCCCCAGCGCGATCCGCTCGTTATGCTTCAGCCCGCCCAGATTGGCCCGCGTCGCATTGTCGAAACAGGTTTCCGCCCGGTAATCGGGATGGGCGCGCCAGCTGACATCATGCAGCAGGCAGGCGGCCTTGATGATCCGCAGCCTTTGCCAGTCGGCCTCGGGAAACAGCGGCAGGACGAAATCATAGAGCACCTCGCCGAAACCGGGCAGGCGGGCGTCCTTCTGTTCGGCAAAGCGGCAGGCCTCGATCAGCGGATCGCGGGCGCGCAGGTCGGCGTCCATCTGCTCGTAAAGCATCCCCTCGCGGATCCCGTAGGATGACAGCGTGATGTCGCGCGGGCGGAACACGCGGACCAGTTCGTCCAGCACCGGGATCGCATGGGGCACCAGCGCGATCCGCTCGGCCGAGATGCCGCAGCGGGCGCGCAGATCGCCCAGATCGGCGGCGGCGATGTAGTCGCGCGTCAGCGCGATCTCTTCGGCCGTCATCCGGTATTCGTGCAGCACGGTCAGCGGATAACCCCGCCGCTCCATGTCGATCCGCGCGATGGCGCGCCAGGAGCCGCCGACCAGGAACAGCCGGATCCCGGTTTCGCCCTTCATCTGCCGGTGCAGATCGGCCACCGTGCCGCGGATCAGGCTGTCGAGCGCCTTGCCCCCCTTCACCTCGCGCAGCTTGAGCGGGCCCAGCGGCGAGGTCAGCCGGCGCCCGACCCGGCCGTCGGCCAGATCGGCCAGTTCCATCGAAGAGCCGCCCATGTCGCAGACAAGGCCATAGCTGCCCGGCCAGCCCAGAAGCACCCCCTGGGCCGAGAGGCGGGCCTCTTCGTCGCCGGGGATGATATGCAGGTCGATCCCGGTTTCGCGCGCGACCTCGGCGCAGAAGTCGCGCCCGTCGCGCGCCTCGCGCACGGCGGCGGTGGCGATCGCCGTCAGGGGCGGCAGGTCCATGCCGCGGGCCAGCGCCGCAAAGCGGCGCAGCGCGGCCAGCGCCCGGATCCGGCCCTCGGGGTTGAGCACGCCCGTTTCCGTCAGGCCGGCCCCCAGACCGCACATCACCTTTTCATTGTAGAAATAGGCCGGGCTGCGCGCCGCGCCGTCGAACACCACCAGCCGGACCGAGTTCGAGCCTACATCGACCACGCCAAGGCGCGACAGCGCCCGGTTCCTGTCAAGGCCGAAGACCTTGCCGCCGAACGGGTGCCACCCCTCTTCGTTCAGCTCTGTGCGTCCGTCCATCGGCTTCTCCCCGCCGGGGTCAGTCTTGCGGGCTGGTGTCGGTGGTGTCAACGCCATGGTCAGTCGTGGCTGTGGGTCAGCTGCGGCACATCCGAGGCGCCGGCCGATCCGCGCCCCGAGAGCGAGGGGTTTTCCATGAAGAAGCGGTGGCAGTTGAAGGCGAAACCGCCGTCGGAGGGCAGCTGGGCGCGGTCGAACCGGCCGTCGGGCTGCATCAGCCAGCTTTGCGCCACATCGGCCAGGTTGGCGGCCATGATCTGATCGACGATCTGCGCCTTGACGGTGCGGTTGGTGGCCTCGATCAGGGTCTCGACCCGCCGGGTCAGGTTGCGGCCCATCCAGTCGGCCGACGAGATGAAGACCCGCGCCTTGTGCGAGGGCAGGCCGTGGCCATTGCCGAAACAGACGATCCGGCTGTGTTCCAGGAACCGCCCGACGATGGATTTGACGCGGATATTCTCGCTCAGGCCGGTGATGCCGGGGCGCAGGCCGCAGATGCCGCGCACCACGAGGCTGATCCTGACGCCGGCCTGGCTTGCGGCATAGAGCGCGTCGATCACATCCTCTTCGATGACCGAATTCATCTTGGCCCAGATCTCGGCCGGTTTGCCCTTGCGGGCGTGTTCCGCCTCGGCCGCGATCAGGTCGAGCAGGCGGGTTTTCATGCTGAGGGGCGAGATCGCCAGATTCTCGAGCCCCTCGGGATGGGCATAGCCGCCGACATAGTTGAACACCTTGGTCGCATCCCGCCCAAGGGCCGCATCGCAGGTGAAGAGCGAGAGGTCCGTATAGATCCGCGCGGTGATCGGATGGTAATTGCCGGTGCCGAAATGGCTGTAGGTGACAAGCCTGTCGCCCTCGCGCCGGACCACGACGCTCATCTTCGCATGGGTCTTGTACTGGGTGAAGCCATAGACGACATGCGCCCCCGACCGTTCCAGCCGGCGCGACTGGCGGATGTTGGCGGCCTCGTCGAATCGCGCCTTGAGTTCGACCAGCGCGGTGACGGACTTGCCCTCTTCGGCCGCCTCGCAAAGCGCATCCACGATCGGCGAATTGCGCGAGGTGCGGTAGAGCGTCTGCTTGATCGCCACGACATTGGGATCGCGCGCCGCCTGCTGCAGGAACCGCACCACCATGTCGAAGGTCTCGTAGGGGTGGTGCAGCAGCATGTCCTTCTGGCGGATCGCGGCGAACATGTCGCCGTCGTGATCCTGCACGCGTTCGGGCACGCGGGGCGTGAAGACGGGCCAAAGCAGATCGGGCCGGGCGTCAAGCACCAGTTCCTTGATCGCGCCGATGCCGACGATGCCCTCGACCTCGACCACCTCGTCGGCGGTGACGTGCAACTCCTCCATGATCAGCGCGCGCAGGGCAGGGGGGGCCTCGGCCGACATCTTCATCCGCACCACCTCACCCCGGCGGCGGCGCTTCAGCGCGGTCTCGAATTCGCGCACCAGATCCTCGGCCTCGTCCTCGACCTCGAGGTCGCTGTCGCGCAGCACGCGGAAGGCGCAATGGCCCTTGACGCGATAGCCCGGAAACAGCCGGTCGAGGAACAGCATGATCAGCTCTTCCAGCGGCAGGAAACGGTGGCCCTCGGCGCCCTCGCCTTGCATCGGAACCGGCACGAAGCGGGCGATCTGGTGGGGCACCGGCAAAAGCGCCTGCAGCGGGCGTTTGTCGGCATTGCGTTCCAGCTGCAGGCCGAGCGCGAAGCCTTCGTTCGGGATGAAGGGAAAGGGATGGGCCGGGTCGATCGCCAGCGGCGAGAGCACGGGAAAGACCTGATTGAGGAACACATCCTCAAGATGCGCCCGGTCGGCTGCGTCAAGCTCGGCCCCGGTCAGGATGGCGATGCCCGCCTCCTTCAACTCGCCGCTCAGGCTGCGGAACACGACCTGCTGACGCGCCATGAGGCGGCGTGCCTCGGCGTCGATCCGCACAAGCTGTTCGGCAGGGGTCAGCCCGTCGGCGGCCGGCGTGGTGTTGCCGGCGCGGGCCAGTTCGCGCAGGCCGGCCACGCGCACGGTGTAGAATTCGTCAAGGTTGGTGGCCGAGATCGACAGGAAGCGCAGCCGCTCGAGCAGGGGCACGCGGGGGTTCTCAGCCTCTTCCAGCACGCGCCAGTTGAAGGCCAGCCAGCTCAGCTCGCGGTTCTGGAACCGCGCGGGGCCGGACAGATCGCCCTCGACCTCGGTCGGGGGCGGGAAGGGGGCGGTCAGGAAATCGGCCTGTTGCATGGGCGCTTTCTGGCGGGGCAATGTGACGGAGGCGTGACGACACGGCAGGCGGGTTTTCGGTCCCGCGCCGGTTGGCGGGATTATTCCTTGAGCGGTGCGGGCTTGTCCAGCGCCTCCCCTTCGGATCGCGCCGGGTCCGGCTCTGGCGCGTCTTCCGGCTCTGGCCCCGGTTCGGTGCCCGACCGGCCCAGCAGGTCGCGCGCGAGGCTCTGGCCGAGGGGGCGGCCGGTGCGCAGGGCGGCTTCGTCCAGCGCGGCCACGATGGCGCCCGCCGCCGCGAAAGAGCGTTCGATCCGTTGCGACAGCCAGGGCACAAGCGCGGGCGGCGGTGCGATCTGGCGGTCGGCGAAAAGCTTGGTCAGCACCGCCTGCAGCAGCCGGTCATCGGGATCGGCAATGCGGATCAGGGTCGTGGCCTGCATCCGGCTGATCAGATCGGGCAGGCGCAGCGGCCAGCGCGCAGGGGCGGCGCGCGCGGTCATGAGAAGCCGCCCGCCGGTGGCGATCATGTGGTTGTGCAGGTGAAAAAGCGCCGTCTCGGCGCTGTCGGGAAGGGCCGCGCGGTCCAGATCCTCAAGCACGAGGGCCGCACCGGGCGGGGGCAGGGCGGCCTCCGGCGCGAGGGCCGAGGCGGTCCGGATCTCGGCCCCGGCCCGCCCGGCCCAGAGCCGGGCCAGATGGCTTTTGCCGGCGCCCGCCGGCCCGATCAGCGCCAGCTTGCCATCGGGCCAGCGGGTCGGGCCGGTCAGCATCGCATGGGCCGCCCGGTTCGCCTCCGAGACGAAGAAATCCGCCTCGCCCAGCGCGACCTCGGGCGGCAGGTCGAAGCTCAGTTGCCGGGGGGGCGGGCCGTGTCTGGCGGCGGGCACGCGGTCGTCACTCGCCATCGTGGCCCTGTTCGCCCGGTTCGGCCCCGCTCTCCGGGGAGGTGCCAAGGTAGAGCGCGCTGGCCTGATAGCGGTCGATGGCATGGCGCGTCAGCACCCCGATCACCGCCGCGACCGGCACGGCGACCAGCATCCCCACGAAACCGAAGAGCGAGCCGAAGACCGAAAGCGCGAAGATCAGCCAGACCGGATGCAGCCCGACCGAGGATCCGACCAGCTTGGGTGTCAGGATGTTGCCCTCGAGGAACTGGCCCGCCAGAAAGATCCCCGCGATAAGCGCGATGCGGATCCAGTCGCCCCAGAACTGGAACAGCGCAAAGCCGATCGCCAGCGTTCCCCCGACGAAGGAACCGACATAGGGAATGAAGGTGATCAGCCCCGCAAAGGCCCCGATGGCCAACCCGAAGCTTAGCCCCGCAAGGGTCAGGGTGACGGCGTAGAAGGTGCCCTGGATCAGGCAGACCAGACCCTGGCCCCGAATGAAGGAGGCGAGCGTGCGGTCGATCTCGCGCCCGAGGTGGCGCAAGGTCTCGGCGTGATCGCGCGGCAAGAGCGCGTCGATCCGCGCGATCATCCTGTCCCAGTCCAGCAGCAGGTAGAAGGTCACGACCGGCACGATCACCAGAAGCACGACCATGTTGACCAGCCCCGCCACCGAGGACAGCACCAGCCCCATGACCTCGCCGCTCTTGTCCTTGAGCAGGGTGGCGAGGTTCTGCAGCTCCTCGCGGATCAGGCCCTCGTTCTCGGAGATGAAGGGAACGGACTCGTACAGCCAGTCCTGCGAGCTGCGCGTCATGGAGGGCAGGGTGGCGATCAGCTGCACGGTCTGCTGAACAAGCAACGGCAAAAGCAGGAGGCCCAGCAGCGCGATGGTGACCAGCGCCAGGAGGGTGATGATGACGACCGAGACGACCCGGCTCATGCCCAGCCGCTCGAGCCGGTCGGCGACCGGATCAAGAAGATAGGCCAGCGCCGCCCCCAGCACGAAGGGGGTGATGACCGGCCCAAGCCACCACAGGGCCAGCATCAGGGCCGCGGCCAGTATGCCCCAGTATCCGAGCTGCTTCTGGATCGGCACCCTGTTTCCCCCGATGGCTGCCTCACAGATGACCGATCCGCCCGCGGCTTTCAATGCGGGCGATGCAGGGAATGTCAGCACCGCTTGCCTATCACCTAAGCCCGGCGCCTTTGCCCGTCCGCT
Organism: Paracoccaceae bacterium; assembly: GCA_051859505.1. GTDB lineage: Bacteria > Pseudomonadota > Alphaproteobacteria > Rhodobacterales > Rhodobacteraceae > JAFIEN01. The sequence goes on from JBHYFN010000005.1 coordinate 104,583, forward strand.
ATGCCTGCGCCTGCTTGCCTGTCGCGGGACTTGGGCCTAAACGGTCGGGACTGTCCCGCCTGAAGGATCGCCCATGCGCCTGTCCCGCTATTTTCTGCCCGTCCTGAAGGAAAACCCCGCCGAGGCGCAGATCGTCTCGCACCGCTACATGCTGCGGGCGGGCATGATCAAGCAGCAGCAGGCGGGCATCTATTCCTGGCTGCCGCTGGGCTATCGCGTGCTGCGCCGGATCGAGGCGATCGTGCATGAGGAACAGGTCCGCGCCGGCCATATCCCGCTGCTGATGCCGACGCTGCAGCCGGCCGATCTCTGGCGCGAAAGCGGGCGCTATGACGATTACGGGCAGGAAATGCTGCGCATCACGGACCGGCACGACCGCGACATGCTTTATGGTCCCACCAACGAGGAGATGATCACCGACATCTTCCGCGCGCATGTGTCAAGCTACAAGGATCTGCCGCTGACGCTGTATCACATCCAGTGGAAATTCCGCGACGAGATGCGCCCCCGCTTCGGCGTGATGCGCGGGCGCGAGTTCCTCATGAAGGACGGCTACAATTTCGACGCGACCAAGGAAGATGCGCTGCACGCCTACAACCGCCATATGGTCAGCTATCTGCGCACCTATGAGCGGATGGGCCTGACGGCGATCCCGATGCGCGCGGATTCGGGGCCGATCGGGGGGGATGACACGCATGAGTTTCTGGTGCTGGCCTCGACCGGCGAGAGCGAGGTCTTTTACGACGATGCGGTGACAGAGCTGAAGCTGGGCACGCGCGCGGTGGATTACGACGACCGCGATCAGGTGGCGGCGATCTGCCGCGAATTCACCACGCTTTACGCCCGCACCGACGAGACGCATGACCCGGCCCTTTTCGACGCCATCCCCGAGGCGCGGCGCAAGGTCGGGCGCGGCATCGAGGTGGGGCAGATCTTCTATTTCGGCACCAAGTATTCCGAGCCGATGGGCGCGACCGTCCAGACCGCCGACGGCAGCAGCGTGCCGGTCCATATGGGCAGCCACGGCATCGGGGTCAGCCGCCTTCTGGGCGCGATCATCGAGGCGAGCCATGACGACAAGGGCATCATCTGGCCCGAGGGGGTGACGCCGTTCCATTGCGGGATCGTGAACCTCAAGCAGGGCGATGCCGAGGCCGATGCCGCCTGCGAGGCGCTTCACGCCGGGGTGGCGGCGCTGGGGCTCGAGGCGCTGTATGACGACCGCGATGCGCGGGCGGGCGAGAAATTCGCCACGATGGACCTGATCGGCCTGCCCTGGCGGATCACGGTGGGGCCGCGGGGGTTGAAGAACGGCGTGGTCGAGCTGACCTCGCGCCGGACGGGCGAGAGTGAAGAGATGCCGCCCGAGGCGGCGGTGGCGCGGATCGCGGAGATCTACGCGGGGCATTGAGCGCCGTTTTCTGACCAGAAAACGGGGCGGAATTTTTGAAATTCCGCCGCACTAACCAGACTGGAGGACTGAATGACCAAGGCACTGATCACCTGGGGCGGATGGGACGGGCACGAGCCCGACAAGGTGGCCGAGATCTGCCGCAAGATACTGGCTGCCGAAGGGGCCGAGGTCACGGTGACCGACAGCCTTGACTGTTTCGACGATGCCGAGGGCCTGCGCGATCTGGACCTGATCGTGCCGATCTGGACCATGAGCACGATAACCAAGGAGCGCGTGGTCAATGTCTCGGAAGCCGTGGCCCGCGGCACCGGCCTTGCGGGCTGCCACGGCGGCATGTGCGACGCCTTTCGCGATCAGGTGCTCTGGCAGTTCATGACCGGCGCCAACTGGGTCGCCCATCCGGGCGGCGACGGCGTCAACTACCGGGTCGAGATCCGCGACATGGATCATCCGCTGGTCGCCGGGATCGGCGATTTCGACGTCTCGTCCGAGCAATATTACCTGCATGTCGATCCGGCCAACCACGTCCTGGCCACGACCCGGTTTCCGACCGTGACCTGGTATCACAGCCCCAACGGCCCCGCCGACATGCCCGTCGCCTGGACGCGGAAATGGGGCGTGGGTCGGGTCTATTACAACGCGCTCGGCCACAAGGCCAATGTGATCGAGACCGGCCCCGCGCATGAGATGATGCGCCGCGGGCTTCTCTGGGCTGCCGGGTCGAAGGCCGCAGCGGCCGCAGGTTCGGCCCGCTACGAGGATTTCGCCCGCGAGGGATCGCATTTCTGACCCGGCCCCGGCGGAATCCTGCCCGTAGCCGTCGCCTCGCGGTCTTGGCGGCGGCTGCGGCATCGGGCATGACGGGTCTTTGGCCCGACCCGCCCGACCCATCCGATCCGCCCGGAGCGCTGCCGCGATGAGCCAGACCCTGCCGCCGCTCGAGCGGTTGATCGCCTGCCCGACCTGCGATGCGCTTTACGTGGCGCAGGATCCCGCGGCCGGGCAGCGCGCGGTCTGCGGGCGCTGCCACACCGTGTTGATCGCGCCGCGCCGCAAGGCGGGGATGACGATCATCATGCTGGCGCTGACCGTGGTCGTGCTGATCATGGGGGCGGTCTGGTTCCCCTTCCTCAAGATCAGCACCAGGGGGCTCACGCATTCCGCCTCGCTTCTGGATGCGGCCCTGTCCTTCGCCGGCGGGCCGCTGCTGATCCTGTCGCTTGCCGTGACCGCGCTGATCGTGCTGGTCCCGCTGACCCGCGCCATGCTGATCGTCTATGTGCTGGTGCCGGTCGTCTTCGACAACCCGCCCCGGCCCGGCGCGCGCACCGCCTTTCGCTGGGCCGAGGCCTTGCGGCCCTGGTCCATGGCCGAGATCTTTGCCATCGGCTGCGCGGTCAGCCTCGTGAAACTGACCGATCTGGCCGATATCACCTTCGGCCCGGCCTTCTGGATGTTCGCGGCGCTTGTCGTCATCATCGTCGTGCAGGACAATTTCATGTGCCGCTGGTCGGTCTGGAAATCCATCGAGGAGGGCGAGCGCGCATGACGACCCCGCCCCCCCTCCTTCCGACCGCCCGCGCCGCGGGCCTTGTCGCCTGCACCCGCTGCACCCGCGTCTGGCCCAGGGGCACGCCCCTCTGCGCGCGCTGCGGCTCGGCCCTTGCCTCGCGCGATCACAGCAGCCTCAGCCGGGTCTGGGCCTGGTGGGTGGCGGGGGTTCTAGCCTATATTCCGGCCAATACCTATCCGATGCTGCAGACCCGAACGCTGTTCTTCACGCAGGAGGACACGATCGTCGGCGGCGCGCTCGAGCTTGCGAAATACGGCAATTACGGCGTGGCCCTGATCATCCTGGTGGCCAGCGTGGCGATCCCGGTGGCCAAGTTCCTCTGCATCGCCTATCTGGCGCTTTCGATCCGGCGCGGCACGCGCGCCACCGCCGGGGCCCGCCAGCAGATGTACGAGATCGTCGAATATATCGGCCGCTGGTCGATGATCGACGTCTTTGTCGTTGCGATCCTGTCAAGCCTCGTGCAGTTGAGTGTGGTCGCCTCGATCAACCCCGGGGTGGCGAGCCTTGCCTTTGCCCTTTCGGTGATCTTTACCATGTTGTCCGCGCAGGCTTTCGACCCCCGGCAGATCTGGGACCGGATCGACGAGGAGGCCACCCGATCCGGGCCGGCGGCCGCCCGACGCGGGCCGGAGGCCGAGGCAGTGCCGTCGCCGGCAGGGACAAGGCCGGAGGGGGCCGCTCCATGACCGACCAGATCCCCGACGTCCCCCTCAAGACGACCCGGCGCAGCCTGTGGGAACGGGTCTCGGTCGTCTGGCTGGTGCCGGTCGCGGCGCTGGCCATCGCGCTGGGCGTGGCGCTTCAGGCCTGGTCGGACCGGGGGCCGCTGATCGAGGTGTCTTTCGCCAATGCGGCCGGGGTCAAGGCCAATGAAACCACCCTGCGGTTCCGCGATGTGACCGTGGGTCTGGTCGAACAGGTGCGCTTCGGCGACAACCTCGAGAGGGTGATCGTCTCGATCCGCATCGACAAGGCCGTCGCGCCCTATGTCGACGAGGATGCGCAATTCTGGGTGGTCAGCCCCGAGGTGACGACGCAAGGCATCAGCGGGCTTGATACGGTGCTGTCGGGCGTCTTCATCCAGGGCCTCTGGGACAGCAGTCCCGGCGAGGCGCGCAGCAGTTTCGAGGGGCTTTCGACCGCGCCCCTCTTGCCCTCGGGGCAGGAGGGGCTGCGGATCGTCCTGCGCTCGGCCGCGGGCGGGCTCTCGGGGAATTCTCCGATCCTTTACAAGGGGGTAGAGGTCGGCCGGATCGGCCCGGCCGAGGTGCAGCCGGGCGGCGTGGCGGTGCTGGCCGAGGCGGTGATCTTTGCCCCCCATGACCAGCTTGTGACCGAGGCCACGCGCTTTTGGGACAGTTCGGGTTTCTCGGTCTCGATCGGGGCCACGGGGGCGGCGGTGAATTTCGACAGCCTCGCCTCGCTGATCGCGGGCGGCGTGACCTTCGACAGTTTCATCAGCGGCGGTGCCGAGGTCTCTGACGGGCATGTCTTCGAGGTCTTTTCCGACAGCGCCACGGCACGCTCGGCCGTGTTCAGCCGTCCCGACGGCCCGGTGCTGTCGGTCATTTCCGTCTTTGAAGGCAGCGTCACCGGCCTGACCGAGGGGGCCGCGGTCGAGCTGGACGGGATCCGGATCGGCGAGGTGCGCAGCATCAACGGCCTGCTGGACCGTGACCTGTTCGGTGACAACCGCGTCCGGCTGCAGGTGGTGATGGATCTGCGGCCCGCCCAGCTTGGGCTGGACGGCGAGGACGGCCCGGAACAGGCGCTGGCCTTTCTGGTGGAAGAGGTGCCCCTGGGGCTGCGCGCGCAGCTGGTGACGGGCAACCTTCTGACCGGCGCGCTCAAGATCCAGCTCGTGCAGGACGAGACGGCGCCCGAAGCGCGGGTCAACCTCAACTATCAGCCCTATCCGCTGATCCCGACGACGACGAGCGTGATCTCGGACGTGGCGGCCAATGCGCAGGATACGCTGGCGCGGATCAATGCCCTGCCGGTCGAAGAGCTGTTCGCCCAGGCGATCAGCCTTCTGGACAATGTGAACATCCTGCTGGCCTCGGACGGGATCCGCGGCACGCCGGACGAGATTCAGGGGCTTCTGGCCGAGCTGCGCGGCGTGATCGCCTCGGACGGGGTGCAGGATCTGCCGGCGCAGCTGGCCGAGGTCATGGCCGCGGCGGTCGCGATCAGCGGGGATGTCGGGCTGCTGCTGACCGATCTGGGCGAACAGGAGGCGGTGGCGCGGGTTCTGGCCGCGGTCGACGGGCTCGAGGCGCTGGTGGCCGAGGGGCGCGTCACGCTCGAGGCGCTGCCTGCGCTGATCGCGCGGGCCGATGCGCTGCTGGCCTCGGACGAGGTGGCCGCGCTGCCGGCGGAACTGGCCGGCGCGCTGGCCGATCTGCGCGCGGTTCTGGCCGATGTGCAGCGGATCACCGGGCAGACGGCCGAGGCCGAATTGCCCGCCCAGGTCGCGGCACTGGTGGCGGAAACCGCGCAGACGCTCGAGGCCTTCGGCGGCCTTCTGGCCACGATCGAAGAGGCGGGGGCGGTCGCGCAGCTTGTCTCGGCGATCGACGCTTTCGAGACGACGGCGCTGAGCGCCGAGGTGGCCATCACCGGCCTGCCGCAGGTGATCGAGGATCTGGGCGCGCTGGCCGCCAGCGCCGCCGCCCTGCCGCTGGAGGATCTTGTCACCCAGGCGACCGAGCTTCTGGCCAGCGCCGATGCGCTGTTGTCCTCGGACGGTATCGCCGACCTGCCGGCCGACATATCGGCCGCGCTGGCCGAGGCGACGCAGATCCTGACCGACCTGCGCGAGGCCGGCGTGATCGAGCAGGTCAACGCCACGCTGGACGCCGCCGGGCGTGCGGTGGATCAGGTCGCGGCGACAGCCGAACGGCTGCCCGGCCTGATCACGCGGGCCGAAAGCGTGCTGACCCAGGCCACCGCGACGCTGGCCGGCTTCGACGAAAGCGCAAGCCTTGTGCGCGAGGCGCAATCGGCGATCCGCGAAGTGACGCGCGCCGCTGCCGCCGTGGCGCAACTGGCCCGCACCATCGAACGCAATCCCAATGCCCTGATCTTCGGAAGGTGACATGAGACAGACGCTGCCCGCCGTCCTTGCCCTCGCTTTGCTGGCCGCCTGCGGCCCCGCGCCCGCGCGCGTCGCCGTGCCGCCGGCCCCGATCGAGGAAAGGGTCGCCATCGCCTATCGCTCGGTCGAGGTGCTGACCGTGTCGCTGCCCGCCTATGCGATGGCCGACGAGGTCTTCGTCACCGCAGCCGACGGCACGCTGGAACGGCTGGGCGGTGTCCTTTGGGCCGATGACCCCGCCCGCGCGATGACGCTGGACCTGACCCGCGCCCTGGGCACGATCACCGGCGCCCGGATCGCGGCCGAGCCCTGGCCGTTCGATGCCCGCCCCGTGGCGCGGCTGGATGTGCGGGTCTCCGAGATGGTGGCCGTGCCGGGGCAGGGTTTCCGGCTGACGGGGCAGTATTGCGTGGGCGCTTTCGACGGGTGGGACCGCGCGGTGGCGCGGCCGTTCGCCAGCGCGGTGCGTTTGGCGGAAGGGGCGGGGATCGGCGCGATCTCGGCCGCCCGCGCCGCGGCCACGGCAGAGCTTGCCCTGCAGATCGCGCGCGAGGGGCTGCGCTAGGGGCCGCCCGCGGCTGGGCCGTCCTCGGGGTCAGTCGGCGACAAAGGCACCGCGTTCCGTCATCTGCGCGCTGCCAAACATATGGGGAATGACGACCGAACCGACCGCCTCTTCTCCGTCGGGGCCGGTGAACAGGCCCTGATAGCTGCCGTCGCCAACCCTGGTGATGAAAGGCGTGCCAAGCGCTCTGCCCCCCGACGTTTCGCCCGAGAAGGCCCCATTGCCGATCATGCCCGGCCGCAATTCCGTGTCTTCCAGATTGACGATGCCGTTGACTGCCCTGCGCTCGGTGATCAGGCCAGAGATCGTGTTGTCCGCGAAATTGGCGTCAAGCGTGACATCCCCCCGCAGAACGGGGCCATAGACAGTGTTTACTGTGGTGGTGAGGATCGCCGCATATTCGCCCGAATAGCTGGCCGACCCGCCTGTCGGCAGCTGCGTGTCGCCAAGGCGCGTGTGATAGGTGCCTTCCAGACCCTTTTCCCGCCACGACATGATCCATACAGCACCTTCGCCCGATTGGGTCGTCGCCACGACGCCGGTTGCCTGATTGGTCGCGAAATAGCCCCGAAACCGCGCGAGTTGCGCCACGTCGGGCGCTCTTTCCAATGTGACGTCGTCTGTGCCGTCAGAGATGGTCAACGTGTCGTCATCATAGGTCACCGAGACGGGCGGGCCATTGCCGACGAAGAGCCCCGCAGGCCCGTAGGTCGGATCACCGGCACCCGAACCGCCCGCACAGCCCGCAAGGGCAAGGGCAGACAAGCCAGCCGTCATCGAAAGGCATTTCATGATAGTTCCCCCAAAAGAATGGGGAGGTTCTAGCATCAAAGGCGCAAAATAGCGAATCAGGCGGGGAAGGGGATTGGCGCCGGGGGGCCAAACGCCTCTGCGCCCTCCCGAAGGTATCGCTTCAGGACGGCAGAGACTGCCCCGTCCCTCCGCGCCCAGATCCCGCCCGCGCCGGGCAATTCCGGGGCCGCCCGCGCCCAGACTGCGCCGCGCGGGCCCGCCTTTCCGTCACTCCGCGGCGTCGGGCAGGCTGTCCGGCCGCGCCTCGGGCGGGGTCGTCGCCAGTTTCTGCCAGGCGTCATATTGCGACAGGAACAGCTCGCCCGTCAGTTCCTCCAGGAAATGCGTGCGGCCAAGGCGATCCGTGACCGGCCCCTTGACCTCGGACAGGTGGAGCCGGATGCCCATGTCCTTGAGGCGGTGGTTGATCGCCTCGAGGCTTTCCAGCGCGCTCATGTCGATCTCGTTCACGGCCGAGCACATCAGCACCACGTTGCGGACCGGACAATCCGCCGCCACCCGGTTCTGGATGTAATCCTCGAGGAAGCGGGCATTGGCGAAATAGAGGCTCTCGTCGATCCGCAGCGTCAGGAGGGTCGGGTCGGTCTCCACCTTGTGGCGGTGGATGTTGCGGAAATGCTGGGTGCCGGGGACCAGCCCCACCTCGGCCACATGCGGGCGCGAGGTGTTCCAGAGGTGCAGCAGGATCGACAGGACCACCCCGGCGACAACCCCTGCCTCGACCCCCAGCCCCAGCGTCAGCAGGATCGTCACCGCGACGGCGGCGAAATCGGCGCGCTTGTAGCTCCAGGCGCGCTTGAGGATGCCGAGGTCCACGAGCGAGAGGACGGCCACGATGATCGTGGCGGCCAGCGTCGCCTTGGGCAGGAAATAGATCAGGGGCGTGAAGGCCAGCGCCGCGATGGCAAGGCCCACGGCGGTGAAGGCGCCGGCGGCGGGGGTGGCCGCGCCTGCGTCGAAATTCACGATCGAGCGGGCAAAGCCCCCGGTGACGGGAAAGCCCCCGGTCAGGCCCGCGCCCAGATTGGCCGCGCCCAGCCCGATCAGCTCTTGATCCGGGACGATGCGCTGGCGCTTGCGCGCCGCCAGCGTCTGCGCGACCGAGACGGATTCGACGAAACCGATGACCGAGATCAGGAGGGCCGGAACCAGAAGCGCCCGGATCAGGTCAAGCTCGAACGAGGGCAGGGTGAGGGGCGGCAGCGCCTGCGGCACGGTGCCCACGACCGCCACCCCCTGATCCATCAGGCCCCAATGCCATGTCGCGGCCGTGGTGGCAGCCACGGCGAAGACCGGGCCCGCCTTGGTCAGCACATCGGCCAACCGCTCCGGCACGCGGATGCGGATCAGCGTGCGCTTCATCGCCTTGCGCACCCAGTAAAGGAAGGCGACCGATCCCGCGCCGATCGCCAGCGTCATCAGGTTCGCTCCCGAGATGCCCTCGGCCAGCGACCAAAGGATCGCGACCAGGGTATGGCCCTCGGTCCGCACGCCCAGGATATGGCCCAGCTGGCTGGCGGCGATCAGGATGCCGCTGGCGGTGATGAAACCCGCGATCACCGGATGGGACAGGAAATTGGCCAGAAAGCCCAGCCGGAACACCCCCATCAGGATCAGGATCACGCCTGACAGGAAGGCCAGCGTGATCGCCGCGACGATATAGCCGGCCGTGCCCGCCTCGGCGATCTGGCCGATGGCCGCCGCCGTCATCAACGAAACAACCGCTACGGGCCCCACCGCCAGCGCGCGGCTGGTGCCGAAGATCGCATAGAGCATGATCGGCAGGATCGAGGCGTAAAGCCCCATCTCGGGCGGCAGGCCGGCCAGAAGCGCATAGGCCAGCGACTGCGGGATCAGCATGATCGTGACGATGACCGCGGCAATCAGGTCGCTGGACAGGTCGGTCCGGGAATAGCTGCGCCCCCAGTCGAGGATCGGCAGGTAGCGGGCAAGCGGGCGCATGGCGGACTTTCGGAAAATGGGTAGAACCGGGCGGTTGCGGCCCGGCAGGGGTTCGGCCGGGCAGGGCGCCCGGCCGCATCATCGTCGCGATGGGTTCAGAGAGTGTTGACCGGCACCTTCAGCATCGGCTTGCCGCTGGGATCGGTCGGAATCTCGCCCGCGCGCATGTTCACCTGAAGCGAGGGGATGATCAGCTTGGGCATGTCAAGCTGGGCATCGCGCTCGGTGCGGAACTTGACGAACTGTTCCTTGGTCGCGCCCTTGCCGACGTGGATATTGTGCTCTTTCTGCTCGGCCACGGTGGTTTCCCATTCGATATCGCGGTCGTTGGGGCCGTAGTCATGGCACATGAAAAGGCGCATCTCGTCGGGCAGGGCCAGCACCTTCTGGATCGAATCGTACAGCACGCCCGCATCGCCGCCCGGGAAATCGGCCCGGGCCGAGCCGCCGTCGGGCATGAACAGCGTATCGCCCACGAAGGCCGCATTGCCGATCACATGGGTCATGCAGGCCGGCGTATGGCCGGGGGTGTGGATGGCAAAGCCCTTGAGATTGCCGATCTGGTAGGTGTCGCCGTCCTTGAACAGCCGGTCGAACTGCGAGCCGTCGCGCTGGAATTCGGTGCCTTCGTTGAAGACCTTGCCGAAAGTGTCCTGCACGATGGTGATGTTCTCGCCGATGCCGATCTTGCCGCCCAGCTTCTCCTGGATGTAGGGCGCGGCCGAGAGGTGGTCGGCATGGACATGGGTCTCGATCTGCCATTCCAGCGTCCAGCCCTTTTCGCGGATATAGGCGATCAGCTCGTCGGCATGGCCATAGGTGATGCGGCCGGCGGCATAGTCGATATCCATCACCGAATCGACGATCGCACAGGAGGTCGAGGCGGGGTCGCGCACGATATAGCTGATCGTGTTGGTGGCGGGATCGAAAAAGCCCTTCACCTCGGGCGTCTGGCTCATGTCAACGGGGTAGTCGGTCATCTCTCTCTCCAGTGCTGTGTCGGTCATCGGGGCCCAAGGGATGCGGACCCGCTGCATGACAATACATTAGGAAACCAAAATGTATTTTGCAACCCCTTTCGGCGCCCGCCGCGCGATGGACCGAGCTGCCGCCCCGAGGGGGGCGCCCAACCCGTTCTGACGCAATCGTAACGCATTCGTGACGCAATCGTGACGTGGTGCGAGCCTGCGGCTGGGCATGTTGTCGCCGTCCTTCCAGAAGGTGTTTTGACGCTGCCCCTGCCAATGCCTATATGGGGGCAGCAATCCGGAGAACCTTCGTACGTGCTGCGCGCCATCCTGTCCTTTTTCGGGACCATCTTCACGATGGTCACAATGGCCTTTGCCATGGGCGCGCTTGCCGTGGGGGCGATCTTCTTTGTCTATGGCAAGGGGCTGCCCAGCTTTGACGAACTGGCGAGCTATACCCCCAAGACGATCAGCCGGATCTATTCGACCGAAGGCCGCATCATCGACGAATTCGCCACCGAGCGGCGGCTTTTCGTGCCGGCCGAGGATATTCCCGATCTGGTGAAGGCGGCCTTCATCTCGGCCGAGGACCAGAATTTCTATGACCATCCCGGCTATGACGTGCAGGGCATGGCCTCGGCCGCGCTGGATGCGGTCACCTCGGGGGGCAGCACGGTGCGGGGCGCCTCGACCATCACGCAGCAGGTGGTCAAGAATTTCCTGCTGTCCTCGGACCAGACGGCCGAGCGCAAGATCCAGGAGATCATCCTGGCCGTGCGGATCGAGCAGGTTCTCGGCAAGGATCAGATCCTCGAGCTTTACCTGAACGAGATCTTCCTCGGGCAGAATTCCTATGGCGTGGCCGCGGCCGCGCAGACCTATTTCAACAAGCCGCTGACCGAGCTTACCCCGGGCGAGGCGGCCTATCTGGCCTCGCTGCCCAAGGCGCCGTCGAACCGCCATCCGGTGCGCGACCGCGATCAGGCGATCTTCTGGCGCAACAACACCCTGCGGCTGATGCATCAGAACGGCTATATCGACCGCGCCACGATGGAGGCCGAACAGGCCGCCCCCCTTCTGACCGTGCAGGGCGGCGATATCCCCGCCTTCCGCTCGACCCTGCCGCCGCGCGACTATTTCACCGACGAGATCCGCCGCCAGCTGTCGCGCGATTTCGGCGAGGAGGAGTTCTTCGAAGGCGGCCTTGCGATCCGCGCGACGATGGATCCCGACATGCAGATCGTGGCGGCCCATGCCCTGCAACGCGCGCTCGAGCGGATGGACCGCGGCCTTGGGCGCTGGCGCGGCACCGGCGAGACGATCCCGATCACGGCGCTTGCCACCGAGGAAAGCTGGCGCGAGGCGCTGGCCCGGGTGCAGGTGCCGCGCGACATCACGCTGGAAAGCCAATGGCATCCGGCGGTCGTGCTCGAGGTGGCCGACAGCCAGCTGCGGCTGGGCATCGAGGGGGTGATCGAGACCGAGGCCGAGCCCTTTGTCGTGCCGCGCAACGATATCGAGTGGCTGCGCGGCAATTTCATCGACAATTTCGAGGTCGGAGACGTGGTCCATGTGCGCCGAATGACCGCCGACAGCGACGGCAGCTTCATCCGCTGGACCCTGCGTCAGGTGCCCGAGGTGCAGGGCGCCTTCATGGCGATGGACGTGAACACCGGCCGGGTGATCGCGATTCAGGGCGGCTTCTCCTACCAGCATTCGGTCTTCAACCGCGCCACCCAGGCGATGCGCCAGCCGGGATCCTCGTTCAAACCCTTCGTCTTTGCCGCCGCCCTCGACAGCGGCTACAGCCCCGCCACGATCGTCGTGGACGCCCCGATCGAGATCAACACGCCGCAAGGCGTCTGGCGGCCGACCAATGCCTCGAACCAGTTCTACGGCCCCACGCCGCTGCGCACCGGGATCGAGCAGTCGCGCAACCTGATGACCATCCGCCTCGCGCAGGAAATCGGCATCGGCACGGTGGCCGAATATGCCGAACGTTTCGGCGTCTATGACCGGATGAACCCGGTTCTGGCCGCCTCGCTTGGCTCGGACGAAACCACGCTGTTCCGGATGGTGGCCGCCTATGCGATGTTCGCCAATGGCGGCGAACGGGTCGAGCCGACGCTTGTGGACCGGGTGCAGGACCGCTACGGCAACACGCTTTACCGCCACGACCAGCGCGATTGCGTGGACTGCGCCTCCCTCGCGCTGCCCGCCGGGCAGGCCCCCCGGATCGAGACCAACCGCCAGCGGATCATGAATGCGGTGACGGCCTATCAGCTGACCTCGATGATGGAAGGCGTGATCCAGCGCGGCACCGCGCGCGGCATCAACCTGCCCGTGCCCATCGCCGGCAAGACCGGCACCACCAACGAGGCCAAGGACGTCTGGTTCGTCGGCTATTCCTCGAATATCGTGGCGGGCTGCTACATCGGCTATGACATTCCCCGCTCGATGGGCGGGGCCTCGGGCGGCGGCGTCTGCGCGCCGGTGTTCCAGGAATTCATGGCCGCCGCGACCCGCCGTTACGGCGGCGGCGCCTTCCGCGTGCCCGAGGGCTGCCGCTTCATCAAGATCGACCGTTTCTCGGGCGCCCGCCTGCCCGACGAGGCCAGCGGTGACAACGTGGTTTCCGAATGCTTCCGCGACGGCGAAGAGCCGATCTTCGGCATCACCTTCGACGGTGGCTTTGCCATGGCCGCCGATCTGCCGCTGGTCGATGAAGTGCGCGCCACCCGGCAGGTCACCACCTCGAGCGGGGGCACGGCGGTGGTCGGCCCGAATGCAAGCTTCGGGACGATCTCTTCGGGCGGGCTGTACTGACCTGACCGGACGATGCGGCGGCCGCCTTGCGCGGGCCGGGGGCGCAGGCTAAACCCCGCTGCAATCCGATAGACCGGCTGATCCACGGGAACCCTTCATGCGCACCGAGACGCGAGACACCATCGCCGCGATCCAGAAATCCATCTCGCTGGTGGCCCAGCGGATGGGCCGCGAGACGGCGAAATACCGGCTCGAGGAATTCAACGCGCGGGTCGAGGATCCGACGCTCTGGGACAATCCCGAGGCCGCGCAAAAGCTGATGCGCGACCGGCAGGTGCTGGTTGACAAGATCGCCATGGTCGAGGCGCTGGAACGCGACCTGACCGACAATGTCGAGCTGATCGAACTGGGCGAGGCCGAGGGCGATGCCGAGGTCGTGACCGAGGCCGAAGAGGCGCTGCGCGCCCTGCGCGAGAAGGCCGCCCAGAAGGAAATCGAGGCGCTGCTGGACGGCGAGGCCGATGGCAACGACACTTTCCTTGAAATCAACTCGGGCGCGGGCGGTACCGAAAGCTGCGACTGGGCCGCGATGCTGGCGCGGATGTATGTCCGCTGGGCCGAGGCGCATGGCTATACGGTGGAGCTGCAATCCGAAAGCGCGGGCGAAGAGGCGGGGATCAAGTCGGCCTCCTACAAGATCAGCGGGCATAATGCCTATGGCTGGCTGAAATCCGAAAGCGGGGTGCATCGGCTTGTCCGCATCTCGCCCTATGACTCTGCGGCGCGGCGGCACACCTCTTTCTGTTCGGTCTGGGTCTATCCGGTGGTCGATGACAACATCGAGATCGAGGTGCAGGACAAGGACATCCGGATCGACACCTTCCGCTCTTCGGGCGCGGGTGGGCAGCATGTGAACAAGACCGACTCGGCGGTGCGGATCACCCACTTCCCGACCGGGATCGTGGTGACAAGCTCCGAGAAATCGCAGCACCAGAACCGCGATATCGCGATGAAGGCGCTGAAATCGCGGCTCTACCAGATGGAGCTCGACAAGCGCAACGCCGCCATCAACGAGGCGCATGAGGCCAAGGGCGATGCCGGCTGGGGCAACCAGATCCGCTCTTACGTCCTGCAGCCCTACCAGATGGTCAAGGATCTGCGCACCGGACACGAGACCTCGGACACGCAAGGGGTGCTGGATGGCGATCTTGACGGGTTCATGGCCGCGACGCTGGCGATGAATGTCTCGGGCAAGAGCCGGGCCGAGGCGCTGGCGGAAGAGTGACCGGCCCCGGCCCGCTTCGCCTGCATATCACCGGCGCGGCGGGCTCGGGCGCGACGACCCTGGGGGCCGCCCTGGCAAAGGCGCTGCCCCTGGCCCATCTTGATACCGACGATTTCTACTGGGAAGCGACGGACCCGCCCTTCACCCGGTCGCGCCCCGTGCCCGAACGGCTGCGCCGCATCAGTGAGGCGCAGGAGAGGGCCGAAGCGCAGGAGGGGGGATGGGTGCTGTCGGGCTCGGCCGATCCCTGGGGCGATCCGGTGCTGCGGGATCTGTCGCTGGTGATCTTTCTGCGGCTGGCCACTCCGCTGCGCCTTGCCCGGCTGCGCCGGCGCGAGGCGGCGCGCTTTGGCGAAAGGATCCTGCCCGGGGGCGACATGGCCCGGATCCACGGGGCCTTTCTGGACTGGGCGGCCGGCTATGACGATCCCTATTTCGGCAAGCGCAGCCTGGCACGGCACCGCAACTGGCTGGCAGGGCAGGGGGCCCCGGTGATCGAACTGGACGGGGCGGACCCGGTCGAGGCGCTGGTGGCGCGGGTCAGGGCGGCGCTCGAGATGGGTTGACGGGATTGCTTGACGGGATTTCTTGACAGGGGCGGTGTCCTGGGCAGGATGAAATCGTCCCGGAGGAGGAGGAGCCTCGGATGACCGATCTGCCCCAACCGCCGGGCGCGTCCGAGGCGCCGGCGGCCTCGCCTCTGCCCGAGGTGATGGACCTGAGGCTGGCCGATCTTCGGGCGGCGCTTCTCGCGGGCCTGTCCGATTTCCGCAATGCGCCGCAATTCGGGCTGTTCTTCAGCGCGGTCTATGTGGTGGGCGGGTTCCTGATGGTCTGGTTGGGGGCCGGTCATGTGACCTGGACGCTGGCGACAAGCCTGGGCTTTCCGCTGGCCGCGCCCTTTGCGGCGGTGGGGCTTTACGAGGTTTCGCGCCGGCGCGAGGCGGGGCAGCGGCTGGACTGGGGCGCGGTGCTGGGCGTGGTCTGGGCCGAACGCGGGCGGCAGATCCCGTGGATGGGGGCGATCATCGTGATCTATTTCCTGTTCTGGACCTTTCTGGCGCATATGATCTTTGCGCTGTTCATGGGGCCCTCGGCGGTGGTCAATATCTCGGTCAGCTACGAGATGTTCCTGACGCGGCAGGGGCTGACGATGATCGCGGTCGAGATGGCGGTGGGCGGCGTGCTGGCGTTCCTTCTGTTCTCGATGACGGTGGTCAGCCTGCCGCTTCTGCTGGACAAGGAGGTGGATTTCGTCTCGGCCATGCTGCTGTCGATCCGGACGGTGCGCGAGAATGCGGCCGTCATGGCGCTCTGGGCGCTTGTCATCGCGGTGCTGACACTGCTGGCGCTGGTGCCCTGGTTCCTCGGGCTCTTCGTGGTGCTGCCGGTTCTGGGCCATGCGACATGGCATCTGTATCGCCGCGCCCTGGTGGCGGAAACGTAACGGGGCGCGTGGGCTTTGCCCACCCTACACCCTTTGCCGGTAGGGTGGGCGAAGCCCACGGCACCCCATCAGCGCCCGATCTGCCGACCGGGCGCAAGCGCCGATCACATCTCGCTGGCCGAGGGCCTCGGAAGGGTCTTGGTCGTCGCGTTCAGCGGATCTTCCTGACGCTGGACCGAGCCTTCGAAATGGGCGCCGGATTCGATGGCGATGGTCTTGTGGATGATGTCGCCCTCGACCCGCGCGGTCGAGGTCAGCCGCACCTTCAAGCCCCGCACCCGGCCGATGATCCGGCCGTTGATCACCACGTCATCGGCCACAAGCTCGCCCTTCACGGTGGCCCCTTCGCCGATGGTCAGCAGATGGGCGCGGATATCGCCATCGACCTGGCCCTCGATCTGGATATCGCCGGTGGTCTTGAGATTGCCCTTCACATGCAGATCCGACGACAGGATCGACGCACCCGGTTTCGGCCTGGCCGCAGCGGGGCGCATGTCACCGGCGGGGGCTGCCACGCTGGTCGATGCCGCGGGCTCGACAGCTTTGGGCCCGGGTTCGTTGATTTTGCTCTTAGAAAACATCTCTTCCAGCTCTTATATAGATCATCGGATCGATGGGCTGACCGCCGACGCGCACTTCATAGTGAAGATGCGGTCCGGTCGAGCGCCCTGAATTGCCAATATCACCGATCCGCTCCCCTTGCGAGACCCTTTGGCCCACGTTCACCCGAATGGCATTGAGATGCGCATAGCGCGTCTCGATCCCGAACTCGTGCTGGATACGGATCAGCCGGCCATAGCCCGACTGCCAGCCGGCAAAGATCACCACGCCGTCGCCCGTGGCATAGACCGGCGTGCCGATCGGTGCGGCGAAATCGGTACCGGCGTGCAGCCTGCCCCAGCGCGTTCCGAAGCCCGAGGTCAGGCGATAGGAATCCTTGACCGGCATGGCGAAGGGCGCGCGTTCGGCCGCGATGCGGTAGAGGTTGATCTGATCCATCGAATTGAGGATCGCATTGGCGCGTTCGCTGTCGGGATCGGGCTCTCCGGTCGAGGTCGTGAACTGCAGCGGCATCAGCG
>JBHYFN010000006.1:0-118466 GCA_051859505.1 Paracoccaceae bacterium
CTTTCGATCACCTCGACGGGCACGGTCGAGGGGCTGAATTACGACGGCATCCTTGCCTTCAACTCGTTGAACAGCACGGATCTGACGATCGAGGTGGCGGATGTGTTCGGCGGATTGAACGGCTATGCCGCGATCCTTGCCACCAATCAGGGCTCCGGGCTGCTCAGCATCACCTCGACGGGCGAGGTGAACGGGCGCGGCTATTTCGGGATCCTCGCCGACAACACTTCTGGTGACCTCACGATCTCGGCCAACACGGTGACCGGTGGTCTCTACGGCATCTATGCCAACAACATCGGCCCTGGTGTTCTGCGGGTGACGACGACCGGCCAGGTCTGGGGCATTGCCGAGACGGGCATCTTTGTAGGCAGCGACCGCAATGCGGTTGTCGATATTTCGGGTCTTGTGATCGGCGGCAATGGCACGGCGATCGACATGACCGATGTGACCCGCAACGCCACGCTCGCGCTGCGGCCGGGCTGGGCGCTGGACGGGCAGGCGCTGGGCTCGCCCACGCTGGAGGACAGGCTGCGGCTGACGGGCGCGGGCGTGTCGGAGCTGAACCTGGCCGAGATCGGCAATGCGACGGCGCCGAATGCGATCCTGGGCTTCGAGACCTTCCTCAAGGACGGCCCCTCGGTCTGGACGCTGAGCAATGTGCAGGCCGATGACGGCTTCCTCGATGCCGAGCTGCGCGGCGGGCGGCTGGTTCTCGACAATGCGACCTTCCTGATGGATCCGGCGGGCACCGGCCTCTTCGCCATCGGCGCGGGCGGGGTGATGCAGGGGATCGGCACGGCGACGGTGTCGGGCGGGGTGCAGAATGCCGGCACGATCACCATGCTGAACGGCGTTGCGGGCGATGTCTTCACCGTGACGGGCGATTACACCGGCGACGACGGCGCGCTTCGGATCGAGACGGTTCTGGGCGATGACGCCTCGGCCAGTGACCGGCTGGTGATCGGCGGCGATGCCGCGGGCACGACGGCGCTGTTCGTGACGAACCTTGGCGGCACCGGCGCGCAGACCGAGGACGGGATCGTCGTGGTCGAGGTGGCGGGTCTCTCGGCCGAGGATGCCTTCGGCCTTGGCGCCTGGGACTTCACGACGACCGAGGGCGAGCAGGCGCTGATCGCGGGCGCCTTCGGCTATGTGCTGCGCAACGAGGGTGACGACTGGGTGCTGAGCTCGCAGGAGCGGCCCGATGCGCCCGATCCGGATGATCCGGACACGCCGGATGACCCGGACGATCCGGGCCGCCCGATCCTGCAGCCCGGGGTTCCGGTCTACGAGAGCTTTGGCCATGTCGGCGGCAGCCTGTTGCGGATGCCGAGCCTTGACAGCCGCGACCTGGGCGCGACGCGTGGCGCCGATGGCGAGGCGCAGGTTTCGCGCGGCGTCTTCTCCGAGGGCGGCTGGGATGTGCCGCTGGGCCTGACGGCGCGGCTTGAAGGGCGGCGCGACAACGTGAGCCCCGCGCTGTCGTTCAGCAACACGCGCTTCGGCTCGGATCTGTTCAGCCTCGATCTGGGCCTGCGGCGCGAGATCGGATCGCTGGCGGGCGGCGATCTGGTTGGCGGGGTGCAGCTGAGCTATGCGACGGCCACGGCCGACATCACGGCGCCGGCGGGCGCGGGGCGGATCGAGACGGCGGGCTACGGGCTTGGCGGCGGGGTGACGCTCTACATGCCGGACGGGCTTTATGTCGACGGTCAGGCCCGGGTGATGTGGCTTGAGAGCGACCTGTCCTCGCGGCAGCTTGGCAGCCTTGCCGAGGGCGTGGGCGGCTTCGGCTACGGCCTGTCGGTCGAGGTCGGCAAGGTGATCCCGGTGAGCGGCAACTGGACGATCACGCCGCAGGCGCAGCTGAGCTATACGCGCACCTCGCTGGACGCCTTCACCGACGGTTTCGGCACGCGGGTCACGCCCGAGGATGTGCAGAGCCGCGAGCTCCGCCTGGGTGTGACGGCGGGCCACGAGGACAGCTGGTACGGCGGCACGCGGGGCATGCAGAGCAGCATGATCCAGCTTGGCCTTGACGTGATCCACGAGGGCTTTGCCGAGACGCTGGTCGACATCTCGGGCACGCCGGCGAGCATGACGGTTGACGAGCTTCGCGGCGAGATCAGCCTGCGGGGCTCCTACAGCTGGCACGACGATCGCTATTCGGTCTTCGGCGAAGTGGCGGCGGGCACGAGCCTCGACAACTTCGGCGACAGCGACACGATGCGCTATGCCGTGGGCCTCCAGATCCAATGGTAGGCAAAGGGAACAGGACGGGCCGCGAGGCGCGCGAGGGCGCGCCTGCCTAGTCGGTCGTAGGGCTGTCGTCCCGCAACGGAATGACCGAGGCCTGATCCCAGGCGAGCCTGACCTCTGCGCCCTCCGCAAGCTCTGGCAGCGCCCTTTCGGGGCTGCTTGCCTTGATCTGCCGCCCCTGCCAGTCGAGGATCAGCACACCCGTCGCCCCGGCAAAGACCCGGTGCCGCAGCCGTGCGGTGATCTGGTTGGGCCCGTCCGGGGCATCTGCGGGAAGGGCCCAAAGGCTCTCTGGTCGCAGGGCGACCTTGGCGGTCGGTTGCGATCCGTCGGGCCAGAGGACAAGGGCGCCGCAGGGCAGGCGCAAGCCGTCCGTCTCGGGCCGGCCCTCGAGGATGTTCGCCTCGCCCAGAAAGCCCGCGGTAAAGGCGTCGCGGGGGTGGAAATAGACCTCGCGCGGCGGGCCGTCCTGCACCAGCCGCCCCGCCCGCAGGATGCCGATCCGGTCCGACAGGGTCAGCGCCTCTTCCTGATCGTGGGTGACGAAAATCGTGGTAATCCCCACCTCGCGCTGGATGCGCTTGAGCTCGATCTGCATCTCGACGCGCAGGCTCTTGTCCAGCGCGCTTAGCGGCTCGTCCAGCAGCAGGACGCGGGGCCGGGTGACGATTGCGCGGGCCAGCGCCACGCGCTGTTTCTGGCCGCCCGAAAGCTGATGCGGGCGGCGGGTGCCAAGGTCGCCCAGTTGCACAAGCCGCAGCACCTCGGCCACGCGACGCGCCTCTTCGGCCCGCGAAACACCCCGCACGCGCAGGCCGAAGCCCACGTTGTCGGCCACGCTCATGTTGGGGAAGAGGGCGTAGTTCTGGAACACCATCCCCACCTCGCGCCGTTCGACGGGCACGCGCTGCACGGGGTCGCCGCCGATCAGGATCCGGCCCCGGTCGGGAAACAGGAACCCGGCGATCAGGCGCAGAAGCGTGGTCTTGCCGCTGCCCGAAGGGCCGAGCAGGCCGAAGAATTCGCCCTCAGCGAAGGTGAGCGAGATATCGGACAGCACGGTCTGGCCGTCGAAATCCTTGCCCAGCCGCTCGACCCGGACCTCGGCCATCAGCGATCCCCCCCGAAGCGGAAGAAGCGCGAGACGAGGAACATCAGCAGCATCGAGGCCAGGATGATCAGGGTCGAGACGGCGTTGATCTCGGGGGTAAAGCCCTTGCGGATGGCGGTGTAGATCAGGACGGGCAGGGTCGTGTCGCCGGGTGTGGCGAGGAAATAGGACACGACGAACTGATCGAAGGACACCGCGAAGGCGAAAAGCGCGCCCGCCACGATGCCCGGCGCGATCCAGGGCAGGGTGATGCGTCGGGTCACGGTCCAGGCGCCCGCGCCAAGCGACCGGGCCGCCTCTTCCAGCACCGGGTCGAGTGTCCGCAGGCGCGCCGCGACGACGACGATGACGTAAGGGATCGCCAGCGCCACATGGCCAAGGATCAGCGCGGGCGTGCCGCGCCCGATGCCGACCGAGAAGAAGAAGATCAGCATCGCGGTGCCGGTGATCAGCCAGGGGATCGCGATGGGCGGGAACAGCAGGATCTGCAGCACCCGCTTGCCCGGAAAGTCGAACCGCCACAGCGCGATGGCGGCGGCGGTGCCAAGGGCGGTGGCGATTACGGCGGTGGCGCTGGCGATGATCAGGCTGCGGGCGGCGGCGGCCTGCATCTCGGCATTGGCCGATAGCCGCGCGTACCAGGTCGTCGAGAATTCGAACGGCAGCGCGTAGAAGGGCGAGGCGTTGAACGACATCAGCGCCATGACCGCGATGGGCAGGTAAAGGAACACCAGCACCGCCCCGAGGAAGGCTCGGCCAAGGACCGCACTCATGTCTGCGCCTTTCGCAGCATGGGCACGGCCAGCGCGAGGCAGGCCAGAACGACGGCCAGCAGGATGAAGGACAGCGCCGCCCCGAGCGGCCAGTTGAAGACGGCGGTGAACTGGTCCTCGATCACCGTGCCGTAGAAGGTGCCCGCCGCCCGCCCGCCAAGGATGCGCGGCTCCATGAACGACCCCACGACCGGCACGAAGACCAGCACCGCCCCCGCGATGATGCCCGGCGCGGCCAGCGGCAGGACGATGCGCCACAGGATCGTGCCCCAGCGCGCGCCCAGCGACCGGGCCGCCTCGATCAGCGAATCGTCGAGCGCCTGAAGGGAAAGGTAGGTCGTCAGGATCACGTAAGGCAGGTAGGAGTGCACCAGCCCGATCACCACCGCCGGATAGCTGAACATCAGGTTCAGCGACACGTCGAACGGCAGGACGGCGTCAAGGCCGCGTTCAAGGATGCCGTTGCCGCGCAGAAGGATCGCCCAGGAAAAGACGCGGACCAGCGAGTTGGTCCAGAAGGGCAGGATCACCAAGAGAAACAGCGCCTCGCGCCAACGGCCGCGGATCATCTTGGCCAGCACCCAGGCGCAGGGAAAGCCGATCAGCACGCAGAGGGCGGTGACGACAAGGCCCAGCTGGATGGATTTCCACAGAAGGCCCCGGTAGAGCGGCCGGTCGAGGAAGGCGCGGTAATGCTCCAGAGAAAAGACCGGGGTCGAGCCGTCGAAGGGGGCCGAGGACAGGACGCTGAAATAGAGCATCGCCGACAGCGGCAGGAACACCGCCGCTGTCAGCCAGAGATAGGCCGGCGAGATCAGCCCCGCGATCTGGACGATATCGCGCCGGGCAAGGGCCATGGACCTATTGTGCCTTCAGGTCCTGCCACATCTCGAGATAGGCCCGGCGATCCTCGTCGCTGACGGGCTGCATGAACTGCACCCGCGCCACGACCTCCGCGTCGCCAAGGACCGCGCGGTTGAAACTGTCCTCGGGCAGGGCGGCCGCAGCGGCGGCATTGGCCGAGGCGGGGGCGCCGTCCTCGGCCCAGCGAACGTAGAACTCCGGGTCGATCATCCAGTCGATGAAGGCAATCGCGGCCTCGACATTCTCCGACCCCGACGCGACCGACAGCCCGTCAAGCCAGCCGATCGCCCCTTCCTCGGGCACAACGAAGGCGACGGGCAGGCCCATGCCCATCGCGCGTTCGGCCGATCCGCTCCAGTAGCTGCCCACGACGAAATCGCCGGCGGCAAGGAACTGGTTCCAGTCGTTCTCGGACGACCAGAAGGTGGTGATCTGCGGCATGAGGGCGGCCAGCGCCTCGCGCACCGCATCCATGTCAGAGATGGCGTTGATGTCCTGCCCGGTGGCCAGCGCGGCAAGCTGCACCGCCTCGAGCGCGTCATCGCGGATCGAGATCTTGCCGGCAAGCGCCGGATCCCACAGCACCTCCATCGAGGTGGGCAGGTCGTCGAAGGCCCCGGCATTCACGGCAAGCGCCGTCAGGCCCCAGGTCCAGGGCACGCCATAGACCGCGCCGTCATGCGTCAGGTCGGCATTGGTGACCATGTTGGGGGCAAGATCGGCGAAGTTTTCAAGGGCCGAAGTGTCGATCGCCTGGATCAGCCCTTCTTCGCGCGCCTGGGGCGTGAAGGCGGAATTGATCATGACCACGTCATAGGCGCCGGGATTGGTGCGCAGCTTGGTCAGCATCTCCTGTTCCGAGTTGAAATAGTCATGCACGACGGTGACGCCGGTCGCCTCGGCAAAGGCGGCGATGGCCCAGGATTCGTCCGTGCCGTAGCCGTTCCAGTTCAGCACGCGGATCTGGTCGGCAAGGGCCGGGGTCGTCAGCGCGACAAGGGCTGTCGTCAGGGCAAGCTGTCTGTGGATCATGTCATCCTCCGTCTGGTGGCGCGGCCGGGGCCGCATTGGCGGCAAGAAAGGCGTCAAGCTCGGCCCGGGTCGGGGCCGTCGCGGGGCCCGGGCGGGTCGTCGAAAGAGCGGCGGCCACATTGGCGCGCAGGGCAGCATCGCGCGGCGACAGGCCGTCCGCAAGGCCCGCGATGAACCAGCCGGTATGCGCGTCACCCGCGCCGTTGGTGTCGACCGCCTGCACCGGCACCCCGGCCAGATGGTCGGGCGGAGTGTCCTCTGTGGCAAGGATGCAGCCCCCGGCCCCCAGCCGCACCAGCGCCCCGCCCCGCCGCCCGCGCGCGAGTGCCGCCGCGCGTGCCCGGGGTGTGGTCTGGGGCGCTGACTTTGGCACTGTCTGGAGGTCAAGGCGCGCCGCCTCGTCAGCATTGGCGGTGATCCAGTCGGCCCGACCGATCACGAGGGCCAGAAGGTCGGGCGGGATCCTGTGCACCACCGGGGCCGGATCGAAGACGAGGGTTGTCGCCGCCTCCAGCCCCGCCAGCCACGGGGCGAGCGCCGGCCCGCTACCCGGATAGGCAAGCGCATAGCCCGACACCAGAACGAAGCCGACGCCCGACATGTCGAGCCCTGCAAGATAGGCGCTGTCCAGCTGTCCGTTGGCGCCGTCACCGCCGATGAAGGTCCGTTCGCCGCTCTCTTCGACAAGGACAGAACACAGCCCCTGATCCATACCCGAAAGGCGCTCTCTCGGGCAGGCGATCCCCTCGTCCCGCAGGGCATTGGCGCAAAGATCCGCGAAAGGGCCGGTGCCGAGCCTGCCGCCAAAGCGCACCACCATCCCCGCGCGCCGGGCCGCGACCATCGCGTTGAAGCCACCGCCCGGCGTGACGGTGGTCGCGTGGACGGCGGCCTCTTCTCCGGCGCTGGGCAGGGCGGTGATGCGGTGGACGATATCCACCACGATGCCCGACATTTGCAGCAGCACCGGTGTCATCCGCGCGCCCGTCCCTGTCCCCGCTCCCGGCGCAGGGTCAGAAGGCCATCGACAAGCGGGCCGATGTCGAGCGGATTGACCCTTCTGATCACGTCGATCCTGTCGGCGGGCAGGGCCGCGGCACCAGCGCAGGCCCCGCCCATGCCGCCGGCGATGGCGCCGATCGTATCGGTATCGCCACCGATATTGGCGGCCAGAACCGTCGCCTGCGCCGCATCGCCGCCTGCCATCCGCAAAAGGCCAAAGGCCGCCGGAACCGCCTCGCGCGTTGCGACGCTGGTGCCGGTTGCCTTGGCAAAGGCGGCAAGCGGTGCCCCGGCATCGGCGAGCGTAAGCGCCGCCTCGATCCGCGCCTCGATGTCGCGGGCGCCGACCCTTGCACCGCGCAGCGCACCTTCGCGGGCCGCGGCACGGGCCAGCGGCACGGCCGTCCCGAAGTCTGCGCCCGCGATACCGGCGCTGATCACCGCGGCGACCGCGGCCGCGCCCGAGATCGCCTCGGCCGTGTTATGGGTGATCCGCGCGGCATCCTCGACCGCGTCCAGCAGGTCCGTCAGGGGCTCGGGCGGTGTCGCAATGGCAACGGGTGCGATGCGCATCGCGGCTCCGTTCGTCGTGCCCTCACGGCCCGACTCCGCCGGATCGGCCCCGCCCAGAAGCGAGGCCAGAGCGCGTTTGGTCGAGGGGCCAAGCAGATCGTGCAGGCCGCGCGCCTGAACATCGGCCTCCCACTCCAGCAGATCCTCGGCCCAGGCCTTTGGATCTATCCTGCCGCCCCCAAGGAGGAGCCTGCGACCCAGCAGCAGGGTCTGTTCCGTGTCATCCGTCACCTGCCCGGCCCGCAACCCGTGCGAGACCGGATGATCGGGAAAAGGCGCGATCAGGGTGTCGATCCAGCCATATCGGCTGGCGATCTCGGCGGCGGAAAGGGTCTGGCCCGGCATGCCCATCGCATCCCCCAGGGCCACCCCCAGCAAAGCGCCCAGGGCGCGGTCCCTGATCCCGTTGCCTGTGGCATCGAAGGGGAAGGCCCGCCCGGTCATCCGGTCAGCCCTTCCTGTCGCCCGGCGCGGCAAGCCCCTCTGCCGGCCAGTTGTCCAGGATCGCCGCGACCGGGGCAATCTCGACCTGAAGGTCGAAGCGGGCGCGCAGGATGGCAAGCGCGGCCTCGTGCATCTTCGGTTCGGCACTTGTCATCGCGTCTTCCGCGAGGATCACCCGCAGGCCAAGATCAACCGCCCGAAGTGCCGTCGAAAGGATGCAGACATCGGTTTCGATCCCGCTGAGGATCAGGGCCTCGATCCCGCGCTTCCTGAGGAAGGGTTCGAAGGCGTCGTTGTCGAAGACCGAGAAACCGGCCTTCTCGAACACCGGCGCCTGCGGCGCGAGGTGGCGCAACGCCTCAAGAACTTCAAGCTGGCTATCGGGAAGGCTCTGCCGCGTCACCGCGGACCAGACCCGGTAATAGCCTTGCCACTGGCCAGGCGCATCCTCTGGCCGTTGGGGCGGCATGAAACGGGCAAAGGCCGTGCTGGCGGGGCGGTGCGCGATGAGGGCGGTGCAACCGGGCAGGATGCTGTCAAGCGCGTCGACCCTCCAGGGGCTGGCGCCGGTGAACAGCGGCTGCATGTCGATCACCAGGTGCAATGCGCCTGTCACGGGTCCGAAACGCAGGTCAGACACGGCTTCCCCCTTGGCAATGGCCTTCGGCGCTTTGCCTTCCTGTCCAGTAGCCGTCAGATCCGCAGCCGCGTCAATGCGGCCCTAGGCTGTCGCCGGTATCGGCCAATCGACCACGCGCCAGGGTTTTTCGTAGCGCGTCAGGTGAATGCCCTCGGCAAGGGCGTGGGTGCGCCATGCCTGAAAGGCGGGGTCCGCCAGATGTGCCGTGACATAGGCTTTCAGATCCTCGGGGATGGGCAGGTCATAGCCTGCGATCCGCGCAGCGACCGGCGCGAAGAACGCATCGGCCACAGTATAGGCGCCGCACAGCCACGGCCCGCCCGAGAGGGCAAGGGCATGGCGCCAGATCGTGGCCAGCCGGGCAAGGTCGGCCTCAACCGCGGCGCTGACCGGCACATCCGCATGGGCGGTGCAAAGGTTCATCGGGCAATCCTGCCGCAGGGCGGCAAAGCCGCTGTGCATCTCGCAGGCCAGGGTCCGGGCGAGGGCTCTGAGTCCGGGATCCGCGGGCCAGTGCCCCGCCTCGGGGTGGCGGCTGGCAAGTTCCTCGGCGATGGCAAGGCTGTCGGACACCGCGATGCCTTCGGGCGTCAGCCAGGTGGGCACGGTGCGCGCGGGGGCATGTTCGGCCAACTGCTCTGCAACCGACGCGGTGCTGAAATCGACCGATCGGGTCACGACCGGCAGGCCGAACCTTTCGAACATCAGCCAGCCGCGCAGGGACCAGCTGGAATAGGTGTAATTCCCGATCAGGAGCGTCGAGGTCATGGGAGTCTCCGGGTTTGTCCGGTCATCCGGTTCCGGTGGCCGGAAAACAGGTTGGATGGTCGGGCGTCAGGGTCGATGGTTCACCGCGCCTACCTGCCATCCCGTCGGCAGAATGGTCAACTGCGTCAGCGACAACGGCTCGACCGGCTGGGCAAGAACCTCGGACGGGGCCATGGCGCGGGCGCGGCGCAGCTGGGTGAGGATGACGCCGAAATGCGCCACGACGATCAGGTCGTCGGGGCCGGGTGCGATCAATCGGTCGATGGCGGCATTGATCCGCGCCTCGGCCCCCCACCAGCTTTCGCCGCCGGGCGGGGCGGCGTCGCCCGGAGCCTCCCAGTAGCGGCGTGACAGATCGGGCCAGCCTTCGGCCACCTCGGACCATTGCATCCCGTCCCAAAGGCCGAAGTGGAATTCGCGCAGGTCGGGATCGTCGGGCAGGCGGGGCCTTTTGCCGGCGATGGCGGCGGCCGTCTGGCGCGCGCGGCCAAGCGTGGAGGAGATCACGGGCGCATCCGGGGGGAGGGCCTCGGAAAGCCTGCGCAATGCCCCCCGGTCCGACAGGTCGGCGGGCACGTCGCGCCAGCCGGTAAAGGCCTTCTGATGCGTTGGTCCGTGGCGCACCAGCCAAAGCCGTGTCACGGCAGCTGCCCCTTGAGCGTCAGCGGAAGCCCGGCCATGACCGCCACCACCAGATCGGCCCGAGCGGCAAGCCTTCGGTTCAGCCCGCCCTGCGCATTTCGAAACCTCCGGCCAAGCGGGGTGTCGGGGACGATGCCCTGACCCACCTCGTTCGAGACGATCACGACCGGCCCCGGACAGCGTTCCACCGCCGCCAGAAGTGCTGTCGCCGCAGGCTCGGGGTCGTGGTCGGCAAGGATCAGGTTGCTGAGCCACAGTGTCGCACAATCGATCAGAACGGCCTGGGACGGCGTGACCGTCGCCAGGGCGGAGGGCAGGTCGAAAGGCTCCTCGATCGTGTGCCATCCGGGGCCGCGCGTCTTGCGGTGACGCTCTGCCTTTGCGGCCATCTCAGCGTCGAAAAGCTGGGCGGTGGCGATATAGACCCTTTCCAGGCCTGTCCTGCCGACAAGGTTTTCGGCATAATCGGACTTGCCCGAGGCAGCGCCGCCCAGAACCAATGTGAGTTTCTGCAAGGTCATTTCTGCGCTGCCATGTGATCCATCCCGCAAGAGGCTGCGTATCCTACGTGAAGATCGAGCGAAGTCTCGTCCAGAACAATTAGGGGGAAATCGAATGGCACTCGACGGTTTTTCGGATCAGACCCTGTCGCGCAAGGCGATGAAGGCAGAGCTTCTTGACGCGGAAACCGAGCTCCGCCTTGCCTATGCCTGGCGCGATCATCGGGACGAACAGGCCCTGCATCGATTGATCACCGCCTATATGCGCCTTGCGATTTCCATGGCCAGCAAGTTCCGCCGCTACGGCGCGCCGATGAACGACCTGATCCAGGAAGCATCGCTTGGCCTGATGAAGGCGGCGGACAAGTTCGATCCCGACCGGGGCGTGCGGTTTTCGACCTATGCGGTCTGGTGGATCAAGGCGTCGATCCAGGATTACGTCATGCGCAACTGGTCGATGGTGCGGACGGGGTCGACCTCGTCGCAGAAGTCTCTGTTCTTCAACATGCGCCGCGTGCAGGCCCGGATCGAGCGCGAGGCAGAGGCCGAGGGGCGCGTGCTGCCCGGGCATGAGCTGCGCCGGTTGATCGCGGAAGAGGTCGGCGTGCCGCTGGCGGATGTCGAGATGATGGAAGGCCGCCTGTCTGGCAGCGACTTCTCGCTCAACGCGATGCAATCCTCGTCGGAAGACGGGCGCGAGTGGATCGAGGCGCTTGAGGATGACGGGATGCAGGCGGCCGAGAAGGTCGAGAACAGCCACGACACCGAGACCTTGCGCCAGTGGCTTTTGACAGCGCTGACATCGCTGAACGAGCGCGAGCGCTTCATCGTGCGCGAGCGCAAGCTGCGGGACGAGCCGAGGACGCTGGAATCGCTTGGCGATGAGCTTGGGCTGTCGAAAGAGCGGGTGCGGCAGCTTGAGGCGGCGGCCTTCGGCAAGATGCGCAAGAGCCTGGAGGCCCAATCGCGCGAAGTGCATCACTTCCTTGGATAACCGGCGGTGACCGGCCGGAATTTGCAAAATTCCGGCCCCCCCGCCCGTCGCGCTGCGCCTGCCTGTGCCGGGCGCCGTTGAACTCGGCCCCCTGGCGGTTTAGGTTTCCTCGGGAAAGATGAGGTCGCCATGCTGTCGGGCCGACATATCCTGTTTGTCATCGGCGGCGGGATCGCGGCCTACAAGGCGCTTGAGACGATCCGGCGCATGCGCGAGGCGGGGCTGCGGGTCACGCCTGTCCTGACCGCTGCGGGGGCGCAATTCATCACACCCCTCAGCGTTGCGGCCCTTTCGGGCAGCCCGGTGCATGAGGCGCTGTTCGACGTGACGAGCGAGGCCGAGATGGGCCATATTCAGCTGTCGCGCGCGGCCGATCTTGTCGTTGTGGCGCCGGCCACGGCCGATCTGATGGCCAAGATGGCGAACGGGATCGCGAATGACCTTGCCTCGACGCTGCTACTGGCGACGGACAAGCGGGTGCTGATCGCGCCGGCGATGAATGTGCGCATGTGGCGGCATCCGGCGACGCAGCGCAATTTGGCCAAATTGCGCGGGGACGGTGTGTTGACCGTCGGGCCGAACGAAGGCGACATGGCCTGCGGCGAACATGGCCCCGGGCGCATGGCCGAGCCTGCCGAAATCCTGCAGGCCATCGGCCTTGCGCTGGGCGATGGGCCGCTTGCGGGGGTTCGGGCGCTGGTGACCTCGGGGCCGACGCATGAACCGATCGACCCGGTGCGCTTTATCGCCAACCGCTCATCCGGGGCGCAGGGCAGCGCCATTGCCGCCGCTCTGGCGGGTTTGGGTGCCGAGGTGGTCTTTGTCACAGGCCCGGCCAGCGTCCCGCCGCCGCAGGGCGTGGCCGTGGTGCTGGTCGAGACGGCGGCAGAGATGCTGGCCGCGAGCGAAGCGGCCTTGCCGGCCGATGTCGCGGTCTTTGCCGCCGCCGTGGCGGATTGGCATGTCGAGGGCGCCACTGATGCCAAGATCAAGAAGCGCCCGGGCGAGGTGCCGCATCTGAGGCTGTCGGAGAATCCGGATATCCTCGCGCTGATCTCGGGCCGCGCCGAGGGGCGCCCGCAACTGGTGATCGGCTTCGCGGCCGAGACGGAGGATGTTGTCGCGCATGCCACGGCGAAGCGGCTTCGCAAGGGGTGCGACTGGATCGTCGCCAATGACGTCTCGCCCGAGACCGGGATCATGGGCGGCACCGAGAATGCCGTCACGCTGATCACCCCCGACGGGTCCGAAGCCTGGCCCCGCATGCCCAAGGCACAGGTGGCCGGGCAGCTGGCCGCGCGGATCGCGCAGGCGCTGGGCCGCTGATGATGGCTGCGGGCGCGGGCCCTTCGCCGCTGGTTTCGCTGTGTTGGCTGCCCGAGGCCGACCGGACCCTTCCCCTGCCCAGCTATCAGACCGCCGGTGCCGCCGGTGCCGATATCGCGGCCAATTTTCCGCCCGGTCAGCGGGAGGACGGGCTCACGCTGGCGCCCGGAGCGCGGGCTCTGGTGCCGACCGGGCTGCGCGTTGCGATCCCGGCCGGATACGAGGCCCAGATCCGCCCGCGTTCGGGCCTTGCGCTGAAGCACGGGATCACCCTGATGAATGCCCCCGGCACCATCGACAGCGATTACCGGGGCGCGCTGGGGGTGATCCTGTTCAACACCGGCGCCGCGCCGTTCCGCATCGCCCATGGTGACAGGATCGCCCAGATGGTCGTGGCACCCGTGGTGCAGGCCGCCTTCGCGCTGGTCGAGGGCCTTGACGAAACGGATCGCGGCGCGGGCGGGTTCGGCTCGACAGGTCTTCGCGGGGAGGGGGGCGGCGCATGATCGTCGTGGCCGTCATGGCGGCGACGATCTGGGGCATCGGGGCCGCCATGGGCGCGCCCACGCGCATCCGGCGCAACATGCTTGTGGCCCTGTTTCTGGCCGTGCTCTTCGTGCAGTTCACCTTGCCGGACGGCCATCCCCTGCGCGAGGCGACGGGCAGCGACCCGGCCCTCTGGCTTTTGATCGGGGGATTTGCCCTTGTCATCTGGGCCTACCGCAAGGGGCTTTCGGCCCTGCGGGACAGCGCCCGGAGGACAGAAGAGGCCGAAGCATCCGAGGCTGTGGACATGGCTTCCCCATCGGGCGAATTCTCGGAGGCAGAGCTCGAGCGCAGCGCCCGTCACATCATCCTGCACGAGATCGGCGGCCCCGGGCAGCGCGCTTTGAAGCAGGCGAAGGTTCTGGTCATCGGGGCGGGCGGGCTGGGCTCGCCCGCGCTATTGTACCTTGCGGCGGCGGGGGTGGGCACGATCGGGGTCATCGACGATGACGATGTCGAAAGCTCGAACCTGCAGCGCCAGGTCATCCATCAGGCCCGGTCTGTCGGCGAGCCGAAGGTCATCTCGGCCGCGGTGGCGATGACGGCGCAGAACCCCTTTGTCATCGTGAGGCCCTACAACCGCCGCCTGACGCCCGAGATCGCCGCCGACCTGTTCGAAGACTATGACCTGATCCTTGACGGATCCGACAATTTCGCCACGCGCTATCTTGTGAATGAAACCGCCGTCCGTCTGGGCAAGCCGCTGATCGCCGCGGCCCTGACCCAATGGGAAGGGCAGATCAGCCTCTACCACCCGGCCAGCGGAACGCCCTGTTATGCCTGTGTCTTTCCCGAACCACCCGCGCCCGAGCTTGTGCCCAGCTGTGCCGAAGCGGGTGTTCTGGGGCCATTGCCCGGGGTCATCGGCGCGATGATGGCGGCAGAGGCGGTCAAGGCCATCACCGGCGCGGGCGAGGGGTTGCGCGGGCGGATCCTGATCTACGACGCGCTTTACGCCGAGACGCGGATCATCACCGCCGCAAAGCGGGCGGATTGCCCCGTCTGTGGACCGGCGGCCACCCGACCCATCGAACCCGCGGCGTGAAGCGACCGCATCATCACGCCGGACGGCCCCCGAAAACCGAAAGAGGAAGATCCGAATGACAAACCCGCTGCTTGCCGATTGGGAAACTCCGTTCGGGCTGCCGCCCTTCGACAGCATCGAGGACGATCACATCCTGCCCGCGGTCGAGGCCGCGATGGACGAGGCGCGCGCCGGCATCAAGGCCATCGCCGAGGCAACAGAGCCGCCCGATTTCGCCAATACGATCGAGGCGCTGGAGCTAGCCGACCTTCGGCTTGGTCAGGTGCTTTCCGCCTTCTGGACCCTTGCCTCTGCCGACAGCACCCCGGCGCGCGAAGCGATCCAGCGCGATCTTGCGCCCAAGCTGTCGGCATTCTCGTCCGAGATCACGTCGAACCGAAAGCTCTTTGCGCGGATCGAGGTGCTTTGGGAACAGCGGGACCAGCTGGATCTGACGCCCGAACAGGCGCGCGTGCTGTTGGTCGCGCGGCGCGGCTTCCTGCGGGCGGGCGCAGCGCTTGAAGGCGCCGCCTCGGACCGGATGAAGGAGATCACCTCGCGCCTCGCCGTTCTGGGCACAAGCTTCACGCAGAACCTGCTGAAGGATGAGCGTGACTGGGCGATGCCGCTGTCGGAGGCGGATCTTGAGGGGCTTCCGGATTTCGTGGTGGCCACGGCCCGCGCCGCCGGTGCCGAGAGGGGGGCGAAAGGCCCGGTCGTGACCCTGTCGCGGTCGCTGATCGTGCCGTTCCTGCAATACGCGCCCGACCGCGCCCTGCGGCGCAAGGCCTATGAAGCTTGGGTCGCGCGTGGCGCGAACGGGGGCGAGACCGACAATCGCGCGATTGCCGCCGAAACGCTGGCGCTTCGCCAAGAAAGGGCGGGTTTGCTGGGATACGCCAGTTTCGCGGCCTACAAGCTGGAACCCGAGATGGCGGGCACCCCGGATGCGGTGCGCGATCTTCTGATGCAGGTCTGGCAGCCCGCCCGCGCGGCCGCAGAGGCCGATGCAGCGCGGCTGGAAGCGCGGTTGAGGGCCGATGGCCATGCGGGGCCGCTGGAGCCCTGGGATTGGCATTACTACAGCGAAAAGCGCCGCAAGGAGGAATTCGACCTTGATGAGGCGGTGCTCAAGCCGTTCTTCCAGCTCGATCGCATGATCGAGGCCGCCTTCGCCTGTGCCACGCGCCTGTTCAACCTTGACTTCACACCTGTCGAGGCGCCGCGCTATCATCCCGATGTGCGGATCTGGGAGGTGACCCGGAACGGCGAGCATCTGGCCGTCTTCATGGGCGATTACTTCGCCCGCGCCTCGAAACGGTCGGGGGCATGGTGTTCGGCGCTTCGCGCGCAGCAGCGTCTGGCGGGCGATCTGCGGCCGCATGTCGTCAATGTCTGCAATTTCGCCAGACCGGCCGAGGGGGAACCGGCGCTTCTGTCCTTCGATGATGCGCGGACCCTGTTTCACGAATTCGGCCATGCGCTGCACCAGATGCTGTCGGATGTGACCTATCCGTCGATCTCGGGCACCTCGGTCGCGCGCGATTTCGTGGAACTGCCCAGCCAGCTCTACGAACATTGGCTGACGGTGCCCGAAGTGCTGGCCGAATACGCGACCCATGCAAGGACGGGCGAGGCCATGCCGAAGGATCTGCTTGACCGGGTGCTTGCCGGGCAAAGCTATGACATGGGGTTTCAGACGGTCGAATATGTCGCCTCGGCACTGGTCGATCTGGACTTTCATTCCGGCCCCGCGCCTGCCGATCCGGTGCAAAGGCAGGCTGAAGTGCTTGAGGGGATTGGGATGCCGCGCGCCATCTCGATGCGCCACGCAACCCCGCATTTCGCCCATGTCTTTGCCGGCGACGGCTATTCCTCGGGCTATTACAGCTACATGTGGTCCGAGGTCATGGATGCCGACGCCTTCGCCGCCTTCGAAGAGGCCGGAGATCCGTTTGACCCGGAGCTTGCCCGCAGACTCGAGCAGACCATCCTTTCAACCGGCGGATCCGAGGATGCGGCCGTTCTCTACGATCGGTTCCGGGGGCGTCAGCCGGGGGTCGAACCCCTGCTCAAGGGGCGGGGGCTTCTGGGTGCTGCGTAGGATCTGGCGCGGCCGGTCGGGTCAGTCGGCCCCTTCGCCGGGCAGAAGGCCCCAGACCGCCGCCGCGGGCGCCCAACCGCGGTAGCCCCCCACCGAGAGACGGCACCAGCCCTCTTCGCAATCGCCGAGGCGGGCGATCACCCCGGCTTCGAGCAAGGCCGTCTCGGGTGCCCCGTCCTGCGGACGGGACCGGAGCGGCAGCAGGTCTTCGTTCACGATGACGGTGCGCGTGCCCGAAAGCAGCGAGTAATGCACCCAGCCGCCCATTCCTTCGTGATCCTGCACCCGACGCCAATGACCGAACTCGGCGGTGATCTGCAACGGCATGTTCTCGCGCGTGTAGACCCAGTCGATCTTGTGGCTCAGTGACGGGCCGCGCCGCACGTTGCCCTCGCTCGACTTGAGCGAGACGAAGCGCGGCAGAGGCAGTCCGGTCTCGGGTCCGATCCCGGGATCGCGCGAGACGCGCGCTTCGACAACGCCTTCGGGCAGGTCGGTTTCCGAAAGCACCGGCGCTGCGGCCAGAACCGAGGGTGCAGGAAAATCCGCCGCCTCGGGCAGGGCCGCGTTCTGGGCAAGTGCTGCCGCCAGGGCGAGATCGGCGTCGGAGACAAGGGCTTCGGGCCGTGCTTCGGGGCGCAACCCGGCCCAGACGGCCGGCTCTGTCACAAGATCTGTGGCGGGGTCCGCTTCGCCATCCTCGGCCATAGCGGGAAAGGCGGCGACAAGGGCAATCACGCCCAAGGTCGCCGGACGCACCAACCGTCGGAATTGCGGGACGCTGCCCATGCCTTTCGCCTCCGCGCGCGTGTTGTTCTTGTGATCCCCGCGCTGCACTGGCAACTTGCCAGAACTGTCCGGGCATTTGAAGCTGAAGGAGCGTCCCGCATGCCATCCAGACGGTTGAGTGTTGTCGTCACGCGACGGTTGCCCGAAGTTGTCGAGACGCGGATGACCGAATTGTTCGACGTGACCCTGCGCGAGACGGACGATCCGATGACCCGCGACGAAATCGGGCAGGCCTTGCGCGAGGCGGATGTTCTCGTGCCCTGTCTGGCGGACCCGATCGACGCGGGCCTTCTGGCGCAGGCCGGCGAGCGGCTGAAGCTGATCGCCAATTACGGCGCGGGCGTGGACCATATCGACGTGGACACGGCGCGGAGCCGCGGGATTCTGGTGTCAAACACGCCCGGCGTGGTGACCGAGGACACGGCCGACATGACGATGGCCCTGATCCTGGCCGTGACGCGCCGCATTCCCGAGGGGTTGCAGACGATGCAGGCCGGGGAATGGCGCGGCTGGACGCCGACGGCGCTGATGGGCGGGCGGATCGGTGGCAAGCGGCTGGGCATTCTGGGCATGGGCCGGATCGGCCAGGCGGTCGCGCGCCGGGCGCGGGCCTTCGGGATGCAGATCCATTACAACAATCGCAAGCGGCTGCGGACAGAGGTCGAGGATTCGCTTGAGGCGACCTGGTGGGAAAGCCTCGACCAGATGGTGGCGCGGGTCGATATCCTGTCGGTGAACTGCCCGCATACGCCCTCGACCTTCCATCTGATGAATGCGCGCAGGCTCAAGCTGATGAAGCCTTCGGCGGTGATCGTGAACACCTCGCGCGGCGAGGTGATCGACGAGAATGCGCTGACGCGGATGCTGCGCGCGGGCGAGATCGCGGGGGCGGGGCTCGACGTTTACGAGCGCGGGGCCGAGATCAATCCGCGGCTGCGCGAGCTGCCGAATGTGGTGCTGCTGCCGCATATGGGCTCGGCCACGGTCGAGGGGCGGATCGAGATGGGCGAGAAGGTGATCCTGAACATCAAGACCTTTGCCGACGGCCACCGGCCGCCCGATCTGGTGGTGCCGGGAATGCTGTGAGGGCGCGGGAATTTGTCCAAATTCCCGCGAGGCCGAATTTGGCCAAATTCGGCCCCCCGGGCCCCGACCGGCGCGCAGGTCGGAATCGTCGTGTGACGTGTCGCGCGCCTGTCGCCTTTTGCGGCACATTGCGCCAGATTGCGCGCGACGCGTGAACGGCCCGCAAGGAGTGCCCCCATGTCCGCCCTGCCCAAGACCCATGTGAAGGCCCTTGTCGTCGGCGGCGGCGCGGTCGGCACCTCGATCGCCTATCACCTTGCCAAGGCCGGGTGGGACACGATGCTGCTGGAGCGCGACGAGCTGACCTCGGGGTCCACATGGCATGCGGCCGGCCTTCTGCCGCTGTTCAACATGTCCTTCGCCACGACCCATATCCACAAGTATTCGGTCGATTTCTACAAGGGGCTGGAGGCCGAGACGGGCCTGAACGCCGGCTTCTATGTCGTGGGCAACCTGCGCATGGCCCAGACGCAGGAGCGGATGGACGAATACATGCTCTATTCGACCACGGCCGAAACCTGCGACGTCTATCACGAATTCCTGACGCCGAAGGAGATCAAGGACCGCTGGCCCCTGGTGCGCACCGAAGACCTGAAGGGCGCGCTTTTCCATCCGCAGGATGGCTACATCAACCCCGCCGATGTGACGATGGCCATGGCCAAGGGCGCGCGTCAGCGTGGCGTGACGATCGAGCGCAAGTGGCAGGTCGATGCCTATCGCTGGACCGGGTCCGAATGGGAAGTGACGGTCACGAAGATGGAGGACCGGGGCGGCAACCTTGTCCCCACCGACCAGACCGAGGTGATCCGCGCCGAACATGTCGTCACCGCCACCGGCAACCATGCGCAGCGCACCGCGCGGCTTCTGGGCATCCGCATCCCCGCGATCCCGGTCGAGCATCAGTATATCGTTACCGAACCCGACCCGGCGCTGGTCGAATGGCGCAAGGACAACCCCCAGCACCCGGTCCTGCGCGATGCGGACGCGAAATGGTATGTGCGCGAGGAACGCGGCGGCTGGATCCTCGGGCCCTATGAACAGGGCGCGCCCGCGCGGTTCGAACATGGCGTGCCCGACAGTTTCCGGGCCGATCTCTTCCCGCTCGACCTCGACCGGATCGAGGGGGAATACATGTCCTTCATCCACCGCATCCCCTCCTCCGAGACCGTGGGCCTGAAGGACGATTTCAACGGCCCGATCTGCTACACGCCCGACGGCAACCCGCTGGTGGGCCCCGCCCCGGGCCTGCGCAACATGTGGCTGGCCGAAGGGTTTTCCTTCGGCATCACGGCCGCCGGCGGCACCGGCCATTACCTTGCCCAGATGATGGTCGAGGGCGAGGCCGAGATCGACATGGCCAGCCTCGACCCCAAGCGCTACGGATCGTGGATGACGACCGAATACGCCGCCCGCAAGAACGAGGAATGCTATTCCCACGTCTTCATCCTCCACCATCCGGATGAGGAGCGCGAGGCCTGCCGCCCCCTCCGCACCGCCCCCGCCTATGACCGGCAAAAGGCGCTGGGCGCGCAGTTCGGGCAGGTGAACGGCTGGGAACGGCCGAATTACTACGCGCCCCAGGGCTTTGACGATCATGCCGCGCGCAGTTTCCGCCGGGGCGGCTGGTGGCAATATGCGGTCGAAGAGGCGAAGGCGATCCGCGACGGCGTGGGTCTGATCGACGCCACCGCCTTTACCAAACATGTGGTCAAGGGGCCCGGTGCGACGGCCTTCCTTGACTGGTTCACCACCAACCGCCTGCCCAAAGTGGGCCGGATCAACCTGACCTATGCGCTGACCGCCGCAGGCACGACACGGACGGAATACACGATCGTGCGCAAGGCCGAGGAGGAGTACTATCTCGTATCGGCCGGGGCCTGGACCGCCTATGACGCGGATTTTTTGCAAAAATCCATCGAGGACATGGAACCCACCTTCGGCCGGATCGAGCTTCAGGACGTGACCACGCAATGGGGCGTCTTCGCCCTCGCCGGGCCGAAATCGCGCGACTTGCTGAAAACCGTGATCCGCGATGAAGACCCCGACACCGCGCTCTCGAACAAGCGCTTCCCCTGGCTTTCGGCCCGCCGGATCGAACTGGGCATGTGCCCGGTCCATGCGATCCGCGTTGCCTATACGGGAGAGCTTGGCTGGGAACTGCACCACCCGATCGAGATGCAGAATTACCTCTGGGATCTGCTGATGCAGGCGGGCGCCCCCTTGGGCCTCAAACCCGTCGGCGCGCGGGCGCAGAACTGGCTGCGGCAGGAGAAAAGCTACCGCGCCTTCGGCACCGAGCTGGGCCGCGACGCGACGCCCCTTGAGGCCGATCTTGCGCGCTTCGTCGACCTCTCCAAGGATTTCCACGGCAAGGCCGCGATGGAGGCCGTGGGCATCCGCTCGAAATGCGTGACGGTGCTGATCGACGGGCCGCCCGACACCGATCCCTGGGGGAAAGAGGCGCTTTACACCCCCGACGGCACCCGCGTCGGGCGCCTGACCTCGGGCGGGTATTCGGTGGCCTTCGGCAAGCAGATCGGGATGGGTTACGTGCGTCCCGACCTCGCCGTCCCGGGTGCGAAGCTCAAGGTCAGGATGCTGCGCGAGCTTTGGGATGCCGAAGTGACCGAGGACAGCCCCTACGACCCGACCAACGCCCGGCTGCGCGCCGACGGTTGATCCGGGGTGTCGCCGGGCGACCCCCGCCCTGGCCTCAGGTGATGGTCCGTGACCGCAGCCAGCTTGCCCATTGGTCGGGCGAGCCGGCAAAGACATTGAGGTCGATATCCCCGCGCACCCCGGCAATGCGCCCGGTGCCCGAATACTGCCAGAAGGTCCAGCGCGCGCCGGGATAGACCTGCGAGGGATGCCCGGCGACGGATCGCAGCCAGACCTCTTCGCCCAGCGCGCCGATGTCGTTGCGGCTCCAGAAATCGGGGGTGGTATAGATGATCGGCCGCTGGCCATAGTGCCGCGCCACCATGTCAAGCCAGATCCGCGCCTCGGATCGCACCTCCTCGGGCGGCGGACGGAAGGTGCAGGTCGGCGAAAGATGGTTCCATTCCAGATCGAGGACCGGAGGCAACGCGCCTGCGGCCCTTGGAACATGGTTCATGAACCAACGCGCCTGCTCTGCCGCCGGACGGCAGAAATAGTAGAAATGATAAGCGCCCCTGGCGATCCCCGCCCGCGCCGCGCCGGACCAGTATTCGGAGAACCGCGGATCAAGCAGATCGCCGCCCTCCGTCGCCTTGATGAAGGCGAAGTTGACACCGTTCGCCCGCAGGCTGGGCCAGTCGATATCGCCTTGCCAGCGCGACACATCGACCCCGTGCACCGGATAGGCGGCCGGGCTTCGGGCGGGCCAGTCGTAAGGATTGGAATCCGTGAAGTTCGGCCGCGTCACCGCCCCGACGGGGCGCGGCGCAGGCAGGCGGGCCGTGTCGCCGCGCGGCTGGCCGCAACCGGCAAGCACAAGCCCGGCCGCCGCACTTGATCCGATACCCGCCAGCAGGCGGCGCCTGCTCATGATCCGTTCGTCCATCATCAGGCCGCAGGATGCCCAAGACCGCGGCGGCTGTCACCCCGCATCCGGGCCCGGCCCCTCACGAATGGGAGAGGGCCGTCCTCAGACAAGCAGGGCGATGCCACCGGCCATGATCGCCAGAAGGCTTGGCCCCATGATCCGAAGCCCAAGCCTCGTGCCTCCGAGGATCCAGGCCATCGCGGCCTTGCTGAGGGTGTTCACCGCCACCGCAAGCAGGATCCCGTTCGCGGCAAGGCCCATCTCGCCTTCCAGACGGGACAGCGAGATCGTGATCGCGTCAACATCGGCAATGCCCGAAATCGCCGCGACGGTGTAAAGCCCGGCGTCTCCGAACAGGTCTTGCAGCAGGGTCGCCGCAAGCATGACGAGGGCGATGAAGCCGGAGAGGCGCAGCGAGACACCGATTGCAAGCGGGTTGTCGATCCCGATCCGCACCGCCGGATCACTTTCGCTCTCGGCCTCGGACCCGCCAAGGCGCAGCATCAGCGCCGAGGCCAGGGCAAAGACGGCAAGCGCAGCAAGCAGGGGAAGCAGCAGCAGTTGCATCACCTGCGGATTGAGCAGGCCAGAGACCACGATGACCCGCAGGACCATCACGCTGCTGCTGACAAGGATCCCCGAGGCCAGGGCCGCCAGTGTCTGCGAGGCGATCCCCTGCGCTGCGGCAAGCCGGGCCAGCGTCAGGGTCGTCGCTGTCGATGAGGCAAGGCCCCCGGCCGCCGCCGTGACCAGAATGCCGATCCGCGCGCCCATCAGCCGTACCGCGACATATCCGGTGAACGAGATCGTGGCGATCAGGATGGCGAAAAGCCAGATCTCGCGCGGGTTGAGCGCGTTCCACGGATCGACCGGCCTGTCGGGAAGGACGGGCAGCAGAAGGAAGGTCATCACCAGAAGGATCAGGACGGCCCGGATCTCTTCCCAGGTCAGGCGGGCCACCCAGCCGTGCAGGGTCTCGCGCAGGGAAAGCAGCACTGTCATCGCAACGGCGCCGGCAATCGCGACCTGCACCGGGCCGGTGACAGCCAGCGCCCCGAGGCCGAAGGTCAGCAGCCCCGCGACAACCGCTGTCACGCTGGCCGACTGATACTTCTGCGCCTCGATCCAGTGAAACGCGGCGAAGGCCAGGCCGAAGCTGAGAAAGGCCCCGGCCATGACGATCCCGCCAAGCGTCTGCGCCAGATAGCCGCTGATCCCGCCCAGCAATCCCGCCAGCCCGAAGGTCCGAAACCCCGCCGCGCGGCCGTGGTCTTCCAGGTCGCGCCCGCGCCAGCCGCGTTCCAGCCCGACCAGAAGGCCGATCGCAAGCGCGACGCCCAGATGCAGAAGCAAGGTGATTTCGGGTGCTTGGCCCTCTTCCATCCGGCCAATTCTATGCCAGAGGGGAGGGTTGGGCGCTGATCTGGATCAACTGATTTCCTGCCCTCCGGGATGCCTCAGCCCTTGGGTTTGAACGGCGCCATCCCTTGCCGCGCAAGCTCATCGGCGCGTTCGTTCTCGGGGTGGCCGGCATGGCCCTTGACCCATTCCCATGTCACCTTGTGGCGCGCGGCTGCGGCATCCAGGCGTTGCCACAGGTCGGCATTCTTCAATCCGCCCTTCTTGGTCCAGCCGTTGCGCCGCCAGCCGTGGATCCATTTGGTGATCCCGTCCTTCACATAGGCGCTGTCGGTGACGACCGTGATGGTCGAGGGCCGATCCAGCGCCTCGAGCGCCGAGATGGCGGCCATAAGCTCCATCCGGTTGTTGGTTGTCCCGGCCTCGCCGCCCGAGAGGGTGCGCTCTTTCAGCACGGCCTCGCCGTCGCGGGCGATCAGCAGCGCACCCCAGCCGCCCGGGCCGGGATTGCCGGAGCAGGCCCCGTCGGTATAGGCGAACAGTTCGGGCATCACAGCAACACAGTCATTCCGGCAAAACGGGCATTACAGCAAAACGGGCAGGAAGCTGGCCACGACGATGGCGGTCAGCAGGATCCGCAGGTGCATCCACCAGAGCGGCGCAAGGCGGGCCTGCCAGAAATACCAGTCAAGCGCGAGAAGCGCGACGAATCCGATCGTCAGATAGATGGCAGAAGACCGCGCCCCTTCGCCGGTGAAGAACAGCACCCAAAGCACCGGCAGGACCGAGACGGCATAGCCGAAGGCCGCCTGCGCACCTTCGGCCCTTGTCGCGAAACCCCAAAGCACGCCCGACATGAAGCACAGAATCAGGCTGCCGTAGAACAGCTGCACATAGGGGCCGACGAAGCGCGATCCGATGCTGCGTTGGCCCCAGCTGGCCAGTTCGGGGGAAAGGATCGTGGCCATTCCCCAAAGGAAGGGGATCAGGCCCGCAAGGCCAAGCACCAGCGCGGTCGGGGGGATCTGCCTCATGCCGGTTCCCGAAGGATCCTCGGCACCTTGAATTCGACGGTCTCTTTCGCGGTCTCGACCAGGTCGACGACGACCTCGTATCGGGCGCGGAAAGCGTCGATCACCTCTTCGATCAACACTTCGGGCGCGCTCGCCCCCGCCGTGATCCCGACCGAGCGGATACCCTCAAGCGCGCGCCAGTCGATATCCGTCGCGCGCTGAACAAGTTGCGCATAGGGGCAACCGGCGCGGGCGCCGACCTCGACCAGACGTTTCGAGTTCGAGGAATTGGGCGCGCCCACCACCAGCATCGCGTCGCAGCGCGGCGCCATCGCCTTGACGGCCTCCTGTCGGTTGGTGGTGGCGTAGCAGATGTCTTCCTTGTGGGGGCCAATGATGCCGGGAAAGCGCGCCTTGAGCGCCGCCACGATCTCGGCCGTGTCATCGACGGACAGGGTGGTCTGGGTGACGAAGGCCAGCTTGGCCGGATCGCGCACGGCGACGCTGGCCACATCCTCGACCGTTTCGACCAGCAGCACCTCGCCCTCGGGCAGCTGGCCCATGGTGCCCAGCGTCTCGGGGTGGCCGGCATGGCCGATCATGATCATCTGGAGGCCGTTCTCGTGATGCCGCGCCGCCTCGTTATGGACCTTGGTGACAAGGGGGCAGGTCGCGTCCACATGGATCATGTTGCGCGCCTCGGCCTCGGCGGGCACCGCCTTGGGCACGCCATGGGCGGAAAAGACGACGGGCCGATCCGGGGGGCAATCCTCGAGCTCCTCGACAAAAACGGCCCCCTTGGCGCGCAATGCGTCAACGACATAGCGGTTGTGCACGATCTCGTGCCGGACATAGACGGGCGCGCCCCATTTCCCCAGCGCCATCTCGACGATCTTGATCGCGCGGTCCACCCCGGCGCAAAAGCCGCGCGGGGCGGCAAGGTAGAGCGTGAGGGGGGGCTTGGTCATGGGTCACTCCGGTTCCTGAGCCAGAGGTAAGGCGAACGACGGCAGCCGTCCAGACCCGGACGGCCGCCGCTTCAGGCCCGCCCGGATTGCGACGACAGCGTCAGAGGGTCCACCCCGATGGATTTCAGCGCGGCCGCCCATTTGTGTTCATTCGCCCGCCCGAAGACAAGCTCGGCCCGCGCCGGCGCGGTCAGCCAGTCGTTGCGCAGGATCTCTCCCTCAAGCTGGCCCGGCCCCCAGCCGGCATAGCCCAGCGCCAGCAGGCAGGACCGGGGCCCCTGACCTTCGGCGATTCGTTCAAGGATGTCGCGGGTGGCCGTCATGGCGATGCCCTCGTCCACCTCGAGCGTGCCCTCAGCCGTGGGAATGTCGCGCGAATGCAGGACGAAGCCCCGCCCATGTTCGACCGGCCCGCCGAAATGGATGCGCAGATCGGGAAGCTTGCCTTCGTAAGGAATCTCGAGCTCGTCCAGAAGCCGGTTCAGCCGCATGTTCGTGGCGGGCTTGTTCACGATCAGGCCCATCGAGCCTTCGGCGGAATGGACGCAGATATAGACCACGCTTTGCGCGAAACGCGGATCGCCCATGCCGGGCATGGCAATCAGCAGGCTGCCGGCAAGTTCGGTTTGCAACGAGACCATCCATTGATGATGTGTTGCGCACCTTCGACACGCAAGGGGCCGGGTGGCAAACTCTCTCGCCAAAGTGACTTTTCATTACAAGACCTTTGCAGGAAACCAAGGCGATGAAGACTCGCGTCCTTGCCCCGATCGCCTTCTGCCTCGCCCTTCCGGCCCTTGCCAGCCCGCCTGCGGATGTCGTGCAGGTGGATATCCTTCCGGGCTGGCGGACCGACCACGGCACGCATATGGCGGGCATCCGCTTCACCCTAGCGCCGGGCTGGAAAACCTATTGGCGGGCACCGGGCGATGCCGGCATTCCGCCGCTGTTCGACTGGACCGGCAGCCAGAACGTCGCCGGGGCCGAGTTTCACTGGCCGGTGCCGCATGTGTTTGATCAGAACGGCATGCGCTCGATCGGCTATTCGGATCAGTTCGTCCTGCCGGTCGAGATCGTCCCCGGCCGGCCGGACGAGGCGGTGGTTCTGGGCGGCGAGGTTGAGTTCGGCGTCTGCCGCGACATCTGCATCCCCGTGCGGCTGGAGCTGTCCGCCAGCCTCGAGGCCGGAATGGGCCGTGATCCCGCGCTTGTCGCGGCGCTGGTGGACCGGCCCCTTACCGCGGCGGAGGCTCAGGTGACGCAGGCGCATTGCGCCATTGCCCCTTCGGAAAACGGTCTGTCGATCACGGCGACCCTTGCCCTGCCCTATTCCGGCGGGCCCGAGAACG
Source organism: Paracoccaceae bacterium (assembly GCA_051859505.1). Classification (GTDB taxonomy): domain Bacteria; phylum Pseudomonadota; class Alphaproteobacteria; order Rhodobacterales; family Rhodobacteraceae; genus JAFIEN01. The sequence continues at coordinate 26,693 of JBHYFN010000006.1, forward strand.
TCGTGATCGAGCCGGGCCGCCCCGGGGTCTGGGTCTCGGAGCCCAGCGTGACCCGAGAGGGCGACATGCTGATCGCAAGCGCCCAGATGGTTCATGTATCGGGCACGGGCTTTGCGGTGGACCGGTCGCAGCTTCGGATCACGGTCCTGGGGCGCAACATGGCCGTGGATGTGCGGGGCTGTTCCGCAGGTTAGGCCGACCGCTCCTTGCCACCGCGCGCAAGGGCGACGATGGCCGCCACGAGGTAGATCGCCAGAAAGACGGCGATCAGCCCGAGCGCGAAGATCCCCAGCACCTGACCCGTGCCTCCCTCCAGCATCGGCAGATGCGCGACCAGCGCGGGCCAGGCCGCGCCCGTCAGGATCACCGGCAGGACCAGCGCCGCGAACAGCCCCGCCGCAGCCACCGCCGCCAGCCGCGTGGGCCAAACCGCGCCTTGCCCCATCGCCCGGCGCATCCCGGCCATCTGCTTTTCCCAATCGTGCTGCACGGCAAGGACCGAGGGCACGATCAGCAGCACCAGCAGCATCCCGAAGGCCAGACCATAGACCAGCGTCACCACCGTGGGTTTGAGGAATTCGGCCTGGTTCGACCCTTCGTACAAGAGCGGCGTCAGCCCCAGCACGGTCGTGGCCGTCGTCAGGAAGACCGGCCGCAGCCTGTCCACGGCCCCATCGATGATCGCGGGGATGCGGCCGCGGTTCTCGGCATATTCGTCGATCGTCGTGGTCAGAACGATGGAATCGTTGATGATGATCCCCGTCATTCCCAGCAGGCCCACCACGGTGAACATGCTCATCGGGATGCCCCAGACAGCATGCCCCCAGATCGCCCCGATCAGGCCGAAGGGGATCACCGCCATCACCACGATGGGCCGCGTCCAGCTGCCGAATACCCAGGCGAGCACAAGGAAGATGCCGGTCAGGCAAAGGATCAGCCCGGTCCGGGCGTCGTTCATGAACTGCTCTTCCTGCTCGCTCAGCCCCGAAAGCTGGGTGCCGATGCCGAAGCGGGTTTCCAGCGCGGGCAGCAGGTCTTCGCGCAGCTGCCGCATCACCTCGGTCGCGCGATCGGGGTTGTCGTCGGCCAGATCGCCCGTGACCGACACCAGCATCACCCCGTTCTCGCGCCGCACGGTGGAAAAGCCGGTGCGCCGTTCGACCGTGACGATATCGGCGAGCGGCAGGTAATCCCCCGAGGCGGTGCGCAACAGCGTGCGGTCCAGGAAATCGGCGGTCAGCTCATGGGCCGGAAGCTCCACCCGGATCGTGGCGCTGCGCGAACCCATCGGATAGGTCGCGGCCTCGATCCCGTTCAGCCTGTCGCGCAGGGTGCGGCCAAGCGTGTCGATGGTGAAACCCAGAGCCTGCCCCTGCGGGGTGAGGTTCAGGATCAGCTCTTCCTTGTCATAGGTCAGCGAATCGTCCAGCCCCGACACCTCGGGGAACTGGGCAAGCTCGGACTTGAGAACCTCTGCCGCGGCTTTCAGCGTTTCGGCATCCGCGCCGAACAGCCGGACCGAGATATCATCGCCCCCCGGCCCCGAGGCCCAGCTGCGGAAGCTGACCGTTTCGGCCATCGGATGCTGGCGGATGCGCTCCTGCAGGGCCATGACGAATTCGGTCGAGGAATAGGGCCGCTGGTCGGCGTCGATCAGCTGGATCGTGATCGCCCCCATCTGCCAGCTTTCGCGGTTTTCCGTTCCCGACAGCGCCCGCCCGGAATTGCCGCCGATCTCGGCCACGACATAGGTCAGCGGGCTGACCCCGTCGCGTTCGGCATATTCGGCGCCCAGTTCCTCGGTCGCGCGCTGCATCTCGCGCATCATTTCCAGGCTGTCGTCGCGGGTGGCGCCGGGCAGCATGACGAAATTGCCGCTGACCGACCCCTGCTCGGGGGCCGAGAAGAAGCGCCAGTTCACATCGCCCCGGATCACCATCGCCGCCTGACTGGCCAGAAGCAGAAGCGCCCCCGCAAGCACCGGATAGCGCGCCCAGATCACCAGCCCCATGAACGGACGGAACACCCGTTCGGAAAACCAGGCGAAGCCGCGGTTGACCTGTTTCGACGGCCAGTCGTACCAATGCTCTTTCGCGGCGCCCGCTCCCGCATGGGCCATGTGATGCGGCAGGATCAGGAAGCATTCCACAAGGCTGGCAAGGATGACAACGATCACCGTGTAGGGGATCGCGGCGATCAGGTCGCCGAAGCGCCCGCCGATCACGATCAGCCCCATGAAGGCGATGACGGTCGTGATCGAGGCGGCAAGGACCGGCGTGAACATCCGCCGCGCCGCATTCTCGGCCGCGGTGAAGGGATCCTCGCCAAGGGTGCGGCGTCGGAAATCGGAATGCTCGCCCACCACGATGGCGTCATCGACCACGATCCCCAGCATCAGGATCAGCGCGAAAAGCGACATCATGTTGATGGTCAGACCGGCCAGCCACATGAAGAAGATGCCCGCCAGCATGGCGATGGGAATCCCCGCCGCCACCCAGAAGGCGGTGCGGGCGTTCAGGAACAGGAACAGCAGGATCACGACAAGGCCAAGCCCCACAAGCCCGTTGTCGATCAGAAGGCCGATCCGGCCCGAGATCGCCTCGGCCCGTGAATTGACCAGATCCACCGTCACGCCCGAGGGAACGGTCGCCCGCACCTCGGCCGCGACGCGGCGGACCGCATCCTCAAGGCCGATGGCATCGCCGGCGGCAGAACGGTCGACCCGGATCTGCACCGCCGGATTGTCGCCCACGAAATAGGCCCGGTCGCGGTCGATCCCCTCGACCCGCACATCGGCCACATCGCCGATGGTCAGGGTCGATCCGTCCGCCGCCCGGCGCAGGGTGATCGCGGCGATATCCTCGGCGGTGCGGCTGGGCGTGCCGGTGCGCACCCGTGCCGTGCCGCTGACCTCGCCCGCCGGATCGGCGCTGACCTCGCGCGCGATGGCGGCCGAGATGTCCGAAAGGCCGATATCGTGGCGGATCAGCGAAATCGACGGCACTTCGACGATGGTCGAGGGGGCAGCCACCCCCATGATCGAGGCCCGCGTCACCCCTTCGGCGAACAGCCGGCCCACCATCTCGTCGGCGATGCGGCCAAGCTGATCGACGCCGACGGGGCCGGTGATGACAACATCCGTCACCCTGTCGGACCAGCCCGACCGCCGCACCTGCGGATCGTCGGCATCGGCCGGCAGGTCGCGCAGCGCGTCGACGGCCAGCTGAACCTCCTCGGCGGCCTTGTCCATGTCGTAGCCGGGCTCGAACTCCAGCCGGATCGCGGCGCGACCCTCGCTCGAGCTGGCCTGTGTCAGGGTCACGCCCTCGACGTTCAGCAGCGCGGGCTCCATGACCTGGACGATGGCGGCGTCCACATCCTCGGCCCCGGCACCCGACCAGTTGACCGATACGGTGATGTTGTCGATCACCACATCGGGAAAGAACTGCGTGCGCATCTGCGGAAAGGCCAGAAGGCCCGCCGCGACCATGATGACCATGAGAAGGTTGGCGACCGTCCGGTGCCGGACGAAGTACCCCAGTATCCCGGCGGCCTTGTCGGAGACTCGATCGAAGCCAAGCGCCATCAGCTTCCCATCCGGCTTTCAAGCTGGGCGACCATCTCGGCGGGCACCTCGTCCTGTTCAAGCTGGGCAAGGATGCGCGACTTGGCCTCGGCCGGCATGGCGTTGTTGGCCTGCACGAATTCGACCAGTTTCGCGCGACGCTCTTCGGTCAGTTCGATCATTTCCGGTTCCGGGTCCGGCGCGGTGCTGCCATCGGGCAGGATCGGGCGCACAAGGATGCCCTCGCCCAGAAGCGGCGTGCGTTCCGCCACGATCCGGGCCCCCTCAAGATCCGCGCGGACGATGATCAGATCGCCCTGCCGCCGCAAAAGCTCGGCCGGGGCGGGGTTCAGGCGGTTTTCCTCGCTCACGACCAGAACCGTCCCGTCCGAGGCCAGCGCGGTTGCGGGCAGGAAGGCCACATCGTCAAGCGGCGGCTCTTCGACCCTGACGGTCACGAAATCGCCCGGGCGCAGCCCGGCGGCCCCGTCGATCCCGGCAAAGATCAGACGGCCCGTCTGCCCTTCGCCGACGCTTGCCGCCTCGCGGCTGATCTGGCCATCGGCAAGGATCGACACGCCCGCCACATCCAGCGCCACCGTGACCGGCGCGCCGATGAAGCTTCCGTCCTCGCCCAGAAGCTGGGCATATTGCGCGGTCGAGACGCGGAAGGCGACCTCGAGAGCGGTCGGGTCGATCAGCTGGCCGATCTGTTCATTCGCCGTCACCCGCGATCCGGGCGCGATGGTCACATCCGACAGCACCCCGTCAAAGGCCGCGTAGATGCGGGTGTCGGCCAGCGCGCGCTCGGCCTCGGCCAGGTTGATCTCTTGGCGCGCGATCAGGCTTGTGGCCTGGTCGATGCGGGCTTCGGCCTGGGCGACGGATTGCCGCGCCGTCAGGACCGCCTGCTGTGCGCTCGAGGCCGCAAGCTCGGCAGCCTCGAGGTCGGGGGCGGTGCCGATCCCGCGGTCCTGCAGGTCGCGCTGGCGCTGCAGCGCCTGATCGCGCAGGGCCACCTGCGCCTCGGCCCCGGAAAGCGTGTCGCGGCTCAGGTCAAGCGCGCGTTCGGCATCGCGCAGCTCGGCCTGGGCATCGGTCAGGTCCGCGCGCACGCGCGACAGGGTCGCTTCGGCCTCGACCGGGTCGATCTGCGCCAGAAGCTGACCAGCGGCGACCGCGCCGCCTTCGACGAATTCGGGCGCAAGCTCTGTCACCGTGCCGCCCGCCGAGCTGCGCAGGGCCAGCGTCCGGCGCGAGCGCAATTCGCCGAACACGGTCAGTTCGGGTGTCAGCGTTCCGCTTTCAAAGGTGACGACATTGACCGAGGTGACGCGTTCGCGCTGCGGAAAGCTGGGCGCTTCGGCATTGATGCGCGAGTCCACGGCAAGGTAGATCGACCGCCCCGCAAGACCCAGAAGGGCCAAGGTCAGGGACAGAAGAAACAGTCCGACAAGGGAACGCCGCAGGAAGCGCATGATGGGCAAAGTCCTTCCGTTCAGCCCTAAATGGTAGTCCACACGGCGATTTGTCCAGTGAAGCGGTGTCACTGACGCGCGAGGGGATGTTTCAGCGCCTCTATTTCCGGCGCAGATGCTCGTCCAGCCGGGGCAGGATCTCGACGAAGTTGCAGGGGCGGTGACGGTAGTCGAGCTGAAGCTTCAGGATCTCGTCCCAGGCATCGCGGCAGGCGCCGGGGCTTCCGGGCAGGGCGAAAAGATAGGTTCCCCCCGCCACGCCACCCGTGGCGCGGCTTTGCACCGCGCTGGTGCCGATCTTCTGCATCGAGACGATGGTAAAGACGGTGGCGAAGGCCTCGATCTCTTTCTCATAGACATCGCGATGCGCCTCGACGGTCACATCGCGCCCCGTCAGGCCGGTGCCCCCGGTCGTCAGGATCACGTCCACCCCCGGATCGGCGATCCAGTCGCGCAGCCGCCCCGCGATCAGCGCCCGGTCGTCGGGAAGGATCCCCCGGGCGGCCAGCACATGCCCCGCTTCGGTCAGGCGCTCGACCAGCGTGTCGCCAGAGCGGTCGTCGGCGGGCGTGCGGGTGTCGCTTACCGTCAGGACGGCGATGCGCAGGGGCAGGAAGGCCCGGGTTTCGTCGATGCGGGACATGCTACCCCCTCTGCATCAGCGCCAGCCGCAGGGCAAGGCCGGCAAAGATCGTGGCCGAGACGCGCCCCAGCCACAGGCCCGCCTTGGGCGATGCCGCGAGCCGCCGCCCGATACCCCCGGCCGACAGGCCCACCGCGCCGTTGATGATGAGGCCCCCCAGCGAAAGGATCGCGCCAAGGATCAGGAACTGCGGCAGGACCGGGCGGGACGGGTCGGTGAACTGCGGCAGGAAGGCCAGAACGAACAGGATGACCTTGGGATTGGTCAGGTTCACGGCCAGCCCCTCGCGGAAGGCGCGGGCGGGGTTGATCGTCGCGCCGCCCGCCGCTGCGGGCCCTGCGCGCATCAGCCGGAATGCCAGCCAAAGCAGATAGGCCACGCCCAGCCAGCGGATCACCTCGAAGGCCGCCGGAATGGTGGCCAGCAGCGCGCCCAGGCCCAGCCCCGCGACGGTGACGTGGATCATGCAGCCCAGCGCGATCCCCGCATCTGCCGCAAGGGCCGCGCGCGGCCCCCCGCGCAGCCCCTGACCCAGGCAGAACATCATGTCCGCCCCCGGCGTCAGGTTCAGCGCCAGCGCCGCCGGGACAAAGGCCAGAAGAACGATCCAGTCCACCATCACCCCCGCCCCAGAAGCCGCGCCTTGAGCGCCAGCAGATCGGCCCATGCCTCGCGCTTGGCGGGCGGGTTGCGCAGAAGATAGGCGGGATGGAACATCGGCAGGGTGGGGCGGTCCAGCGCTGCCGTCCAGGTCCCGCGCAACCGGGTGATGCCGGTCCGGCCCAGCAGCGCCTGACAGGGCGTGTTGCCCATCAGGACCAGCACCTCGGGCGCGGCAAGCTCCACGTGGCGGGTCAGGAAGGGCAGGAACATCGCAATCTCGGCCGCCTCTGGCGTGCGGTTGCCGGGCGGGCGCCAGGGCAGGACATTGGTGATGTAGACGCCGTCCTGCGGCGTCTCGGCGCTGCGCGACAGGCCGATGGCGTCCAGCATCCGGTCAAGCAGCTGCCCGGCGCGGCCGACGAAGGGCAGGCCCTTGATATCCTCGTCATTCCCCGGCGCCTCGCCCACGATCATCACGCGGGCGGCGGGGGTGCCATCGGCAAAGACGAAACTGCGCGCGGCGGGTTTCAGGGGGCTGTGAGGATAGGCCTCCATCGCGCGGGCAAGCTCGGGCAGGGTTGTGGCGGCGGTTGCGGCGGCACGGGCCTCGGCGACAGGGTCCACCGCAGCGGCCGGAGGGAGGCCGGGCGGGCTGCCAGTCGAGTCGGACTTCGGGTCGGTCGTCGGGGCGTTGGTCGAGGCGCGATCCGGCGCAGGTGCCATGCGCGCTGGGCTGTCGTCGGACAGGGCATAGCGATCGACCGGCTCATCGCCGATCGCCTCATCCGCGCCAAGCTCGGCCTGCCACAGCAGGAGCGCGCGCGCCCGACTCGCCTCTATCTCGGTCAACATGGGGCCAATCTAGCGGCCCGCCGCGGGAAAGGGCAGGGGGATCGCATCCCGGCCTTGCCGGGAAGGTCCGGTTGCGGGAAAGCTGCCTTCGGAAAGGGAGCGCCATGCAGATCGAGGCCAGGATCGAGCATTTCCCGCTGGCACAGGCCTTTGTGATCAGCAGGGGAACAAAGACGGGGGCCGATGTCCTGACCGTCACGCTGCGGGAAGGCCCGCATCGCGGTCGCGGAGAAGCCGTGCCCTATGCCCGCTATGGCGAGACGCCCGAAAGCGCAGTGGCGCAGATCGAGGGCCTTGCGCAGCCCGATCCGGCGCTTCTGCCGCCCGGTGCCGCGCGCAACGCGCTGGACTGCGCGCTTATGGATCTGCGGGCGAAACAGGCGGACCGCCGCGTGTGGGAGGTGCTGGGCCGCCCCGCACCGCGCCCCGTGCAGACCGCCTTCACCCTGTCGCTTGGCGCGCCCGAGGCGATGGAGGCCGCCGCCCGCGCCCATGCCCATCGCCCGATCCTCAAGGTCAAGCTGGGCACGCCCGACGACATGCCCCGGATCGAGGCCGTCCGCCGCGGTGCCCCCCGCGCCCGGATCATCGTCGATGCGAACGAGGGCTGGAGCGCCGAGGTCTATGCCGATCTTGCCCCCCATCTGGTGCGCCTTGGTGTGGCGCTGGTGGAACAGCCGCTGCCCGCCGGGCAGGATGGGATGCTGGCCGAGATCGCCCGCCCGCTGCCGGTCTGCGCCGACGAAAGCTGCCATGTGGTGGACGACCTGCCGGGGCTGGCCGGGCGGTATGATATGGTCAACGTCAAGCTCGACAAGGCCGGGGGCCTGACCGGCGCGCTGGCGCTGGCCGATGCGGCCCGCGCGCGGGGGATGGGGGTGATGGTTGGCTGCATGGTCGCCACCTCGCTGGCCATGGCGCCTGCGGTGATCGTGGCGCAGGGGGCGGAGGTGGCGGACCTTGACGGGCCGCTCCTTCTGGCCGAAGACCGGGCGCATGGGTTGAGGTATGATGCCAAAGGCGTTCATCCGCCCGAACCTGAGCTGTGGGGGTAGGCATGAGCCGCATCGTCTATGTGAACGGAGAGTACGTGCCCGAGCATGAGGCGAAGGTCTCGGTCTTTGACCGGGGCTTCCTGATGGCGGACGGTGTCTATGAGGTGACAAGCGTGCTCGACGGCAAGCTGGTCGATTTCGCGGGCCATGCCGCGCGGCTGGAAAGGTCGCTGTCGGAACTCGGGATGGAGAGCCCGGTTTCGACCGAAGACCTGCTTGAGATCCACCGCGAACTTGTGGCCCGCAACGCCGTCGAGGAGGGGATGGTCTATCTCCAGATCACCCGAGGCGCCCCGCCCGAGCGCGACTTCGCCTATCCCGATCCGACGGCGACCCGGCCGACCCTGGTCCTGTTCACCCAGGCCAAGCCCGGCCTGGCCGACAGCCCGGTTGCGAAGGCGGGGATCAAGGTGATCAGCATCGAGGACATCCGCTGGGGCCGGCGCGACATCAAGACGGTGCAGCTTCTTTACCCGTCGATGGGCAAGATGATGGCGAAGAAGGCCGGGGCGGATGATGCCTGGATGGTCGAGGACGGGCATGTGACCGAGGGCACCTCGAACAACGCCTATATCGTGACCGGCAACCGCATCGTGACGCGCCATCTGGGCAACGAGATCCTGGCCGGAATCACCCGCGCCGCCGTGCTGCGCTTTGCTGCCGAGGCGCAGATGGAGATCGAGGAGCGGGCCTTCACCATCGACGAGGCCAAGGCCGCCGACGAGGCCTTCATCACCAGTGCCACGACCTTCGTGATGCCGGTGGTGCAGATCGACGGCGTCGCGCTGGGCGACGGCGCGCCGGGGCCCGTCACCCGGCGGCTGCGCGAGATCTATATCGAGGAAAGCCGCAAGGCGGCCGTCTGATATCTCCCGCCGGGGCGGGGGCGCGGAAATTTTGCAAATTTCCGCCGGACAAAGAATTTGGCCAAATTCTTTGTCCCTCGCTCAGTCCCCGACGTTGCGCGCGAAGGCCTCGCGAAAGGCCGCCTGTTTCGCCGCATCCGCCTCGGTCTGGTGACGTTCCACCCAGTCGGCATAGGGCATGCCATAGTAATCGGCCCGCGCCTCTTCCTTGGTCATCTCGATCCCGCGCTCGGCCGCCGCCTCCTGCACCCAGCGTGACAGGCAGTTGCGGCAAAAGCCCGCCAGCGTCATCAGGTCGATGTTCTGCACATCGGGGCGATCTTCCAGCAGGTGCTGGCGCAAGCGGCGAAAGGCTGCTGCCTCGATCTCGGTCCGGGTCGTTTCGTCCATCCTCTCCTCCTAGACTGGAGTTGCCGCCAGCACTTCGGACAGGATCGGAGCCAGCCTTGCGGCCCATGCCTCCTGTCCTTCCGGCCTGGCGATCAGGTCGTGCCTCAGTTCCACAAGTATGTTCGGCCGCCCCTGCTGCAAGGCGTGCCTGTCGATCGCATCGCCCGGCAGGTGGCCGGAATAGGGCTGGTTGTCACCGATGCAGAGATCCTTCTCGGCCGTTAGGCGCGCGATCAGGGGGCGGGCCAGGCGGTCATCGTGATGCGAATAAAGCAGCCCGACATGCCAGGGTCGGGGCGCACGCGCCCGAAGTTGCTGGGTGAAGCTGTGGACCGCACAGATCACGGTATCGGCCCGCCGCGCGGCCAGCCGGGCCAGCGCCTCGTGGTAGGGGTGATAGAGCCGGTCCAGCCGTTCGGCCCGCTCGGCCGCGCCCGCAGTGCGATTGGCGGGAATGATGGTCCCGTCATAAAGCCGCATCAGCAGCGTCGGGTCATCCTCACCCCGGTTGGGATCGATCACCAGGCGCGAGAAGCGCGACAGGATCGCCGGAGAGCAAAGCCTCTCGGCCAGTTCGAGCGCGAAACCCGCCGCCCCCACATCCCAGGCGATATGCCGTTCCATCTCGGCCGCGGGCAGGCCGAGGTTGCCGCCGTTGACCCAGTCCGGCACGGCGTTCGAGGCGTGGTCGCAGGTGATCAGCCAGCGCCCCGGCCGGTCGGCACCGATGATTTCATAGGCGGGATGCGCGTCGCTTGTCATGATATCCCTGTCTTGTCGCCGGTGCCGGGAATAGGCCAGTTGTGACGCGAAGGGAATTGCGCAATAAGGGCGCGACTTTTCGTTAGCGGTAACAGCCCGCCGCGGATCAGAAAGAGGACGACCCGATGAAACGCCACCGCAATGTCAAGATCGTGGCAACGCTTGGCCCGGCATCCGACAGTTACGAGATGATCCGCAAGCTGCACGAGTCCGGCGCCGACGTGTTCCGCCTGAACATGAGCCACGGCGAGCATGCCGATATCGAGAAGCGGCACGCGATGATCCGTCAGGTCGAAAAGGATCTTGGCTCTCCGATCGCGATCCTGGCCGATCTGCAGGGCCCCAAGCTTCGTGTCGGCACCTTCGCCGACGGCCCGGTCGAGCTTGAACCCGGAAACTGGTTCCGCCTCGACCTCGATCCGGCCGAAGGCGACGCGAACCGCGTGCAGCTGCCGCACAAGGAAATCTTCGACGCGCTCGAACCGGGCGCCTCGCTCCTGATCAACGACGGCAAGATCCGGCTTCGGGTTCAGGAATGCGGTCGTGACTTCGCCAATTGCGAAGTGGTGGTGGGGGGCACCATCTCGAACCGCAAGGGCGTGAACGTGCCCGATGTGGTGCTGCCGGTCGCGGCGCTGTCGGACAAGGACAGGCGCGATCTGGAATTCGTCTGTGCTTTGGGCGTGGACTGGCTGGCCCTGTCCTTTGTCCAGCGGCCCGCCGATGTGGAAGAGGCGCGCGCCCTGGCCCGCGGCCGTGCCGCGATCCTGTCCAAGATCGAAAAGCCCGCCGCCGTGAAGGCCTTTGACGAGATCCTCGCGGTGTCCGACGGCATCATGGTCGCGCGGGGCGATCTTGGCGTGGAACTGCCCGTCCAGAACGTGCCGCCGATCCAGAAGCGCCTGGTGCGCAAGTGCCGCAGCGCCGGCAAGCCGGTGATCGTGGCCACCCAGATGCTTGAAAGCATGATCGAAAGCCCGGTCCCGACGCGGGCCGAGGTTTCGGACGTGGCGACCGCGATCTACGAAGGCGCCGATGCGATCATGCTGTCGGCCGAATCCGCCGCGGGGCAATATCCGATCGAGGCCGTCAACACGATGAGCAACGTGGCCTACGAGGTGGAGAGCGACCCGACCTACACCCAGATCATCGAGGCCAGCCGCACCGCCGTGCGCACCTCAATCGCCGACGGCATCGTCGCCGCCGCGCGCGAGATCGCCGAGACGACCAAGGTTGCGGCGATCTGCTGTTTCTCGGAATCGGGCACGACCGCGCTACTTGTGGCCCGCGAACGGACACGGGTGCCGATCCTGGCGCTCACCTCGGTCGAACGGACGGCGCGCAGGCTGTGCCTGAGCTGGGGCACCAACTGCGTGATCGTCGAGCCGGTGGACCGCTTCAAGATGGCCGTTGTCGCCGCGGTGCGCGCCGCGCTGGAGCAGGGCTATGCCACCGAAAGGGATCAGATCGTCGTGACGGCCGGTGTGCCGTTCAACACGCCGGGTTCCACAAATATCCTGCGCGTCGCGCCCTGTCAGGAACGTTTGATTTTCAGCGGAGAACTGGAGTAGCCTTCCCGGCAGATTGCTACGGGGGCCAAGGTGACCAGTGATCTCTACTTTGTGGTCGGGCTGATCGTGCTGGCCTTTTCCGTTCCCTCGATCATCGGCGCTTTCGTCGATGGCCGCGCGCCCCGGGCTGCGGCCATCATGATCCTGATCGGGGGCGGGCTTGTCGCGCTTGCTGTCTACGAGAGGCCCAACACCTATACGCTGTCCTCGATCCCCGAGGTCTTCATGCGCACGGTCGGGCGGTTCATCAACTGACCTCTTGCCCTTTTCCGCGCGCCTGCCTATAGGGGCGGCTTCCAACACCGCGAGTCCGGCCGATGCGGCATGCCGAGGCGCGCGTCCATCCCTCGAAGAGGAGAGCGAAATGCCCAAGATGAAGACCAAGTCGAGCGCCAAGAAGCGCTTCAAGGTGACGGCGACCGGAAAGGTTCTGGCGGGCCAGGCCGGCAAGCGGCACGGGATGATCAAGCGGACGAAGAAATTCATCCGCGATGCACGCGGCACCACGGTGCTGAGCGAGCAGGACGCCCGGATCATCAAATCCTACATGCCCTACGACCGCTGAGGAGCTGCGCAGATGTCCCGTACCAAAGGTGGAACCGTCACCCATCGCCGCCACAAGAAGGTTCTTGAGCAGGCGAAAGGCTATTACGACAACCGCTCGCGCACCTTCAAGGTCGCCCGCCAGGCTGTCGACAAGGCCAACCAGTATGCGACCCGCGACCGCAAGGTCCGCAAGCGCAACTTCCGCGCCCTCTGGATCCAGCGCATCAACGCGGCCTGCCGTTCGGTGGACGAATCGCTGACCTATTCGCGCTTCATCAACGGCCTGTCGCTGGCCGGGATCGAAGTGGACCGCAAGGTTCTGGCCGATCTGGCCGTGCACGAGCCCGAGGCCTTTGCCGCCATCGCGCACAAGGCCAAGGCCGCGCTGCCGGCCTAAGCCGCCGCACCGGATCAAGGTGAGGGGCGTCCCGGGCGGGGCGCCCCTTTCGTATTCCGCGCAGGAATTGACCCTGGGGAAGGCGCCTCCATGGCGCACCGGGACGCCACGCAAAGGAAACGCGGCGCAGGCCCCCCGATCCAAGCCGAAGAAGCCCGACGATGACCCAGCAACCGATCAGCGCGCGCAGCCTTCTTGCAGGCCTGGCATCGGCCGGCATCGGGCCGGATGAGGTGCGGGGCCATCACCTTGCCGGGCTTTACCCGACGCTCCGGCCCAGGCGCGGGCGTGCGGATTTTCCCCGGGCCGAGGGCATTGCGGCCAGACTGCCGCAGGGAGGGGCGTGGGGCAGGGATGCCTTCGCCGTCATCGTGGAAACCCGCGACCTGCCCGAGCTGGCCTATGTCATCGGCAATGTGCATGCGATGACGGGGCTGCCGGTCCAGATCTTTCACGGGCCCGGCAACAGGGCGATCCTTCGATCCGACATTTCGCAAAAGCTTCGGGCCAAGGGCGCGTTGCGGGCTGTCGAGCTTGGCACCAGCGCGCTGGATGCCCAGCTTTACAATGCGCTTTTTCTGGATCGACGGTTCCTTGACTCGCTGGCCGGGCGCGGCAAGTTCCTCGTGTTTCAGACGGACTCCCTCTGCTGTCCGAATGCCGACTTCGGCTTTCATGACTTCACCGGGTTTGACTACATCGGCGCATGTTGGAAACGGCGCCGGTCCATCGGGCTTGTCATCAACGGCGGATGCGGTGGCTTCTCGCTCCGCGACTGGACCGCTTCCGTCACCGCGCTCGAACGGTTTTCCGCAAGGGCATGGCCGGGCGGAGAAGACGGCTTCTTCGGCTTCCATCTGGAGTTGATGGGATGCCGGGTCGCGAACCGCGATGAGATGAGCAGGTTTGCAACGCAGGACGACTTCAAGGCCAACAGCTTTGGCGCGCACAAGACAAGACGGCTACCACCGGAAGCGCATGAACGCTTCCTTCGCTACTGCCCCGAGATCCGCAACGTCCTGTCATGGCAAAAGACCTCGCGCACCGGCGGCCTCTGACGGGCGGCAGGGCGTTTCCCGGCCACCGGCTCCGCCCGCGCCGGTGGAGGCCACTTGCACTTTGCCCTGCACACGCGGTAACGGGTCAGGACCGCGAAACGGGGCCGAAAATGATTGATGACGTCAGGGCGAAGTTTCTTCGCAGCATCACAGATGCCGCCGACGAGGCCGCGATCGAGGAGGTGCGCCTTGCCGCCCTTGGCAAGAAGGGCGAGATCAGCCTGAAGATGCGCGAACTGGGCCAGATGTCGCCCGAGGAACGGCAGGTCGCCGGCCCCGCTCTGAATGCGCTGAAGGACGAGATCACGGCGGCGCTTGCCGCGCGCAAGGCGGCCTTGGCCGATGCGGCGCTGGACGAACGGCTGCGGGGCGAATGGCTTGACGTGACGCTGCCCGGACGGGCGCGCCGGCAGGGCACGATCCACCCGATCAGCCAGGTCACGGAAGAGGTGACGGCGATCTTCGCCGACATGGGCTTTGCCGTGGCCGAAGGGCCGCAGATCGAAAGCGACTGGTACAATTTCGATGCGCTGAACATCCCCGGCCACCATCCTGCGCGGGCCGAGATGGATACGTTCTACACCCACCGCAATCCCGGCGACAACCGCCCGCCCCATGTGCTGCGCACCCACACCAGCCCCGTGCAGATCCGCGCGCTCGAGGCGCAGGGCGCGCCGATCCGCGTGATCGCGCCGGGCCGCGTCTATCGTGCCGATTATGACCAGACCCATACGCCGATGTTCCATCAGGTCGAAGGTCTGGCCATCGACCGCGATATCAGCATGGCCAACCTGAAATGGTGCCTCGAGGAATTCGTGAAGGCCTATTTCGGCGTCGATCACGTTGACCTGCGCTTCCGCGCCTCGCATTTCCCCTTCACCGAGCCTTCGGCCGAGGTCGATATCCGCTGTTCATGGGAGGGCGGGGTGCTGAAGGTGGGCGAGGGAGACGACTGGCTCGAGATCCTGGGCTCGGGCATGGTGCATCCCAAGGTCTTGCAGAATGCCGGCGTTGACCCGGACCAGTGGCAGGGCTTTGCCTTCGGCCTGGGGATCGACCGGATCGCGATGCTGAAATACGGCATCCCCGATCTGCGCGCCTTCTTCGACAGCGATTTGCGCTGGCTGCGGCATTACGGCTTTTCCGCGCTGTCCCAGCCGACCCTGCACGCCGGGCTGTAAGCCCCGCCCGGGCTAGCGGGACGCCGAGACGAAGACCGCGCCGCCCGGCATCACCCGCCGCGTCGCCTGCTGCTTGGGTGGCTGGATGCAGCCCAGCCGGTAACTTTGCGTCTCGATCGCCTGCGCGTCGCAGGCCGCCTGCGCGGCGGTCTGGGTCTGGATCATCTGCGGTCCCTGGGCCGCCGTCTGGGCCTCTTGCCACCGCAGGATCGCAAGCGGCGACAGGATCAGGCTGGCGCCGAACACAAGCAGGATTGGACCCCGATACTCCACGTTCACATGTCCTCGTCGTTCATCACTTGGAAACGATGATGCCTCTGCATGATGGCTGTTTCTGGGCGGGGCCAAGGCAATTTCCGTCGCTCGCTTCCCCCTCGCCGCGCGATGGGATAAGAGCGCGATCGAACACGAACAAAGGCGCAAGACGATGAAGTTCACCCTGTCCTGGCTGAAGGATCACCTCGACACGACGGCCACCGCGGCCGAAATCGCCGAGGCGCTGACCGATCTTGGCCTCGAGGTCGAGGAGGTCACGGATCGCGGCGCGCGGCTGGCCGGGTTCACGCTGGGCAAGGTGCTCGAGGCCCATCCCCACCCGGATGCAGACCGGCTGCGCGTCTGCAAGGTCATGACCGACGAGGGCGAGACCCAGATCATCTGCGGCGCGCCCAACGCGCGGGCGGGGATCACCGTCGTCGTTGCCAAGCCCGGCGTCTATGTGCCCGGCATCGACACGACCATCGGTGTGGGCAAGATCCGCGGCGTCGAAAGCTTCGGCATGATGTGTTCCGAGCGCGAGATGGAATTGTCCGAGGAACATGACGGCATCATCGAACTGCCCTCGGGCGAGGTCGGCGAGCGTTTCATTGACTGGCTGGCCGCCAACGACCCGGCCAAGGTCGATCCGGTAATCGAGATCGCCATCACCCCCAACCGCGGCGACGCGCTGGGCATCCGCGGCATCGCCCGCGACCTTGCCGCCCGCGGCCTTGGCACGCTGAAACCCCGCGACGTGGTGCCTGTGCCCGCCAGCTTCGAAAGCCCGCTGCGCGTGACCATCGACGCCGATACGCTGGACGGCTGTCCGCTTTTCGCCGGGCGGCTGATCCGGGGCGTGAAGAACGGCCCCAGCCCCGCCTGGCTGCAGGATGCGCTACGCGCGATCGGGCTGCGTCCGATCTCGTTCCTTGTCGATGTGACCAACTTCTTCACCTATGACCGCAACCGCCCGCTCCATGTCTTCGACGCGGGCAAGGTGCGCGGCAACCTGCGGGTTCATCGCGCGAAAGGCGGCGAGACGCTCGAGGCGCTGGACGGCAAGACCTACAACCTTGTCCCCGGCATGATGGTCATTTCCGACGACACCGGCCCCGAAAGCCTTGCCGGGATCATGGGCGGCGAGGCGACCGGCGTGACCGAAGACACGGTCGATGTCTTCGTCGAAAGTGCGTTTTGGGATCCGATCCAGATTGCCAATGCGGGCCGCGCGCTCAAGATCAATTCCGACGCCCGATACCGGTTCGAGCGCGGGGTGGACCCGGCCTTCACGCTGGAGGGGCTGGAACATGCCGTGCGCACCATCGTGGACAATGCCGGGGGTGAAGCGTCCGACCTCGTCATCGCAGGCGCCGTGCCCGACACAGACCGCGCCTACCGCATGGACCCGGCCCGCGTCGTGCGCCTTGTCGGCATGGAGATCCCCGAGGCAGAACAGCGCCGCATCCTGACGGACCTGGGTTTCCGGCTGGAGGGTGACATGGCCCATCCCCCCAGCTGGCGCTCCGACATTCAGGGCGAGGCCGATCTGGTCGAAGAGGTCGCCCGCGTCGCCTCGCTGACCAAGCTGCAGGGCCGCCCCATGCCCCGGATGCGCCCCGGCGTGCCGCGGCCCGTGCTGACGCCGCTGCAGACCCGCACCTCGGCCGCGCGCCGGACGGCGGCGGCGCTGGGTTACAACGAATGCGTCACCTACAGCTTCGTCGATGCCGAGGCCGCCGCGCTGTTCGGTGGCGGCACCGATGCGACCCGGCTGGAGAACCCCATTTCGGCCGACCTGTCGCATATGCGCCCCTCGCTTCTGCCGGGCCTTCTGCGGGCGGCGGCGCGCAATCAGGCGCGCGGCTTTGCCGATCTGGCTTTGTTCGAATGCGCCCATGTCTTTCCCGGTGGCGAGCCCGGAGAGCAGGCGCTGATGATCGCGGGCATCCTTGTCGGGCGCACCGGCCCGAAGGACGTGCATGGCGAAAGCCGCCCGGTCGACCTTTACGACGCCAAGGCCGATGCCGAGGCGGTGCTCGCCGCGATGGGCGCGCCCGCCAAGGTCCAGATCCTGCGTGGCGGACCCGACTGGTGGCACCCGGGCCGGCACGGGATGATCGCGCTGGGGCCCAAGAAGGTGCTGGGCATCTTCGGCGAGCTTCACCCCCGCATCCTGCGCGCGATGGATGTGAAAGGCCCCGCCGTGGCCTTCACCCTCTGGCCCGAGGAAGTGCCCTTGCCCCGCAGCCAGACCGCCGCCCGCCCCGCGCTTGTCGCCCATGACCTGCAACCGGTCGAACGCGACTTCGCCTTCGTCGTCGATGCCGGGGTCGAGGCTTCGGTTCTGGTCAATGCCGCCCTCGGGGCAGACAAGGCGCTGATCGCCGAGGCGCGGGTCTTTGACAGTTTTGCCGGGGGCAGCCTGGGCGAAGGCAAGAAATCCCTCGCGCTTTCCGTGCGGCTGCAGCCGGTCGATGCGACCCTGAAAGAGGCCGAGATCGAGGCCGTCAGCGCCAAGATCGTCGAGAAGGTGACAAAGGCGACAGGCGGAACCCTGCGCGGGTGAACCGGAGCGTCACCCGCGGTGCCTGAAGGTTTCCCGGCTCCCCTTGGCTGATCGGCAAAGCATGAGTCCGCAGCCTCAGCCGCGGACCTTCTCGCTCTTGGGATCGTACATCGGCCTGACCGCCGCCTCGGCCGCAACCCGGGCGCCGGCCACGTCGATCTCCCACCGGCTGGACAGCATGTCATCGACCTTTTCACCCTCGCAGGGCACATAGCCCATCCCGATCGCACCACCGAGGTAATGCCCATAGGCGCCCGAGGTCAGATGCCCCACGATCTGCCCGTCCCGCAGGATCGGCTCGTTGTGATAGAGAAGCGGCTCGGGATCGGTCAGCTTGAACTGCACCATCCGCTTCGCCAGCCCCGCCTCCTTCTTGCGCAAGACCGCCTCGCGCCCGACGAACTCCGCCTTTCCCGTCGCCACGGCAAAGCCCAGCCCGGCTTCGAGCACATGATCCTCGCTCGTGATGTCATGGCCGAAATGGCGGTAGGCCTTCTCGATCCGGGCGCAATCCATCATGTGCATCCCGCAAAGCTTCAGGCCCTGCGCCTGCCCCGCCTCCCAGATCGTCTCGAAGGCATGAACGGCCATGTCGGCGCTCACATAGACCTCCCAGCCCAGCTCGCCCACGTAGGACACGCGATGCACCCGGGCCAGGCCAAGGCCAAGCTCCACTTCCTGCATCGTGCCGAACGGATTGACCGCGTTCGAGAAATCCGCAGGCGAGACCGCCTCCATCACCTCCCGCGCGCGCGGGCCCATGACGGCCAGCACGCCTTCGCCCGCCGTCACATCGGTGATGACGACATGCTCGTCGCGCAGGTGCCGGCGCATCCATGTCTCGTCCGCAAGCCGGGTCGCCGCCGGCGTGACCACCAGATAGGCGGTCTCCGATAGCCGCGTCACGGTCACATCCGCCTCGATCCCGCCCTTGGAATTGAGGAATTGCGTATAGACGATTCGGCCCGGGGCCACCGCCACATCCGCCCCGCAGATCCGGTTGAGGAAGGCTTCCGCATCCCGCCCCTCGACCCGCAACTTCCCGAAGGAGGACATGTCATACATGCCCACCCCGGTGCGTACCGCCATCACCTCGTCGCGCACATTGTCAAAGAAGTTCTGCCGCTTCCAGGAATAGCGATATTCCCGCTCTTGCCCCTCGCGCGCATACCAGTTCGCCCGCTCCCACCCGGCCAGCTCGCCGAAAACCGCGCCGCGCTTGTCAAGCTCGGCATGAAACGGCGTCCGCCGCACCCCGCGCGCGGTGGCCTTCTGCCGGTAGGGGAAGTGGTCGGCGTAAAGAAGCCCCAGCGCCTCGGTCACGCGCTCGGCCAGATAGCGCCGGTTGCCCTGAAACGGCTGCATCCGCGCGACGTTCACATCGCCCAGATCGAAGGGCTTCTCCCCCGTCTCCATCCATTCGGCCAGCGCCATCCCCGCGCCCCCCGCCGACTGGATCCCGATCGAGTTGAACCCTGCCGCGACCCAGACATTCTCCATCCCCGGTGCCTGCCCCAGGTGATAAGCATTGTCGGGGGTAAAGCTTTCCGGCCCGTTGAAGAAAGTATGGATCCCCGCCTCGGCCAGCATCGGCATCCGGTTGACGGCCGCCTCGAGGATCGGCTCGAAATGGTCGAAATCCTCGGGCAACTGGTCAAACTCGAAATCCGCCGGAATGCCGTTCAACGCCCATGGCTTGGCCTTGGGCTCGAAGGCGCCCAGCATCATCTTGCCCGCGTCCACCTTGTAGTACGCGCATTCATCCGGCACCCGCAGGACGGGCAACTGCTCCAGCCCGGCGATGGGTTCGGACAGGATGTAGAAATGCTCGCAGGCCTGCAGCGGCACGTTGACGCCGGCCATCAGCCCCACCTCGCGGCCCCACATGCCGGCGCAGTTCACCACCACATCGCAGGCGATATGCCCGGCCTCGCCCCCGGCTTCCCAATCCACACCCGTCACCCGCGCGCCCTCGCGCCGGATGCCCGTCACCCGCGTCCGCTCGGCCACCACCGCGCCCCGCATCCGCGCCCCCCGCGCCAGCGCCTGGGTGATGCCCGTCGGATCGCCCTGCCCGTCCTTCGGCAGCCAGACCCCGCCGGTCACGCCCTCAAGGTTCAGATGCGGATAGCGCGCCCCGATCTCGGCGGTCGAGATCTCCTCGACCTCCACCCCAAAGGCCCGCGCCATCGCCGCCAGCCGGGTGATCTCCTCCAGCCGCTCGCCCGTCAGCGCCGCGGTGATCGACCCCACCCGGCGAAAGCCGGTGGCAACCCCCGTCTCGGCCTCGAGGCTGCCGTAAAGCTCCTGCGTATATTTCGCGAGCCGCGTCATGTTCGCGCTCGACCGCAGCTGCGCGATCAGCCCCGCGGCATGCCATGTCGTGCCCGAGGTCAGCTGCTTGCGCTCTAGCAGGACGACATCGGTCCAGCCCAGCTTGGTCAGGTGATAGGCGACGGAACAGCCGACGACGCCGCCCCCGATGATGACGGCGCGGGCATGGGTGGGAAGGGTCATGATCACTCCTCAGACGATAACGTGGCCCGCAGCGCGCAGCGCCCGGGCAAGTTCGGTGATATGGGCCGGGCCAACCTCGCAGCAGCCCCCCACGATGGTCGCGCCCTGATCGACCCAGCCCAGCGCGAAGGCGGCATAGGCCTCGGGTCCAAGGTCGCGGCGGGGCGAAAGCGCGTCGACCGTCGACTGATCCTTGAGGAAATCCTCGGTGATCCGGGTGAAACCATTGGCATAGGCCCCGAAGGGCAGGCCCACACCACCCAGCGCCTCCAAGGCCGCCGCCATCGCCTCG
Organism: Paracoccaceae bacterium; assembly: GCA_051859505.1. Classification (GTDB taxonomy): domain Bacteria; phylum Pseudomonadota; class Alphaproteobacteria; order Rhodobacterales; family Rhodobacteraceae; genus JAFIEN01. Next base: position 47,293 of record JBHYFN010000006.1, read on the forward strand.
GGGGCCGAGCAATTGGCCAGCACGGCTTGCGCCCCGCCCTCCGCCGCAATCGCCGCCGCCTCCGACACCGCCTCGCCCGAGCGCAGGACCGACCCGTCCCGGTCCGACACCGTGACCGACAGCCAGACCGGCAACCCCGCCACCTTCGCGCCTTCCAGAACGGCCCGCGCATGGGCAAGGCTCGCCACCGTCTCGCAGAGGATCAGGTCCACATGCGGCGCAAGGATGCGCGCCACTTCGGCATATTTCGCGACGGCCTCGTCATGGGGCGGATGCACCTCGGGCCGGTAGCTCGCGACCAGCGGCCCGATGCTGCCGGCGATCCGCCCTCGCCCGGCGGCATCCCGCGCCTGCCGCGCCTCGGACAGCGCGGCCGCATGCAACGCCTCGAACCGATCCTCGACCCCGGCGGGCGCCAGCCGGTCACGATGGATCGCATAGGTATTGGCGGTGGCGATGGTCGCTCCGGCGGCGAAATAGTCGCCATGCACCGCCGCGACCATGCCAGGATTCGCCATCATCACCTGCGTCGACCAGAGCGGCGTCGGCAGGTCGCCCGCCCGATGGATCAGCTCCTGCCCCATCCCGCCATCAAGCAGCACCACCTCGACCATCGCTCACGCTTCCTGCTTCTTTTGTCCCAAATTCGCCGGGGGGGTGTCCGGGACCGGGGAGGGGGGGCAGCGCCCCCCTGCGGAAATTTGGCCAAATTTCCGCCCCCCGCCCGTCACGCGCGCAGCCGTTCGTTGGTCGGATCCCACAGGGCCCCATCCCCCCGCACCACCGCCGGGACCCTTGTGCCAAAGATCTCGACCTCGACCTGCGTGCCCGCCTCCGCCAGATCCGGCCGGATCATCCCGAGGCAGACCGAGGCGCCGACGCGATACCCCCAGACCCCGGTCGTCACCTCGCCCACCAGCGCCTCCCCCTGCCAGAGGTTGGCCATATAAGGCGCGTCCACCTCGGTCGCGGCCTCGAGCGTCAGCACCACAAACCGCTTCGAGGGGCCGGCCTCCCGCTCGGCCAGCAGTGCGGCCTTGCCGGGAAACTCCTTCTCCCAGTCGATGAAGCGGCCAAGTCCGGCCTGCAGCATCGTGTAATCGGTGGACAGATCTCCCTTCCAGGCCCGATAGCCCTTCTCGGCCCGCAGCGCATTCAGCGCCCACATCCCGAAAGGCCGCGCCCCCGCCCCGGTCACCGCATCCCAGATCGCGGGCGCGTCACCGGGCGCGCAATGCACCTCCCAGCCCAGTTCGCCCGCGAAGGACACGCGCAGAAGCGCCACGTCGCAGCCCGCGACCCGCGCCTCCTGCACCGAGAGCCAGGGCAGCGACAGGTCCGCCTCCGCCACCGCGCCCAGAACCTCGCGCGCCTTGGGGCCGGTGACGAGCAGGCATTCCGCCTCGTCGGAATGGTCCGTGACGGCGATCCCCTCCGGCGCCTGCCGCCAAAGCCATTCGGCATCGTGCCACTGCGCCACCCCGGCGGTGATCAGGCCCACCTCGTCCGCGCCATGGACCATGACCGACATCTCGGTCACGATCCGCCCGCGCGCATCGGGGAAATAGGCCAGCCCCACGCGGCCGGTGCGCGGCAGCCGCGAACAGGTCAGGCTGTCGACGAAATCCCGCGCGCCCTTGCCCGTGACCTTCAGCCGGGTGAAGCCCGAGATCGCAAGCACGCCCGCGTGATCCCGCACCGCCTCGCATTCGGCGCGAATCCGCGCCTCCCACGGCCCCGCGCGGTTCCAGGTCTGCGTCGCCGCCTCCGACAGGTCGTCGCCCGGTGCGCTGAACCAGTTGGCGCGTTCCCAGCCGTTATAGGCGCCAAAGACAGCGCCCGCCGCCTTCAGCCGGGAATGCAGAGGCGAGAGGCGTTTGTCCGCGCCGGCCGGCCAGCGATGCCAGGGGAAATGCATCGCATATTCATGGCCATAGGTCTCGACCGCCTTGGCATGGGTATAGCCGGCGTCGGCATAGGCGGTGTAGCGGCGGGGATCGCAGGACCACATGTCCCATTCGGTCTGGCCTTCGGTCACCCATTCGGCCAGCACCTTGCCCGCACCGCCGCCCTGGGTGATGCCGAAGGTGAAGACGCAGGCCTCATAGGCGTTGCGCACCCCCGGCATCGGCCCCAGAAGCGGCAACCCGTCGGGCGCATAGGGAATCGGGCCGTTGATGACCTTGGAGACACCCGCTTTTGCCAAAAGCGGGACCCGCGCGCAGGCATCGTCGATATACCATTCCAGCCGCTCGAGATCGTCGGGGTAAAGCTGGAAGCTGAAATCTTCGGGGAAGGGATCGGCGGGGTCCACCCAATGGGCGCGGCAGTTGCGCTCGTAGGGGCCAAGGTTGAAGCCGTGCTTTTCCTGCCGGAGGTAATAGGAGCTGTCGACATCGCGCAAAAGCGGCAGCTTGCCGTTGGCGGCGCTCCATTCCTCAAGCTCGGGCACCTGTTCGGTGGTCAGGTACTGATGGCTCATCGCCACCATCGGCACGGTGCGGCCGCCATAGGGCTTGAACCACTCGCCCACCTTCTGCGCGTAGTAGCCGGCGGCGTTCACCACCTTTTCGCAGGCGATGTCGCCCTTCTCGGTATGGACGATCCAGTCGTCGCCCCTGCGCGAGACACCGGTGGCGGGGGTGAAGCGCAGGATCGTGGCGCCCATCATCCGGGCGCCCTTGGCCAGCGCCTGGGTCAGCTGGGCGGGGTCGATATCGCCGTCGTCGGGGTCGTAGAGCGCGCCTTCGATGTCGTGGAGTTCGAGGAAAGGGTAGCGGGCGCGGATTTCGTCAGGACCGATCAGCGACAGGTCCATGCCCTGCGCGCGGCCCATGCCCTTGGCGCGGGCGAATTCCTGCATCCGTTCCTTCGAATGGGCCAGCCGGATCGAGCCGGTGACATGGTAGTTCATCGGGTAATCCACCTCTTCGGCGAGGCGGCGGTAGAGCGAGAGCGAATAGCGCTGCATGTTCATCACCGCCCAGGAGGTGCTGAAGGACGGGCAATTGCCCGCCGCATGCCAGGTGCTGCCGGCGGTGAGTTCGTTCTTTTCAAGCAGGACGCAATCCGTCCAGCCCGCCTTGGCGAGGTGGTAGAGCGCCGAGACGCCGACGACGCCGCCGCCGATGATGACGACGCGGGCTGTGGTGGGGAAGTCGGACATGGATCACCTCGGTCGGTTCTTGCTGGAGGCGGGGATGGGGGGCGCTGCCCCCCGGGCCTTTGGCCCTCCCCCCGGGATATTTGGAAACAAAAGAAGCAGGGGGGCGGGTCAGAGGGCCTCTTGGCTGTGCTGGGGGAGGCCGTCGCTGATCTCGTAATAGTCGCCCTTGTCGGCGGTGAAGATATGGTGTTCGGGCGTGATCCCCGTCGGCGCGTCGAGCGAGCCGAGTGAGAAGGCGATCATCGCGCTGTCGCGGGCGCGCCAGAAGAGGAAGGAGCCGCAGCGCGGGCAGAAGCCGCGTTCGCCGATCTCGCTCGAGGTGAACCAGCGGGCCGGGCCCTTGATCACAAGGTCGTCGGTATCGACGATGGCCGAGGCCCAGACATGGCCCGACTGGCGGCGGCACTGGCCGCAGTGGCAGTAGCATGCCTCGCGCGCAGGGGCGGTGACGGTGTAGCTGACATCGCCGCAGAGGCAGCGTCCGGTGAGCATCTTGACCTCTCTCAGTAGATGGGCGGCGCGATCACCCAGATGATCGTGCAGGGTTCGTCATGGGGGTTCATCCAGCAGAAGGGCTCGCCCCGGATGCGGAAGCTGTCGCCCTGTTCGATCCGGAACCTTTGCCCGTCGATCCAGAGGTCGAGCCGACCGGAGAGCACATAGCCCACCTCTTGCGTGGGGCGCTGGACGGGATTGACGAGGTGGGCGCCGGGTTCGAAGGTGGAGTGGAGGACTTCGAAAGCGTCGGTCAGATCGGGCGAGAGCAGTTCCTCGACCAGACCGGCCTCGCGCGAGCCGATGGGGCGGCGGGCGGCGCGGCGGACGATGAAGCCCTGTTCCTCGGCCGGGGCGGCAGCGTTGCGGAACAGGCTGGAGAGCGAGACATCAAGGTGGCGCGCGATGTTGCGCAGATCCTCGACCGAAGGGGTGGAAAGGTCGCGTTCGACCTGGCTGAGCCAGCCGACGGAGCGGCCCAGCGCCTCGGCCAGATCGGCGAGCTTGAGCCCGCGCGCCTTGCGCAGCGCGCGCAGATCGGCGCCGAGCGTGATGCGCGCGTCAGGCGGGTCATGCCTCATGCCGGGCGGCCGGGGAGCTGGCGGGATGGGAGGAGGGTCGTGAAATGCGGCGTCATAATTTCACGATGCCACTTAACCCGGCATCGGTCAAAGGCTTTGTGCGGCGATCAGGTCGGTTCCGGCGAAGACGGCCGCAAGGATGGCGGCAAGGCCCGCGGCATCCGTCGCGTCAAAGGCCGCGGGTTGATCGCTGTCGATGTCGAACACGGCGATCAGGTCGCCCGACGCGTTGAAAACCGGCAGCACAATCTCGGACCGGGTGGAGGAGGAGCAGGCGATATGGCCGGGGAAAGCCTCGACATCCGGCACGAGTTGCACCTTGCCCGTGCGCGCCGCCGCACCGCAGACCCCGCGCGAGAAGGGGATGACAAGGCAGCCGTGACCGCCCTGATAGGGGCCGATCTTCATCAGTTCGGGGGCCACGACGCGATAGAAACCCGTCCAGTCGAATCGGTCGTCGGCGTGATGCACCTCGCAGGCGACGGTGGCCATGAGGGCGACGGGATCATCCTCGCCTTCGGTCAGGGCGGCGATGGTGCGCGACAGGGTCGGATAGTCGACTCGCATGAAGACTCCTTCGGCTTGGATACCGGGATTGTATTCGACACAAGCGCCGTCGAGGGCAAGACTTTGCCATTGTTTCCCGAACCGTTGATCCGGCCATGAAAAGACCTCAGTCCAACCCAAAGCCTGCCCTCCTGCTCGGGGAAATGGAAAGGGTAGCTGCATGGCTTCCCTCGGCGCCGCGTGTCATAGCCCCCACCCAGTAGCGCGGCGTCGAGGTCTTGCTCTTCCTGATCGGCCCACTAGGCTTTGAACGGAAGAGGAGCATCACATGCGAAATTTCCACCTGCCTGGCCGGTCCGAGGTTCATGCGCTGAACGGTGCCTGCGCCACGTCGCATCCCCTCGCGGCCAAGGTCGCTGTCGATATCCTTGGTCAGGGTGGGAATGCGATGGATGCGGCCATCGCCGGCGCGGTTCTGCTGGGTCTTTGCGAGCCTCACATGACGGGTCTGGGCGGTGACTGCTTCGCGCTGTTCACCCCTCCGGGCGAGGATCGGGTCGTTGCGCTGAACGGATCGGGGCGCGCGCCTGCGGCGCTTTCGGCCGAGGTGTTGCGCGCGAAGGGCCTGACCGAGGTTCCGCTGCGCGGGATCGAGGCGGTGACGATGCCGGGGGCTGTCGATGCGTTCTGCCGGTTGTCGGCGGATTGGGGGCGGCTGTCGCTGGCCGATACCCTCGCCCCGGCGATCCGCTATGCGGAGGAGGGTGTTCCCGTTGCGCCGCGCGTGGCGCTGGATTGGGCGGGCGAGGTTGAGTGCCTTGCTGGCGCGGCACGGCGGCATTACCTGCAGGACGGCCGCGCCCCGGCTGTGGGGCAGGTCTTTCGCGCGCCCGGTCAGGCAGAGGTGCTGCGCCGCATCGCGCGCGAGGGGCGGGCCGGGTTCTATGAAGGCGAGGTGGCGGAGGATCTGATCGCCTCGCTGCGCGGGCTGGGCGGGTGTCATGGCCCTGACGATCTTGCCGCCACGACCTGCGACTATGCCCGGCCTGTCAGCGGCGCCTATGGCGGTCTGGACCTGTGGGAGCATCCGCCGAACAGCCAGGGCGCGACGGCGATCCTGATGCTGAACATCCTTGCCCGGTTCGATCTGTCGCGGCTTGATCCCGTGGGGGCGAAGCGTGTGCATCTCGAGGCGGAGGCGACGCGCCTTGCCTATGCCCTGCGGGACGAGATCATAGCCGACCCGGATCATGTGGACCGGCTGGACGAGATGCTGGACCCGGCCACGGGCGCGCGGCTGGCGGCGCTGATCGACCCCGATCGCGCCGGCCTCTCCGCGCCCGGGTCAGAGCCGCCGCGGCACCGCGATACGGTCTATATCTGCGTGGTGGACCGTGACAGGATGGCGGTTTCGCTGATCTATTCGGTGTTCTGGGGCTTTGGTGCCGGCCTTGCCTCCGAGAAGTTCGGCATCCTGTTCCAGAACCGCGGGGCGGGTTTCACCCTGCGCCCGGGCCATCCGAACGAGGTGGCGGGCGGCAAGCGGCCGATGCACACGATCATCCCCGGCCTGCTGCAGCGGGACGGCGCGCTTCTGGGCCCGTTCGGGGTGATGGGGGGCGGGTATCAGCCCACCGGCCACGCGCGGTTCGTGTCGAACCTCACCGATTTCGGGATGGATGCGCAGGAGGCCATCGACGCGCCCCGCAGCTTTCTGCGCGACGGGGTGCTCGAGCTTGAGAGCGGCTATGATGACAGGGTCTGCGCCGAGCTTGCCGCGATGGGGCATCAGGTGGCCCGACCGCAGGATCCGCTGGGAGGGGCGCAGGCCATCCTGATCGGCAGGGATGGGGTTCTGGCGGCGGGATCCGACCCCCGCAAGGACGGGATTGCCCTCGGCTATTGACCGGAACCGCCGGCTGCTAGTTCAGCTGGACCTGCAACGGGTAGTGACCATCTTCGAACGGGCCGAAAAGTTCGGGCAGGTCGGGATGGTCCACCGGCTCGCCGGAATAATCCGCGACCAGGTTCTGCTCCGAGACATAGGCGACGTAGTAGCTTTGGTCGTTCTCGGCCAGAAGATGATAGAAGGGCTGGTCCTTCTCGGGGCGGGCATCCTCGGGGATGGCCTCGTACCATTCATCGGTGTTCGAGAACATGGCATCGACATCGAAGACGACGCCGCGGAAGGGATGCTTGCGGTGCCGCACGACCTGGCCGAGGTGATATTTTGCGCGCGTCTTGAGCATCTGCCCCCTCACTTCTTGTTGAATGATTACCCATCCCTTCCCCAAAGAGTCCATCCCGTCGTCACAGAAATGCCAGAAACAGTCCGTCGCCCGCCTCGCTTCAACCAGAGCCGAAGGGTGCTGCACGCCAGGCTTGCGGCATTTTGCCGGCCGGATCGGAGCGGGCCGCTCTCTGGTTCCCTTCGGGGCCGAAATGCTCTAGACTGCGGCAAAAGACAGCCCGAAGGGGCATGAGGCAGATGAGCAGAGTCCTTCGCAGCCTGTTGTTGGTGGCGTTCGTGGCCGCGTGCAGTGGTGGAGATCGTCAGTACTCGGCCCCGCGCGAGCTTGATAACGCCTGTTCCATCGTGGCGCAGCGCCCCCAGTATCTGCGCGCCTTTCAGGCGACGGAACGCAAATGGGGCGTTCCCGTCGCGGTGCAGATGGCCATCATCTATCAGGAGAGCAAGTTCATCGGGAACGCCCGCACACCGCATCGTTATGCGCTTGGCGTGATCCCGGTGGGGCGGCAATCCTCGGCCTATGGCTACAGCCAGGCGCTTGACGGCACCTGGGCCGAGTATCAGGAGCAGCAGGGTGGGCGGAACACCAGCCGCGACAGCATATCCGACGCGACCGATTTCATGGGCTGGTACATGAACCTGACCCTGCAGGAGCTGGGCATTCCCCTCAACGATACGCGCAACCAGTATCTGGCCTATCACGAAGGCCGCAACGGATACCGGCGCGGGACGTATAACGACAAGGCCTGGCTCGTGCGCATCGCAGGCGAGCTTGAGGGGCGCGCGATCATGTATGACGCGCAGCTGCGCAGCTGCAGGCGCCTCTGAGGCCCGCGACGAAAGGCCCGCGACGAAAAGCCTGGGACGAAAAGCCCGGCCCGGCCTAGCGGTTCCAGGCCTCCATCTCGGCAAGGATGTTGAACAGACGGTCGGGGATGTTCCCGCCGGCGCTCATGTCGTTGAGGATCACCGTCGTCTGGCCGCCCAGATCATCGGTGACGATCCACTGACGCAGCTCGACCGGGTCTGCGGTAAAGACAAGCTGGATCGAGCCATATTCGGGATGCGCCGGATCCTGCGCGGTCACGGTCGTCGTCGTGCCGTCCGAGACATGCCGGGTGACCATGTTGCGCTGTTCAAGGTTCACGTTCCGCTCGAGGATGATGTTGAGCGGCGTCTGGTTCAGCGGGTAACGCTCCGGCCCCGTGTTCGAGCGCGGGTCGAAGATCGCGACCTGCCCGCCGCCCGCGATCATCATCGAGCGTTCGGGAGGGGCATATTCGAACCGGATCCGCCCGGGGCGCTTGATATAGATCGTCCCGGTCGAGATCGTGCCGTCGGAATTGATCTGGGTAAAGCCTCCCTGCGCCGTCTGAAGCTGGTTCAGATAGGCCGAGATCTGACCAAGGCTAAGCTGTTGGGCGCTGGCGGGCAGGGCCGACAGGGCAAGCCCTGCGCCCAGCGCAGAGGCCAGAAGGGTACGGCGTGTGATCATGGTCTTCCCTCGACATCAGGCGGCAAACACGTGCCATCATATGGCGCAGCTTGCACCCGATTGCACGGGCAAGGCGATAACAGAGGCGTTGTCAGGCGATAACAGGCGCATCCGCCGGGGCCGGGCGGCAGGAATTTGGCCAAATTCCTGCCCCCTCCAACGTCGCGCCCTCAATGCGGCTCGGGCACCAGGATCTCGCGTTTGCCGACATGGTTGGCCGGCGTCACGACGCCCTGCTCTTCCATCTGCTCGACCAGCCGCGCGGCCTTGTTATAGCCGATGGCCAGCTTGCGCTGGATATAGGAGGTCGAGCATTTGCGGTCTTTCGCCACGATCTGCACCGCCATGTCGTACAGCGCCTCGTCCCCCTCGGCCCCCGAACCCAGCCCAAGAACCGCGTCGATCGAGGACGACACCTCTTCATCCGGCCCCTCGACCACGCCTGACATGTATTCCGGCGGGCCAAAGCCCTTGAGGTGGTTGACGATCTCTTCGACCTCTTCATCCGAACAGAAGGGCCCGTGGATGCGCGTGATCCGCCCGCCACCGGCCATGTAAAGCATGTCGCCCATGCCCAGAAGCTGCTCGGCCCCCATCTCGCCCAGGATGGTGCGGCTGTCGATCTTGGACGTGACCTGAAAGCTGATCCGGGTGGGGAAGTTGGCCTTGATCGTGCCGGTGATCACATCGACCGAGGGCCGCTGAGTCGCCATGATGAGGTGGATGCCCGAGGCTCGTGCCATCTGGGCGAGGCGCTGGATGCAGGCCTCGATCTCTTTGCCGGCGACCATCATCAGGTCGGCCATCTCGTCCACGATGACCACGATATAGGGCAGAACCTCGGGCTGGAACTCGTCCGTCTCGAAGATCGGATCGCCGGTTTCGTCGTCAAAGCCGGTCTGGACGGTGCGGCTGAACATCTCGCCCTTGGCCAGCGCCTCGCGGACGCGGCCGTTGTAGCCCTCGATGTTGCGCACGCCCATCTTCGACATCTTGCGATAGCGTTCCTCCATCTCGCCCACGACCCATTTCAGGGCGACGACCGCCTTCTTGGGGTCGGTCACAACGGGCGACAGAAGATGCGGGATGCCGTCATAGACCGACAGTTCCAGCATCTTCGGGTCGATCATGATCAGCCGGCATTCCTCGGGCGTGAGCTTGTAGAGAAGGCTCAGGATCATCGTATTGATCGCCACCGACTTGCCCGACCCGGTGGTCCCCGCGATCAGCAGGTGGGGCATCTTGGCAAGGTTGGCCACGATCGGTTCGCCCGCGATATCCTTGCCCAGAGCCAGCGGCAGCCGCATCTGGCTGTCGCCGAAATCGCGGGCTGACAGGATCTCGCGCAGGACCACCTTTTCGCGGTTGGCGTTCGGCAGTTCGATCCCGATCACGCTGCGGCCGGGCACGGTCGAAACCCGCGCCGAGAGCGCCGACATCGACCGCGCGATATCGTCGGCCAGCCCGATCACCCGGCTGGCCTTCAGGCCCGGAGCGGGTTCCAGCTCGTACATCGTGACCACGGGGCCGGGGCGGACGCTCACGATCTCGCCCTTCACGCCATAGTCGTCGAGGACGCTTTCCAGCATCCGGGCGTTCTCTTCCAGCGCCTCGTTGGGAAGGTGGTGCCGCTCTACCTCCTCCGGGCTGGTCAGAAGCGAAAGCGGCGGAAACTCGTAATCCGCATAGCGATCCTCAAGCGGGAGCGAGGGCTGCGCCTCGGCCCGCGCCCGCGAAGACGGGGCAAGCGCCTTCTTTTGCGGATGCAGGATCGCGCGGCGCGGTTCGGCCACCGGAACATGTGCTTGCGGCGGCAACGGCGGCGGAAGCTCGTCTGCCCAGACCTCGCCATCGTCAAGCAGCGCATCTTCGTCGGACAGGGGATCCGGCAGATCGTCGTGATCGAACCCATGGCCCTCGGCCGGATGCCGGTAGGCTGCGGGCTGGGCGGTCAGGGGCGGTTCGATCCGGCCGGCCGGGCCGGCGGGCCGTTCGGGCGCCATGGCCCGCTCGGCGACAAGGCCCCTTGAGGCGCCCGACAGGGGCGGCGGCATGTGGCGTGCCGGGTCAAGGATCAGGGGCCGCGGGCCGCGCGGGCGGGCGGGCGCTTCGACCACCTGTTCGGTGGCCGTGGCCGCGAGGCGCTTGGCGCGGATCGCATCGGCGATGCGGGCGCTGATCCGGTTGTCATCGGGCGGTGCCTCGGGATCGAAGGCTTCCGGGGCCGCACTCTCGACCGGCGCTGCGGCCTGCGCCGAACGGCGCTTGAGCAGCGAGGACAGGAAGCCGCCCTGCGGGGCCGCGTCGGGGGCGATGGCCCGGGCCTTGACCGGCCGCTCGTTCGACCAGTCCGACGGCGGGGCCTGCCGCGGTATGCCGTGCGGCGTGGCGGCCGGAGTATCGGCATCGGCCATGGCGGGCATGATGACCGGCGGCATCCGACGCTCGCTGCCGGGGCGGGGCGGGGCGGCCAGCGGCGTCCTCTCGGAAACCGGCGCCCGGCCTTCGAGGGGCGCGGTCAGCGGCGGCATGACCCGGCCGCCCGGCATGCCGGGCTCGGCGGTGGTGCGGGCGTGGGGCGTCCGGGCCGTGTGGGCCATGCTGCCCGAACGGTCGACAGGCATCGCCGGATTGGCGCGGATCACGGCGGCCACGCGCTGGGCGACCGAAGGCTCGGCCCGGCCGGTATCCTGCGCCTCTTGCTGCATGCGGCGCTGTTCGGCACGGGCTGCAAGGCCGTCCTGCACCCGGCTGCCAAGCCCCTGCGCCCCGGCGAAACCGACCTGCGCCCCACGCGCAAGCACCCGCACCAGCGCGTCATAACTCAGGACCAGCCCGACCAGCAGATAGCGCCGAAAGCTTCGGATTTCCTCGACCGTGAAGCCCAGCACGAAGGTGGTGAGAAGGACCGTCGCAAAGAACAGGCCAAAGGCCAGAAGGTTGACGGCAAGCCCCGGACCGATCGGCAGAATGGTCAGGATCAGGCTCAGCACCGTATCCCCGAACAGACCGCCGATACCGAAGCTGTGTGCCCAACCGGCCCCCGGCGTCAGCGTGGCACAAAAGATCGCGGCCACGGCCACGGCGATCGGGCCGAAGATGATGCGCGACACGACCCTGTCTTCGCCCCAATGCGCGGCCAGACGCAGGCCCCAGGCGCACAGGATCAGCGGAATGACCCAGGCCCCCTGTCCGACGATCATGAACAACGGATGCGCAAGCGAGGCGCCGAACCGGCCCATCCAGTTCTGCACCGGCGCATCCGTCGCCAGAAGCCAGTTGGGATCGTCGGGCGAATAGGACCCGATCATCATCGCCGCCATCAGGCCCAGAGCGATGAGGCCAAGCCCCAGAAGCTCTTTCCCGCGCTTTTCGATCGCGGCCTGCATCGTGCTGTCCAGAAGCGGATCGCGCCCTCGCGTCTGATAAGCCATTCCTGCCCTCGCCTCTATGCGTACAAGCAGTCGCGAAGCTGCATCAGCCCGCGCTGCATTTCCTGTGTCGGGGCCACCATGGCGACCCTGATGAACCCGTGCCCCGGGTTTTCTCCGTTGACCTCGCGCCCGAGATAGGCGCCGGGCAGCACCCGCACCCCCGTCTCGCGCCAAAGCTTCAGCGCCGCCGCCTCGCCATCCTCGACGCCCAGCCAGAGGAAGAAGCCGGCAGGGGGCGGGGCGTAACCCGGCACGCCCGACAGCACCTGATCGGCGATGCGGTATTTCTGCTGATAAAGCGCGCGGTTTTCCTCAACATGGGCCTCGTCGGCCCAGACCTTTTCCGCAACACGCTGCAGCGGCAGAGGCAGCGGCGCACCGGCATAGCTGCGCAGCTGGCGCATCGCGGCAATGGCCTTTGGCCCGGAGGCGACAAAGCCCGACCGCAGCCCCGGCAGGTTCGACCGTTTCGACAGGGAGTGAAACACCGCCAGCCGTTCGGGATCGGCCCCGGTCGCATCGGCCACGCTGAGCGCGCCGACCGGGGCGGCATCGCGCCAGATCTCGGAATAGCATTCATCGGCAAGGATGCGGAAATCATGCCGTTCGGCCAGGTCCAGAAGCCCGCGCCAATAGCCCTCGTCCGCGACGGCGCCCTGAGGGTTGGCGGGCGAACAGATGTAGCAAAGCGCCGCGCGATCAAGGATCTCGGTGGGCAGGCCGGCATAGTCGGGCAGATGGCCGGTGGCCTCTGTGGCCGGAACAAGCACGGGCTCGGCCCCCACCGACAGGGCTGCCACGGCATAGACCTGATAAAACGGGTTCGGCATCAGGACGACGGGCCGCTTGCCGCCCTTCGTTTCGGGGCAAAGCGCCATGGCCGCGTTGTAAAGCCCCTCGCGCGTGCCGTTCAGAACCAAGAGGTTCCCGTCGTCCAGCGCCACGCCATAGCGCCGCGCGACCCATGCCCGGATCGCCTCCAGCAGCTCCGGGGTGCCTTCGTTCACGGGATACTTGCCGAAGCCATCAAGATTGGCGGCCAGCACATCGCCCAGCCAGGCGGGGAAAGGGTGCTGCGGCTCTCCGATGGTCATGGCGATGGGCGTGCCGCCCGGTTCATGGGCGTCAAGCAGCTTCCGCAGGCGCGGGAATGCGTATTCCGGTAGGTCCGAAAACCGCTCGGGGGTGTTCATATCTGCCTCATCGCCGGGGTCGTTTTCGCCCCGTTGCTGGCAGAGTAACGCCGCCGGACCCTCTATGTCCAGATAAACGAAGGGGAATCGGCCGGGCTGGGCCCCGGCCCTGTGGCATTTAGGCCAGCGCCGCCTCGGCCGCCCGCGCAAGACGCAAAAGCCGGCCATCCTGCCCCGGTGGTGCGTGCAGCATGATCCCGCAGGAGGGCGTCCCCGTCGGCAGCGTGACCGCCGCAAGCCCCATGAGATTGCCCATCCGGGTGCAGCGCAGCGCCTGAAGGTTGACCGCGCGGTAATAGTCCGGGTCAGAGGCCAGCCGGTCAAGCGCGGGCGGCAGGATCGCGCCCGTCGAACAGATCACCGCATCCGCCCCCGCCGTGGCCGCGTGAAACAGGCGGCGGATCCGGCGCAACTCCTCCCACCCGGCCAGGAAATCCGCGGCGGTGATCGCCGCGCCCCCCTCGAGCCGTTCCCGGATCATCGGGAACATCTTGTCAGGCGCGGCCTCCATATAGGGCCGCCAGAAGGCATAGGCCTCGGCGCCGTAAAGCGGCAGGGCCAGGTCATAGGCGCGGCGGAGTTCGGGTATCTCGATGCGGTCGATCCTTGCCCCGGCAGCGGAGAGGCGCGTCACCGCCGCCTCGAAAGCGGCCAGAGGGGCGGGATCAAGGTCTTCGCCCACCACGGTATCGAGGATCATGAGGCGGGCGCCCGAGAGCGAGGCCCCGGCCAGATCGGCCGGGCGCGTATCCCCCAGAGCGGCAAACAACAGCGCCGCATCCTCGACACTGCGGCAAAGCGGGCCGACGGTATCGAAACTTGCACAAAGCGGCACAACACCCCTGACGGACAGGGCGCCGTGGGTGGGCTTGAACCCCACCAGATCATTCCAGCCCGCCGGGATGCGGATCGACCCGCCGGTATCCGAACCGATGGCCGCAGGGGCCAGCCCGAAAGCGACCGAAGTCGCCGCGCCCGAGGACGACCCCCCGGGCACGGCTTCGGGATCGTTCACGCAGGGCGGTGTCGCCGTGACCGGATTGTAGCCAAGGCCCGAGAAGGCCACTTCCGAAAGATGCGTCTTGCCAAGGCAAACCAGCCCGGCCTGGGTCGCATTGCGCAGCACCTCGGCATCGCGCTCGGGCACCCGGCCTGCCATCAGGGCCGTTCCCGCCTCGGTCGCAACGCCGGCGGTATCGTAAAGATCCTTCCACGACAGCGGCACCCCGTCGAGAGGGCCGCGCCGCAGGCCATCTTTCAGGCGGGCGCGGGCGGCCAGGGCCTCGGCCCGGGCGCGATCGGGGGTCGTGCGCGCATAGATCCGGTCCTGCAGGGGATGGGCGTCGATTGCGGCAAGGTGGGCCTCGGTCAACTCCACCGGATCGATCCTTCCGGCCGCGATTCCCCGCCCCAGATCCGCCGCCGTCGCCTTCAGCCAATCGTCCATCGTACCCTGCCCCGCGTCATTTCGCGCGACGGTAGCGGCCAAGGGGCGCATGGACAATCCCGCGAGCAGCGCCATAGTGCGGCGCGATGATGCAAGCACCTCATATCCTGATCGCGGGTGGCGGCCTGAACGGCCCCGCCCTTGCTCTTGCCCTCGCGCAAGCGGGCTTCCGGGTCAGCGTGATCGACACGCTGCCCCGCGATACCCGCTCTGCCCCCGATTTCGACGGGCGGGCCTATGCGCTTGCGCTGGCCTCTTGCCGCCTGCTGCGGGCCATCGGGATCTGGAGCCGGATCGCCGATCAGGCCCAGCCGATGCTTGAGATCAAGGTAACGGACGGCCGGGCCGGTGAAGGGCCAAGCCCCTGGATGCTTCATTTCGACCATGCCGAGATTGAGGAAGGCCCGATGGGCCACATGGTCGAGGACCGTCACCTGCGCCGCGCCTTTCTGGATGCGATGGACGAGGATCCCCGCATCACCCACCTTTCCGGAGAGGCTGTTGTTGCGCAGCAGGCCGGCCCGGGCGGGATCACGGTCACGCTTTCCTCCGGCGCAGAGCTGACCGGGGCGCTTCTTGTCGGCGCGGACGGCCGCAAGAGCGGCACTGCGGCGCGCGCCGGGATCGGCCGGATGGGGTGGAGCTACGGGCAGACGGGCGTGGTCTGTGCGGTCGCGCATGAAAGGCCCCATGGCGGGATCGCGCATCAGTTCTTCATGCCCGCCGGGCCGCTTGCGATCCTGCCGCTGACCGGCAACCGCTGCTCCATCGTCTGGAGCGAAACCGACGCCCGCGCGGCCGAACTCATGGCGATGGAGGATGACGCCTTCCTTGCCGCCCTGCGCCCGGCCTTCGGCGATTTTCTGGGGGCGATCGCGCTGGCCGGAGACCGGTTCAGCTATCCTCTGGGCCTGACCCTGGCAAAAAGCTTTGTGGCGGATCGCCTTGCCCTTGTGGGCGATGCAGCGCATGGGATGCACCCGATTGCCGGGCAGGGTCTGAATGCCGGGCTGCGGGATGTGGCCGCGCTGGCCGACGTGCTGGCCGAGGCGAAGGCACGGGGCGAGGACATCGGCACGGCGCTTGTGCTGGGGCGTTATCAGCAGTGGCGCAGGTTCGACACGGCGACGCTGGCCCTTGCGACGGATACGTTCAACAGGCTGTTTTCGAACGACAATCCGCTGTTGCGCGGGATCCGGGATCTTGGCATGGGCGCGGTGAATGCCATGCCCGGGCTGCGCCGCGGCTTCATCCGCGAAGCGGCCGGGCTGACCGGCGATCTGCCGCGCCTGATGCGCGGGTAGCGCGGCCTGCGGCACGGATCAGGGCCGGGGCGCCCTACTTTCCGTAATACTCCCGGAACCACGCGACGAAGCGGGCGATCCCGTCGCGCACATCGGTCTCGGGTCGATAGCCTGTCAGGCGCTGCAGCAATGTCGCATCCGCCCAGGTGGCGGGCACGTCGCCGGCCTGCATCTCCATGTAGTTGCGGAGGGCCTTCTGCCCCAGGCAATCCTCGATCGCCTCGACGAAATCCAGAAGCCGCACCTTGTCGGAATTGCCGATGTTCACGATCCGGAACGGCGCCACGGGCGAGAGGCTGTCACCCTCGGGCACAATCCCGTCGGCGGGCCGCTCGGGCACCACATCCATCAGCAGACGGATCGCGCGGACCAGGTCATCGACATAGGTGAAGTCGCGATACATCTCGCCGTGGTTGTAGATGTCGATCGGGCGGCCATCGAGGATCGCATCGACGAACTTGTAAAGCGCCAGATCCGGCCGCCCCCAGGGGCCATAGACGGTGAAGAAGCGGAACATCGTGGTCGGCAGGTTCCACAGATGCGCATGGGCATGGGCCATGCTTTCATTGGCCTTCTTGGTCGCGGCATAGATCGTCAGCTGGGTGTCGGCCTTCTCGGTCTCGGTGAAGGGCATGTCGGTATTGGCGCCATAGACCGAACTGGTCGAGGCCATCAGCAGATGCCGCACCTTCAGCCGCTTGGCCGCCTCCATCACATTGAAGGTGCCGATCACGTTGGCATCCAGATAGGCGCGCGGGTTTTCCAGCGAATAGCGCACCCCGGCTTGGGCGGCGAGGTGGATGATGACATCGGGCCGAAAGTCATCGGCCATCGCATCGAACCGGGCCTGATCCTCGAGCATCCCCTCGAGGGCGGTGAAGTTCGGGGTCTGCAGCAGGATCGCATGACGCCGCCGCTTGAGCGCGACGTCATAGTAATCCGTCATCCCGTCATAGCCCTGCACCCGGAACCCTTCGGCAAGCAGCAGCCGGGCAAGGTGAAAGCCGATGAAACCCGCGGTACCGGTGATCAGGATCCTTGCAGGCGTCATCCGGGGCGATCCGCTGTCCGCAGCCCCTCGGGCGGTTGCTCGGCCAAGGGCCGGGCGTCGGGAAAGCCGCGATCGTCAGGCATCGGGCGGGCCTATCGGGTCGGCACGGGCGTGTCGCCGCGATAGTCATAGAAGCCGCGGTTCGTCTTGCGACCCAGCCAGCCAGCCTCGACATATTTCGTCAGAAGCGGGCAGGGGCGGTACTTGGTATCGGCCAGCCCGTCATGCAGGACGTTCATGATCGCAAGGCAGGTATCGAGGCCGATGAAATCGGCAAGCTCGAGCGGCCCCATCGGATGATTCGCCCCCAGCTTCATCGAGACATCAATGGACCGGACCGATCCGACGCCTTCATAAAGCGTATAGATCGCCTCGTTGATCATCGGCATCAGGATCCGGTTGACGATGAAGGCGGGGAAATCCTCCGAGCTTGACGCCGTCTTGCCCAGCCGTTCGACAACGCCGAGGCAGGCTTCGAACGTCTCCTTGTCGGTGGCGATGCCGCGGATCAGCTCGACCAGCTGCATCACCGGGACGGGGTTCATGAAATGGAACCCCATGAACTTTTCCGGCCGGTCGGTCCGCGCCGCGAGCCGCGTGATCGAGATCGACGAGGTGTTCGAGGTCAGGATCGTGTCGGGGCCCAGGTGATCGCGCAACCCGTCGAAGATCGCGTTCTTGACATCCTCCCGTTCGGTCGCCGCCTCGATGACAAGGTCGGTCGGGCCAAGCTCTTCCAGCTTCAGGGTCGGAACGATCCGGGCCAGCGCCGCCTGCTTGTCCTCGGCCGAGATGGTGCCGCGGTTCAGCTGACGGTCCATGTTACGGCTGATGGTGGCCAGAGCGGCGTCGAGGGTCGTTTCGCTCGTGTCGGTGATCAGGACGTCATATCCCGCCAGCGCAAGGACATGGGCAATCCCGTTGCCCATCTGCCCGGCGCCCACGACGCCAACCCTTTGAATGCTCATCGCCTTGGTCCCTGTTCTGCTGCCGTGCAGCATAGGCCCCAGCATGGTGCCGCTTCAAGGGCAGTCTGCCCTTCGGCGGAACATGCGGACAATCCATTACAAATCCAAGACTTAGAAGATTCGAAAGACTTTGCGGAGAATCTGCCCCCGGGTAGATCAGAGAGTGGTGGGAACCATGAAACACGACACGCTTGCAGAAGCGGGGCTAAGCTATGGCCTTTGCAGATATGGCAATTCGCGGCTTCTTTTCCGGGGTCCGCGCAAATCCCTTGACGGCCGCTACATCGCCTTTGTCGGTGGTACCGAAACCTATGGCAAGTTCATAGAGCGCCCCTTCCCCACTCTGGTCGAGGAGCTTCTGGGCGAAAGATGCGTCAACTTCGGCTGTGTGAATGCCTCGATCGACGCTTTCATGAACGAGGCCACGGTGCAGGCCGCCTGTCAGGATGCCACGATGACCGTGATCCAGATCATGGGCGCGCAGAACATGTCCAACCGCTTCTATACGGTGCATCCGCGCCGCAATGACCGGTTTCTCAGGGCCTCGACCGTGCTGAAGGCCGTCTTTCCCGAGGTGGATTTCAGCGACATCTGCTTCACCCGCCATCTTCTGAGCCATCTGCACGAGGTCGCGCCCGAGCGTTTCTCGATCGTCGTGACCGAATTGCAGCAGGCCTGGGTCGCACGGATGCGGGCCTTCCTCAACGAAATCGGGCCAAGGGTGATCCTGCTCTGGTTCGCCGATCACCTGCCCTCCGACATGCCCTGGGAGGAACGGCAGGACCCTTTCCGCGCGGAACCTCTGCTGATCACGCGCAAGATGGTCGACAGCCTGCGCCCGCTGGTGCGCGGCGTGGTCATGGCACAGCCTTCGGCGCGGGCCATGGCAAACCGGACCGAGGGGATGGTCCACACGCCGGTTCAGTCGGCCGCGGCGGCAGAGCTGATGGGCCCGGCGGCCCATGTCGAAGCGGCCGAGGCCCTGACCCAGACCCTGCGCGCGTCATTGCAATAGGGCTGCAATAGGAAAAGGCCCGATCCGAAGATCGGGCCCCTGCCTGCACGGCCTTGGCAGGCCCTAGAGTTTCTCGGTCAGCTCGGGCACGACCGCGAAAAGGTCGCCGACAAGACCGTAATCGGCCACCTGAAAGATCGGCGCCTCTTCATCCTTGTTGATGGCGACGATGATCTTGCTGTCCTTCATGCCGGCAAGATGCTGGATCGCGCCCGAGATGCCCACGGCGACATAGAGGTCGGGGGCGACCACCTTACCGGTCTGGCCCACCTGCCAGTCGTTCGGCGCATAGCCCGAATCGACCGCGGCCCGGCTGGCACCCACGGCGGCGCCCAGCTTGTCGGCAAGCGTCTCGATTATGGCGAAATCTTCTTTCGAGCCGACCCCGCGCCCGCCCGAGACAACCACCCCGGCCGAGGTGAGTTCGGGCCGGTCATTCGCGGCAACCTTGTCCTCGACCCATTCCGACAGGGCCGGATCGCTTGCGGCATCCACCGCGCTGACCGCGGCCGACCCGCCCATCGGGGCGGCGTCAAAGCCGGCGGTGCGGATCGTCAGAACCTTGACCGCATCCGAGGATTTCACCGTCTGCAGCGCATTGCCGGCATAGATCGGACGCTCGAACGTGTCGCCGTCGATCACGGCGGTCACATCGGAAATCACCATGACATCCAGCAGCGCTGCCACACGCGGCATGATGTTCTTGGCATCCGTGGTAGAGGGCGCGACGACGTGGCTGTAGCCGCCCGCCAACCCGACGATCAGCGCGGCGGTCGGTTCGGCCAGCCGGTGCCCGTAAAGCGGCGCCTCGGCCACCAGAACCTTGGCCACGCCCGCGATCTGCGCCGCTTCCGCCGCCGCATCCGCCGCACGCGCGCCGGTGCACAGCACCGTCACCTCGCCCAGCGCCTGCGCCGCCGACACCGCCTTGGCGGTCGCGTCCAGGGCCAGTTGCCCGTCCGTCACTTCACCGATCAGAAGAACAGCCATCAGACAGCCCCCGCCTCTTTCAGTTTCTCGACCAGCTCATCGACCGACTTGACCACGATCCCCGCCTTGCGCGCGGGCGGTTCGGCCGTCTTCACGACGCTCAGGCGCGGTGCCACCTCGACGCCGTAATCGGCGGGCGTCTTTTCATCGAGCGGCTTCTTCTTCGCCTTCATGATATTGGGCAGCGAGGCATAGCGCGGCTCGTTCATGCGCAGGTCGACGGTCACGACAGCGGGCATTTTCACCCTGATCGACTGCAAGCCCCCGTCCACCTCGCGGGTGACGGTGGCGGCATCGCCCTCGACCGCAAGCTCGGAGGCAAAGGTCGCCTGCGCCCAGCCCAGAAGCGCGGCCAGCATCTGCCCGGTGGCGTTCATGTCATTGTCGATCGCCTGCTTGCCGCAGAGGACAAGGCCCGGAGCCTCTTCCTTGACGATGGCGGCAAGGATCTTGGCCACGGCCAGCGGTTCGATATCCTGATGCACATCCTCGGAGGCCACGACGAGGATCGCCCGGTCCGCCCCCATTGCCAGCGCCGTGCGCAGCGTTTCCTGCGCCTGTTTCACGCCGATGGACACCGCGACCACCTCTTCGGCCTTCCCGGCCTCTTTCAGGCGGATCGCCTCTTCGACGGCAATCTCGTCAAACGGGTTCATCGACATCTTCACATTGGCAAGATCGACCCCGGATCCGTCGGCCTTGACCCGGACCTTCACGTTATAGTCGATCACGCGCTTCACAGGCACGAGGACCTTCATCGGCGTCTCCTTGGACATGCGTGGCTTCCGGCCGGACATAGCGCGAGGAAACCGGCCGCGACAGTGCAAAATCGACGCGGCAGGGGCCTAAGACGCCAGTAGCGGCCATAGTTTCAGCCTATACGCAGGACGATCTTGCCGATGTGGTCGCCCGATTCCATGCGGGCATGGGCAAGGTTTGCCTCCTCCAGCGGGAATTCGCTGTCCATCACCGGGGCGATGCGGCCTGCATCCAGCAGCGGCCAGACCTTTTCGCGCAGGGCGGATGCGATGCGGGCCTTGGCAAGGTCCGACTGCGGCCGGAGGGTCGAGCCGGTGATCGTGAGCCGGCGCATCATCAGCGGCGCCAGGTTCAGCTCCATCTTCGGGCCTTGCAGGAAGGCGATCTGCACCAGCCTACCTTCATCCGCCAGCGCGCTCAGGTTGCGCTGGGTGTAGCTGCCTCCGACCATGTCGAGGATGACATTCGCCCCTCCCGCCTCTTTCAGGACGACGACGAAATCCTCGTCGCGGTAGTTGATGGCCCTTTCGGCGCCAAGGCCCTTGCAGGCGCGGCATTTTTCGGGGCTTCCCGCCGTGGCAAAGACCCGCGCGCCAAAGGCATGGGCCAGCTGGATGGCCGTGGTCCCGATGCCGGACGATCCGCCGTGGACAAGAAAGACCTCTCCCCCCGATAGCCCGGCCCGCATGAAGACATTGGACCAGACTGTGAAGAATGTCTCGGGCAGGCAGGCCGCCTCGCGCTGGGTCATGCCGGCGGGAACAGGCAGGCAATGGCTGGCCGCGGTTACGGCGAACTCGGCATAGGATCCGCCGGGAAAGAGGCCGCAGACCCTGTCGCCCACCGCCAGCCCGTCCACACCGGGGCCAAGCGCTTCGACCGTGCCGGCCCCTTCGAGGCCCGGAAGATCGCTTGCTCCCTTGGGCGGCGCGTAAAGGCCGGCCCGTTGCAGCGCATCCGGGCGATTCACCCCGGCCCATTCCAGCCGGACAAGCACCTGCCCATGCGCGGGCTGCGGCACGGGTCGTTCGACCGGGATCAGCACCTCGGGGCCGCCCGGCCTTTCGATGGCAACAGCGCGCATCACTGCGTCATGCTCCGGCGTCGGGCGTGGTCGTGTGGCCCGGAACATCGTCCCGAGGCTGTGTCCGGGGCGGGCGGATCATCGCGCCCAGCCGGTCAAGCGGCGCAAGGAAGGGCTTGACCACGGGATTGCTGCGCACCTGCGCCTTGGCCTTTTCGAACTGCATGACCTCGGAAATCCGGCGGTCGATGAAGGCATCGGTCGCCTGCTGATCGAAACTGTCGTCCCCCAGCCAGTACAGCACCGTCGCCGCATAGACGGCAGAAAGGCTGGCGCGTTTGGTGTACCAGTTCACATCCTCGGCGGTGTCCCCAAGCTCGGACCAGAGCAGATCCGCCGTTCCCCAGATCAGCCGCGCCCCTTCGGCCGCCAGATGGGGCAGGGCGAACAGGGCGCTGGCGCGGCGCACCGCTTCGCGGTCGGTCATGGCATCCAGACGCGCCCGGATCGCGAAAGCGACCCTGTCGCGGATGCGCATATCGTCAAGCGGCGCACGGCGCAGCGCCTCGACCATCGCCCGGTCGCCTTCCCGATGATAGGCCACGGCCAGATCCACCGCGCCACGCGGGCACAGAAGCCGCGCCTCGGTCCGGTCCATCCCGGACCGGGTCACGGCAAGGTCAAAGGCCTTCTGCGACCAGCCGTCATAGGGAACTTCGGGAAGGATATGGTCCAGAAGCGTCTGGACCTTCGGGTCGATGGACGACGGCTGCATCGGGCGCTCCTGTTCTTTGGTGCTACCCTAGACAAGCTAGGGGCGCTTTGCTATACGGCCACCTCCTGCAAATTTTGCAATCCAACCTAGAAAGGTGGTGAAAACCACATGCAGGTCAGTGTTCGCGACAACAACGTCGATCAGGCCCTCCGGGCCCTGAAAAAGAAGTTGCAGCGTGAAGGCGTGTTCCGCGAGATGAAGCTCAAGCAGCATTTCGAGAAGCCGTCGGAAAAGAAAGCGCGCGAAAAGGCCGAGGCGATTCGTCGCCAGCGCAAGCTCGCCCGCAAGAAGCTGCAGCGCGAAGGCATGCTCTGAAGCACGCTTCGACGTGAAGCGAAACAGATGACCCCCGTGGCCCAGCCTCGGGGGTTTGTCGTTTGTGCCGGGCGGTTCCGGCCAGAACCCCCCTAGCTGTCCTGCGGATCAGAACCGGTAAAGGACAAAGGCCGGCACCAGCGCCCCTAGCGCCATGAAGCCCAGCCCGGCCATCAGGTAGACGCCATCACGCGACAGGATGCTGACCGAAAAGCAGACAATCGCCGCGCCAAGGATCGACGAGGACAGCGGCACCAGCTCAAGGAAAGGCATCATCAGCCCCGCGATGATGCAGGCGATCGGGGCCAGCAACCGCACCGGCCACCTTTGCAGGAAGCCCAGACGCGGCTGGGTATGGCGATCCACCCATCCGCCCCACCTCTCCAGCCTCGCGATCATCGAGGCCACCCGATGCCCCGGCAGGCTGCGCCGGGTCAGGATCGCGGGCAGCCACAGATGCCGGCGTCCGATCAGCAGCTGGGTCGCGATCAGGGCTATCGTCAGGCCGCAGACCGTGGGCAGGAAGAATATCCCCGACAGCGGAGAGACGACGATCAGCGCCGGCACCATCAGCGCGGGCACGAAGGAGGCCGGGCCGAATTCCTGCAGCAGTTCGCCAAGGCTGACCTGCGGCCGACCCTGCATCGTCTTTACCTTGTCGATGATCTCACCGACAGGTCGTGCATCCGCGAGGGGGGCGGCCATTCTGGGCTCACGCTGCTACAGCCGCCCTTATCTGCTCTGCGCGTGGTCACGTTTCAAGGGGTGCTCCCCCCCGGTCACATCGCCCCGGTCACACCCCCCCGGTCACACCGGCAGCGCGGTCGTCTGGCGAACGGTGCGCAGCGCGAATGAGGACTGCATCTGCGCGATCCCCGGCAGCGTGGCAAGCGAGCGGCGATGGATGCGGGCGAAATCCTCGGTATCGCGGGCCACCACCTTGAGGAGGTAGTCGGCAGACCCCGCCATCAGATGACATTCCAGCACTTCGGGCACCCGGGCGACCGCGCGTTCGAAGGCATCCAGCACCTCGTCTGCCTGCCCGCTAAGCGTGATCTCGACGAAAACGGTGGTCTGCCGGCCCAGCTTGCGCGGATCCAGCAGGGCGACATAGCCGCTGATGTATCCTTCGCTTTCAAGCCGCTGGACGCGGCGGTGACAGGCCGATTGCGACAGGTTCACCCGCTCCGAAAGCTCGGCATTCGACATCCGCCCCTTGCGCTGTAGCGATTCGAGGATCCTGCGGTCGATGCTGTCCAGATCCATGTCTGCAATATTCCTTCTTGTTCCCGGCCATCGGCCGAAGATTCTCCCTTATCCTAAGCGAGGAGACGAAGAGATTCACGGGATTTTGTCAGAGCTTGGCGCAATCCTCTCTCCCAACAGGGCGAAGGAGGATCGGCATGCACATTGGCTGCCCGAAAGAGATCAAGTCGCAGGAATTCCGCGTGGGGCTGACGCCCGATGCGGCGCGCGAGGCCACGGAACATGGCCACACCGTCACGGTCGAAACCGGCGCGGGCCTGGGTGCAGGGTTTGACGATGCCGACTATCGCGCGGCCGGCGCCCGGATCGCGGAAACGGCGCAAGAGGTGTTTGCAGCGGCGGATCTGATCGTGAAGGTGAAAGAGCCGCAGGCGGTGGAACGGGCGATGCTGCGCGCCGGTCAGATCCTGTTCACCTATCTGCACCTTGCCCCGGACCCGGACCAGACCGCCGACCTGATCCGAAGCGGCGCCACCTGCATCGCCTACGAGACCGTGACCGACGCCTCGGGTGGATTGCCGCTGCTTGCGCCGATGTCCGAAGTTGCCGGCCGCCTGGCGCCGCAGGTCGGGGCCTGGGCGCTGCAGAAGGCCAACGGCGGGCGTGGCGTGCTGCTGGGCGGGGTTCCCGGTGTCGCGCCGGCGCGGGTTCTGGTGATCGGCGGCGGCGTTGTCGGCACGCAGGCGGCACGGGTCGCCGCCGGGATGGGCGCGGATGTGACGGTCATGGACCGGTCGCTGCCCCGGCTGCGCTATCTTGACGATGTCTATGCCGGCCGTTTCCGCACCGGCTTTGCCAGCGTCGGGCAGCTTGCGCTGCATCTGGCCGAGGCCGACCTCGTGATCGGGGCCGTGCTGGTGCCGGGGGCGACTGCGCCACGGCTTGTGACGCGGGCGGATCTTGGCCGGATGAAACCCGGCGCGGTGGTCGTGGATGTGGCCATTGATCAGGGAGGGTGTTTCGAGACCTCGCGCCCGACCACGCATCAGGATCCGATCTATGAGGTGGACGGCGTGGTCCACTACTGCGTCGCCAACATGCCGGGCGCCGTTGCCCGCACATCGACCCTGGCCCTGGGGCAGGCGACCCTGCCGTTCCTTCTGGCGCTGGCGGACAAGGGCTGGCGCCGGGCCTGTGCCGAGGATCGGCACCTGCTTGCGGGGCTGAACATTCACGACGGCAAACTCACGAATGCCGCGGTCGGCCATGCGCAGGGCATCGCGGCAATCGCCCCCGAGGATGCTCTGGGCTGAAGCGCCCGCGACCCGGAGACCCCGGAGCCCCCGGAGCCGGCGAGTTGACCGGCTCCGACCGTTCCGAACGGCGGCTCAGGCCTTCGAGCGCAAGAGATCGCGGATGTCGGAAAGCAGCTCTTCCTGCGTGGGCCCCTTGGGTTCTTCGGCGGCGGCCTCTTCCTTCTTCACCGCGGCGTCCTTGATCCGGTTGACCGCCTTGACCAACAGAAAGACCACAAACGCGATGATCAGGAAGTTGATCACCGCCGTGATGAAGGCGCCATAGGCAAAGACCGCGGCCCCGCTGTCGCGTGCCGTCGCCAGACCCGCATTGGCGGGCACCTCGCCCGACAGGACGACATACATGTTGCTGAAGTCGACGCCGCCGAGGATCAGACCGATGATCGGGTTGATCAGATCGTCGACCATGCTGCCGACAATG
Source organism: Paracoccaceae bacterium (assembly GCA_051859505.1). Classification (GTDB taxonomy): domain Bacteria; phylum Pseudomonadota; class Alphaproteobacteria; order Rhodobacterales; family Rhodobacteraceae; genus JAFIEN01. Next base: position 73,006 of record JBHYFN010000006.1, read on the forward strand.
GCGGTGAAGGCCGCGCCGATGATGATCCCCACGGCAAGGTCCATCACATTGCCCTTGGCGATGAAGTCGCGGAATTCCTTAATCATGTCACTCTTTCCCTTTTTCTGTTGGCATCGCGTCGGAACTTTGCCCGGTTGCGCGAATGCGCACAGTGTTAACGCTCGGTAGAATGGTCTGCATCTGCTTTTTTCTTCTCGCGGGAAGGCGTAGCTAGCGACGAGTTGGCTCGAAGAGAGATCGTTGAAGATGCACAAGACCTTGTCTGATTTTCCCATCACCCGCCGTTGGCCCGCCGCGAATCCCGATGTGATTCAGCTTTACGCCTATCCCACGCCGAACGGGATCAAGGCGTCGATCGCGCTCGAGGAGTTGGGCCTTGCCTACGAGCCTCACCTTGTCACGCTTGCCGATGCCGATGTGAAAAGCGCCGAGTTCCTGTCGCTGAACCCGAACAACAAGATCCCGGCGATCATCGACCCGCACGGGCCGGACGGCGCGCCCATCGGGCTTTTCGAAAGCGGGGCGATCCTGATCTATCTGGCCGAAAAGACGGGCAAGCTCCTGGGCGCGTCCGAGGCCGACAAATACCGGATTATCCAGTGGCTGATGTTTCAGATGGGCGGGATCGGCCCGATGTTCGGGCAGCTGGGGTTCTTCGTGAAATTCGCCGGCAGCCAGATCGAGGATCCCCGCCCGCGCGAGCGCTATATCGCCGAGGCGCGCCGGCTGTTGGCGGTTCTTGAGGGGCAGTTGCAGGATCGTGACTGGATCGCGGGCGACTATTCCATCGCCGATATCGCCATCGCGCCCTGGCTGAACACGCTGGATTTCTACGGCGCGCGCCCTCTTGTCGGTTGGGATGATCTGCGCCGGGTGCCCGCCTATGTCGAACGGTTCTTTGACCGGCCCGCGGTTCAGCGGGGCAAGAACATCCCGCAGAAATAAACTCGGGCGCGGCCTGTGCAGCCTGGCCGCGCCGCGCTAATCAGGCGCCATGCCGATTGCCTTTGCCGGAATTGCCGCCCTGCTCGACCACGGTTTCGACGCCGTGATCGACGTTCGCTCCCCTGCCGAATACGCTCTGGATCACATCCCCGGAGCGATCAATCTGCCCGCGCTTTCGAACGAGGAAAGGGCGGTGGTCGGCACGATCTACAAGCAGCAAAGCCCCTTTGCCGCGCGCAAGATCGGTGCCGCGATGGTGGCGCGCAATGTGGCCGCCCATATCGAGGGGCCGCTTGCCGCCCATGACGGGGGCTGGCGGCCGCTGGTCTATTGCTGGCGCGGCGGGCAGAGGTCGGGGTCGTTTGCCGGGATCCTGACCCAGATCGGCTGGCGGGCCGAGACGATCGCAGGCGGCTACCAGTCCTTTCGCAGGCTGGTGCATGGCGCGCTTTACGACCGGCCGCTTTCGCATCGGCTTGTCCTGATCGACGGCAATACCGGTACGGCCAAAACCGAGGTTCTGCGAAGGCTCGCCGCCCGGGGGCATCAGGTGATCGACCTCGAGGGGTTGGCCGGACACCGGGGATCGCTGCTGGGAGAGCGCGGTGAAGCCCAGCCTTCGCAAAAGGGGTTCGAGGCGCAGCTTGCCGTGGCCCTGGCCGGTTTCGATCCCGCGCGCCCGATCCTGCTCGAGGCGGAAAGCAGCAAGATCGGCCGGCTGATCCTTCCTCCGGCCCTCTGGAAGGCGATGTGCGCCGCGCCCCGGATCGAGATCGGCGCGCCGGTCTTGGCGCGGGCGCGCTATCTTGCCGGCAGCTATCTGGACGTGGCGGCAAGGCGCGACTGGCTTGAAGAGCGGCTGAACAATCTGCGGCCCCATCGGGGGCATGCGGTCGTCGACAGCTGGCTGTCGCTTGTTCACAGCGGCGCGGATGAGGCGCTGGCCCGTGCCCTGATCGAGGATCACTACGACCCCGCCTACGAGACCTCGCGCCGCGCGCATGAGCATCCGGTGCTTGCCCGGTTCGCGGCCGAAGATCTGGATGAAGCCGGGATCGAAGCCCTGGCCGAGGCGATTGGCAGCAGGCTCAGTCGAGGATGATGCCCGGTTCCTGCGTCATCCGTCCGATGATGGCGGCCGGATAGCCCCGGTCGCGCAAGGCGCTGCACAGCGTCGTGGCCTCGGTTTCCGGCACTGCCGCAAGCAGGCCGCCGCAGGTTTGCGGGTCGAAGAGCAGATCCCCCAGCGGCCCCGTCGCGCCAAGGATATGGGGAACCGCTGCGCGGTTGTCCTCCCACAGAGTCGACCGGATCCCGCCTTCGGCAAGGGCCAATGCGCCCTCAAGCACCGGGATCGCCCCGGCTTCGAGCCTTGCGCCAAGGCCGGACGCCTCGCAGAGGCCCGACAGATGCCCGGCAAGGCCGAACCCCGTCACATCGGTCATCGCATGGGCGCCTTGCAGGATATCGGCGGCGGTGCCCTGCTCTTGCAGCATCGCTGCATGACAGGCCACTACATCCCGCCCCCGCGCCAGCCCCCGCATCTCGGCGGCAAGGATGACACCGCTGCCGATGCCCTTGGTCAGGATCAGGGCGTCGCCCGCCTTAGCGCCCGCCATGGTGATCGGGGTCCGGGTCAGAAGTCCGGTCAGGCTGAAGCCGATGGTCAGCTCATGCCCTTGCGAGCTATGGCCGCCCGCGATGGCGGCCCCTGCGGCGCCAAGCACCGCTTCGGCCGCCTGCATGATCTCGGTCAGGGTGCGGGATTGCAGGCGGGGCGACATGCGCGGCAGCACGACCGAGACAAGCGCCGCCTGCGGTTCGGCCCCCATGGCCCAGATATCGCCCAAAGCATGAATGGCGGCGATGCGGGTCATCAGCACGGGATCGTCGGTCACGGCGCGCAGGTGATCCGTGGTCAGAACCTGCCGCGCGCCCCCCACGGTCACGAGTGCCGCATCGTCTCCGGCAAGCCGGTCGACATCGGGCCGCGTGAAGGAAAGCCCGCTCAGGCCCGCGCCAAGCGCCTGCCGCCCGAGCTTGGACCCGCATCCGCCGCAGGCGGGCCCGTTTCCGACAAGCTCTTCCAGCCCCTCGGCCCGTGTCATGGGCAAGCTGGCCTCTTCCATCGCAGGCAGATCACGAAGCTTGTCCATGAAGCGCCGGTCGATCCCGTCCTTGAGCCTCCAAAGAGAGGCGCCCGACCGGACCATCCCCCATTTCTGCGCAAGCGCCTTCTTGCCCCCCAAGGAGATCAGCTTGAGGTAGTCGCGCTGCGGCCGATAGGGGCGGAGCGTGCCGCCTGAAACAGCGGCGCAGAGATTGTCGAACAGCACCGGCGCCTGCCGCACCGCATAGACACCGGCCTTGGGGCGCGGGGCATGGGTCAGATGGGCGCAGTCGCCGCAGGCAAAGACATGCGGGTTGCTTGTGCGAAGGTCGGAATCGACGCGGATGAAACCATCCTCGAGGACAAGCCCGGTTTCGGCAAGCCAGGGGTGCGCCTGTGCCCCCGCGGCGCCAAGGGTGAAATCCGAGGCGATCCGGCGCCCATCGGAAAGCGCAACGTGATCGGGGCCAACCTCGGCGACGGTCGTATGCTCGTGCAGGTCGATGCCAAGTGCTGCCATCTCTTTCAGGATCAATCGCCTTGCCTGCGGCGCCAGATCGGCCAGCGCCTTTCCCTTGTCGATCAGGCTGATGCTGGCGCCTTGCCCCCCGGTGGCATGCGCCATCGCCATGGCCAGTTCCGCACCGGCAACGCCGCCACCCAGAACGACGATCCGGGGGGCCGGGGCCGCCTCCCTCAGCGCGGCCCAGCGGTGCGAGAAGGGGCCAAGCGGCTTGGCGGGCACGCCGTGTTCAGAGAACCCGGGCAGGGCGGGCATCGCCGAGGTGATGCCGATGTCGATCGAGGCCACGTCAAAGGCCAGCGGCGGCCGCCCCTCGACCGTGACGGTCTGTTCGGTCAGGTCGATGCCGCTTGCCGCCCCCGTGATCAGCCGCGCCCCGGCAAAGCGCGTCAGGCGGACAAGGTCGATGTCAAGATCGTCCCGGCCATAATGCCCGGCCACGAAACCGGGGAGCATCCCCGAATAGGCGGCTTGGGGCGACGGGTCGATCACCGTCAGGCGCGCGCCGGGCAAGGGCTGCATGCCCCAGCGCCGCAGGACAAGGGCATGGGCATGACCGCCACCGATCAGCACGATATCGCGGGTAAGGGGCAAGGGATCCATGGGTTCTCCTATCCCTGTTTGCGCGCGGATTCCAAGGCCCCGTCAGATGCCCCCGTCAGCTCCCCCGTCGGCCCCCTCGTCAGGGCGAGAGCCAGCACCCGGCCCAGTGATCCCTGCGCCGGAACCGCGCGCGGCTATGGGTCTCGCCCAGGTGCAGCAACTCGATCTCGTCGATGGCAAGGCGCAGAACGGCAAAGCGGGCCGGGTCCGCCGACCGGCGATAGCCATCAGCCCTGGCAATGCCTTCGCCCGGAGCAGGGTCCGAGCCATAGCCAAGGCGCGACGCCGGCGGCACCTTTTGCCACAGTGGCGCGGTCTCCGGCCCGGTCAGGATGCGCATCTCTCCGCCCAGGCGGATCTGCAGCCGCGTCGGATCGTCCCAGACATGCAGCGCGGCACGCGGATCCCGCCGCAGCTCTGCGACCTTGGTGCTGAGAACATCGGTATGCAGATCAACCGATCCCTGCGCCCGATCCACGGCGCGCAGAACGACCGTCCGGGCCGTTGGCGCGCCAGTGGCCGCGATGGTGGCCAGCGTCGGGTGGCGTGCCGCGGATCCCCTGTCCGAAAGGCCCTGCGCAAGGCATTCCCACGCCTGCGCAAGGAACGCCTCGAGGCTGTCCATTCGGTCACTCATATCCGGTCATTTCAAGATAGCCCCGGCCAGAGTGGGATCCGCTGATCGTCACCGGCCCTTCCCAATACTGCACGCTCACATCCATCCAGGCGTCGGGGTTCAGCGCCGCGACGGTCACATCCACGCCCTTCTCGGCCAGCCGGACCTGCCAGTTCACCGGAACCTCCCGCCCCGCGACCTCTGCCGTGGCAAGCGGCACGGCCTCGAAAGCGCCATCGGGAAAGGGCTGGCTGGTGCCGTCGGGATTGATCCATGTCGCCTGGCCGAAGGTGCTACCATCGGTCTGGCGCAAGAGGAATCCCATCATCCGTTCGCCCGTATCGAAGCTGAGCGAGAACCAGTCCCACCCCGACTGATCCTCCGACAGGGGTTGCGAGGACCATTCCCGGTCTAGCCAGCCCTGCCCCGTCACCTCGACCGGCCCCTCCGGCAGGAAGAGGGTTCCCGCCACGCGATAGAAGGGTTGCGAGTAATAGTAGGATGCCTGCCCCTCCTGCGACTTGACCGAGAAGCCCCCCTCGCCGTGAAAGACAAGCGGACCCTCGGCGGTCAGGTCCATGTCGAAGGCGAAATCCGTGCCCGTCGCCCGCAGGCGAAGGGCGTCGAAATCCGGGCCCGACATCTCCCAATCGTCGATCCAGGCGATGAACGGATCGGCGACGACCCCGGCCTGGCCGACCCCGCCACGGGCAAGGCGCTCGGCCAGGTGATGCGCCTCGGGTGTGGTGACGGCGGCATGACCCATCCAGACCTGCGGCGCGCCCCAGCCCTCGCCCTCGGTCGGGGCAAGGGCTGTGCGGAACAGGGTCCATTGCAACCCGTAGGGCGTGCCGTCCGCCGCCTCGAGGGTCGCGGTCAGATACCACCATTCGATCCGATAATCGTAATGCGCGCCATGATCGGCGGGGAAATCGAACGTCGGGTCGGGTTGCGGAACCGCAAAGCCCTCGGCATCGGTGCCCAGCCCGGCAAAGCCCTGACCCAGCACCCAACCGGGCCAGATCAGCAGTAGAAGTGCCAGCGCGAAACGGCGATCAGCGTTCATTGGCAAAGACCTTCAGCAAGGTCGACGGCGGCGTGCGCGCAAGGCGCATCGCCGGCCAGAGCGCGGCCACCGCCGCCGCCAGAAGGGCCAGGGCGCCAAGCCTGAGGTAGTCGCCGGGAAACAGGTACATCGGCAGGCGCCAGCCAAAGGCCTCGACATTCACGACCGTCAGCAGAACCCAGGCCAGCCCAAGGCCCAGCGGCAGGGCCACGATGCTGGTCAGCAGCGCCAGCAGAACCGCCCGGACCAGTTCCACCCTGCCCAGTTCCCGACGCGTCAGCCCCAGCGCCCAGATCGGCGCAAGCTGCGGCAGGCGCATTCCGGCCAGCGTCAGAAGGCTCATCAATATGGCAAAGCCCGCCACGGCAAGGGTCAGGATGTTCAGCGCCCGCGTCACCGTGAAGGTCCGGTCAAAGACGGCTAGGGAAAAGGCCTTCAGCTCGGCCTGGTCGACGATGTTGGCCTCGGGCAGGCCATGGTCCTCGACCAGCGCCCGGGTCATCTCGGGAACCTGCGCCTCGGGCAACCTGAGGCCGAAGCGGGTCGGGGTGATGTCGGGGTAAAGGCGCAGAAACAGCGCCTCGGTCAGGATCGCCTGACCGATGGCATTGCCGTAATCGCCATAGACGCCGATGACCTCAAGCTCTGTGCCTCCAACGGCCAGGCCGTCGCCGATGCCAAGGCCGCTGCGCCGGCTCAGCTGTTCGTTGATGATGACCCCCTCTGCGGCGGCCAGCCGGTCCCAGACGTGCCGATCTGCGGTCAGGAAATCCCAGTTGTCCCGATAGGTCGCATGATCGCGGGCGGCCTGAACCTCGCCGGGCAGGCCCGCAAGCTGTTGATCCGTGGCCAGAAGCGGCAGGACGGCATCGACCCTTGGTTCGACAAAGGCCAGAAGATCCGCGGCGGACGCTTCGTCCTGGGTGTAGACGTAAAGCTCGGAGGCGAGGCGCTGATCAAGGAACTGCACGAAGGTAAGGCGGAAGGACGAAACCATCGTCGACACGCCCACATTCGCCGCAATCGCCAGCAAGAGCGCAGCAAGGGCAAGCGACAGCGCAGGCAGTTGCTGCCGCGTATCGGCCAGGAACCACTGAACAAGGGGGCCGCGCGCCAGCCGCTGCGCGGCCAGGAGCGTCAGGTCAAGGACAAGCGGCAGCGCCAGCGCCGCCCCGACAAGCAGGCAGGCCAGAAGCCCGAACCCTGCGACAAGGCCCGAGCCGACCTGCATCAGCACCCCCGCAAGCACCAGCAGCGCAAGCGAGGCCGCCGCCCGCAGCCGCGCCATCCGCGCCGAGCCGACCGAAACGGCGCGCGGATGCGCCCCGGCCAGAACCGGCATGCGGATCAGGCTCCAGATCGCGCCGGCGGCCGCAAGCGCGGTGCCAATACCGGCGATCGCCATGCCGGAAAGCGCCCAGAGCGGGCGAAAGGTCAGGCTGCCGGCGATATCTTCGCCATAGATCCCCCGCAGCGTGGCCGCGACATCGGGCAACAGGGCACCGGCGATCACATAGCCAAGGCCAAGGCCCAGGGCGCCCGCGACAAGCGTGATTGCCGCCAGTTCCGCCAGCGTCATCAGGACCAGCGCCCGGACCGGCGCCCCCATGGCGCGCAGGCTGCGCACCACGGGGCGGCGCTGTTCATAGGCCAGCCCGACGGCGCTGTGAACGATCAGGATGCCAACCGCAAAGGCAAGTGCTCCGAAGGCGGTAAGGTTGAGGTGAAAGCTGTCCGACAACCGGTCAAGATCGGCCGCCTGCGCCGGGTCGCGCAGCAGGACATCGGCCCCGATCCCGGCAAGCTCTTGCTGCAGAAGGGGTTGCTCGGGCAACAGGACAAGGCGGCTGATCCTGCCCTCCAGCCCAAGCAGGCGTTGCGCCAGGCCGATATCGGCCACGGCAGTTCCGGGTGCCAGATCGACAGTGCCGGCAACGGTGATCGGGGTCGCCGTCCGGGCCGCGATGTCCTGAAGCGGGGACTCGGTGTCCGGATGGGCAAAGACCGTATCCGCGCCGGCCAGAAAATCGCCCAGCGCAGCACCCCCGACCGAGCCGAGGGCCCCGAACCCCTCGGGCGCGGTCAGCGGATCGATGCCAAGGATCCGGACCCCGTTCAGCCGCCCGTCCACAACAGGGCTGACCATCCACCCCCCCCGGCGCAGGTCGACAAAGGCCTGTTCCGAAACGGACGTGCCGGAGGCGGGCACAAGCTGCGCGAACTGCCCGTCGCCCAGCAGCGCCGCGGCGGTGTCATAGCTGTTGCGCGCCTCGGCATTGATCGCCTGCACCCCGGACCAGAGCGCCGTGGCCAGCGCAAGCCCCGCGACCAGGGTGACAAGCTGCAGCGGATTGCGCCACCAATGCGACAGCAGGGTCCGAAACACCGCCCCCGTCACGCGATCCGCCCCCCGCGCAACTGCACCCGCCGGGAAAGCCGGGAGGCGACCCTTTCGGAATGCGTCACGGCCAGCAGCGCCGCGCCGGTCTCTGCGACTAGCGACAGCATGGCATCAAGCACGCCCTCGGCGGTCGCCTCGTCCAGATTGCCGGTGGGCTCATCGGCAAGCACAAGGGCCGGCCGCGCGGCGAGGGCCCGAACGATGGCGACCCGCTGTTGCTGACCGCCCGACAATTGCTCGGGGTATTTCGCCAGATGCGCCGTCAGGCCAAGCCGGTCGGCCAGATCGTGGGTGTAGTCCGGGTCGTGCCGCCCCGCCATGCGCGCCTGCAGGGCGATATTGGCCGCTACATCAAGGCTGGGGATCAGGTTGAACTGCTGAAAGATCACCCCGACCGTGCCCCGCCTCAGCCGCGCGCGGCCCCGGTCGTCAAGCCTGTGAACGTGGATCCCGTCCAGCAGGATCTCGCCGCTGTCGGGCAGGTCGAGGCCGGCCACGAGGTGCAGAAGGGTGCTCTTGCCGCTGCCGGATTCCCCCATCAGGGCAAGCGTCTCGCCCGCCGCAAGGGTCAGGTCCACGCCGCGCAGCACGGGGACGGGGCCGGCGGCGCTGGCATAGGTCTTTGAAAGCTGGTTCACGAAAAGCAACATGCCGATCCTCTTGCCCCCGTTCACCTAAGCCGACAAGGGCATCGGGGAATGGTCCGGCGCGGAAAACCCTTGCGGCGGATCAACCGGCGGACCGGGCAATCAACACTGTAAGCGCAATGAGCATTGCCGTAAGCGCGGCAAGATCCCTGCGCCATTTCGCCTCGGCCGGGTCGGACAGCCAGTCTCGAAGCGCGGCCAGGAAGGCGCCGGGGCCGGGAAAGCTCTGCCCCGTCCGGGCCTCGCCCCGGGCGCGCAGGTGAAACAGGATGCGAAAGGCCGTGACCGCCCAAAGTGCGAAGGTCACGCCCTGCAGGACGAGAAGCGCCGTCATGGCCGCAGTTCGATCCGCGCGCGGGCGGCGCGGCCGTCGGCGTCGATCACGGTCAGCGACGAGAAACCGGGGCCAAGGTCGGGCAGCGCCACCTCGGGCACATGGCTGGTGGCGATGGGCAGGCCGTTGGCCAGCCAGACGAAGGGCGCGCGGCCGTCGCGGACGCGGGCGGTGATCTCCGTCCCTTCGATCACCGCGCCATCGGGCGGAAAGGCGATCTGCGGCCCGCCTGCCAGCGCCTCGCCCGCGGGGCGGAAGCGTTGCAGCGGCTGCGGCAGGCGGTCGTTCGATAGAAGCAGCGTCGCGGGGGGCGGCGGCGGGATCGGGTCCACCCGGGTCTTGAGCCGGTCGAAAGCGGCGAACATCACCGGGGCGGCCAGCTCTCCGCCAAAGATGCCGGGCACGGCGGTGCCGTCGGCCCGGCCCATCCAGACGCCCACCACATGCGCCCCGTCAAAGCCGATCGCCCAGGCATCGCGGTGCCCGTAGGAGGTGCCGGTCTTGTAGGCGATGCCCGCCCCCCGCACCCCCGCCGGGCGCGGCGTATCCAGCAGGATATCGGCCAGTTGCCAGGCGGCAACCTCGCCCAGAACGCGGTGCGGCAGGTAGTCGGGCGAGGGGCCGTCCTGCCAGCGCAGGTCCACCGCCGTGCCGCCATTGCCGATCATCGCGTAAAGCCGTGTGAGGTCTTCCAGCGTCATGCCCACCCCGCCGAGCGAGACGGCAAGGCCGGGCGCACCGCCCTCGGGCAGGACGGGGGTGGCGCCGGACCTGCGCAGTGCCGCCATCAGCTGCCCCGGCCCCATCGCCTGTGTCAGGCTGACCACCGGCAGGTTGAGCGACAACTGCAGCGCCTGCCGGATCCGCACCTCGCCCCGGAACATCCCGTCGAAATTCTGCGGCCGGTAGCCGCCGAAATCCGTGGGCCGGTCGGCGATCAGCGTTTCGGGATGGGCCATGCCAAGATCGAAGGCCAGCCCATAGACCAGCGGCTTCAGCGTCGATCCGGGCGAGCGCAGCGCCTGCGTCATGTCGACGAAGCCCTGCCGCGCATCGGCCGTGTAGGCCGAGGATCCGACATGGGCCAGCACCTCGCCCGTGCGGTGGTCGGCGATGACGATGGCGATCTGCATCTGGTCGCCGTGGCGGGCGACGGCCTCGGTCGCCAGCGCCTCGATCCGGGCCTGCAAAGCCGCGTCGAGCGTCGTGTCATGGACCTGGGCCAGCGGATCGGCGGCGCGCAACCTGTCGGCCAGATGCGGAGACAGCAGCGGGAAGGGCGCGCGGGCGGTGGGCACGCGCTCCATCAGCGCGGCGCGGGCGGTGTCGGGGTCAAGCACGCCGTCGCGCACGGCGCGGGCCAGCACGCGGTCACGCGCGGCCTCGGCGCGTTGGGGGAAACGGTCGGGGCGGCGGGATTCGGGCGCCTGTGGCAGGGCCACCAGCAGCGCGGCCTGCGCGGGTGTCAGGCGGGTGGGCGGCTTGCCGAACCAGGCAAAGGCCGCGGCGCGCACCCCTTCGATATTCCCGCCGAAGGGCGCGCGGTTCATGTAGAGCGTCAGGATCTCGTCCTTGGTCAGCTGCCGCTCAAGCGCCAGCGCAAGGCGGATCTGCCGCAGCTTGCCGTCCAGTTGCCCGGTCGTCCCGTCCTCAAGCAAGCGGGCCACCTGCATCGTGATCGTCGAGCCACCCGAAACGACGCCCCGGTTGCGCACGGCCTGCAAGACGGCGCGGCCCATGGCGACGGGATCGACGCCCGCGTGATCGTAAAAGCGCTTGTCCTCGTAGCGGATCAGCATGGCGACGTAAGCCGGGTCCACCGCATCGAGACCCACCGAAAGCCGCCAACGCCCGTCGGCCACGGTATAGGCGCGCAGAAGCGTGCCGTCGCGGTCGCGCACCTCGACCGATTGTTCGGTCACAAGCGGCGGCAGGACGGTCGCATCGACCCAGGCGTCAAAGCCGTCGCGCGCCAGGGCCCCTGTCCAGAGGACAAGGGCCAGCGTCAGGAAGGGCCAGGCGCGCATCGGGGCCGGGTTACTCCGGGATCGTCACCCGGGCGGCATCGGTCCGGGCGCGCAGTTGCGGGCGGTACATGTCCTCGACGCTGGCCGCCGGATGGTGGAACGTGCCGGGGCTGACCGCGCGGACGATATAGGCAAGGCTGAAGGACTGCTCCCCGCTGTGATCGACGGCGGCAAGGAAGCGATCCTGCCGGAATTCGGCATGGGTCGGGATCCTCGGGTCGAGCCAGTCCAGCGCGCGGATATCGCCGCCGCGCAAGAAGCTGGGGTTGTCGATCTCGAACCCTGCGGGCAGCGGATCGTTCACGATCAGCCGGCCGGACTGCATCCCGAGCGGCGTGACGGTCAGCACCGCGACAAGGCGGGTGCCCATCGCAACGCTTCCGATATCGACCGGCTCGCCCTCCATCCCGTAATAGACGCGGTCGATGAAGTAACCGTTGCCGGCCGCCGGTTCCGGCTCGGAGGGCACGCCGAACGTGGTCACCGTGATCTCGGTCGGCTGGGTGCCGCTATTGGCGATGGCGACGGGGGCGGCGCGGGCCGTATCCTCGCGCAGGCGCACCAGCGGGCCATCGGGGGCGACGCCGTCGATGGTGATCCCGGTCTGGCCCAGGTCGCGCGCGAGCGCATCGGCGGCCATCAGCGCCCAGACCGCCTCTTGCGTAGAGACTTGCTGGCCCGCGCCGGTTGCCTGCACGGCCAGCGCATCCACATCCACCGCGCTTGAACCCGCCTCGACCGCCAGTGCCAGAACGGCGGCGGCATCGCGGGCGTGGGTGCCGTAATCGGCGCGCCAGAGCAGCGTTTCCTCGGGCAGGGCGCGCATCCGGGCCTGCGCCTCGGCGAACATCCGGTCGGCGCGGGTCTGGTCGCCATAGAAGGCCAGCGCCGCGCCCAGCTGTGCCACCGCGAGCGGCGTGGCGAAGGCCTGGCTGCGTTCGTCGGCATAGTAGCGCAGATCGCCCACGGCCGCCGCCCCTTCGCGGGCCAGCACCATAAGCGCATAGGCAAGGTCTTCGCCCCGATCCTCGAAATCGGGATAGTAGTTCACCCGGTTGCGCAGGTTATCGAGCGCCATGTCGAAGGCCAGCTGCGGCACCTCATGCCCCCGCGCGCGGGCGCGGCTGAGGAAATCGGTGACATAGGCATCGAGCCACAGATCCCCCGAATCCGGCCCCCAGAGGCCGAAGGCACCGTTGGCCGACTGGTTCTGCAAGACCGCCGTGATCGCCTGAGAGATCCTGAGCGGCACCTGATCGCGTTCCTCAAGCCCCAACGCCTCGGCCACATCGGCGAAATAGATCAGCGGCATGGCCTGGCTGGCGATCTGTTCGGTGCAGCCATAGGGATAGCGGTCCAGCGCGTTCAGAAGGCCGGGCGCGTCGAACCGGGCCAGCGGGCCGATCGACAGGGTCGAGGAGCCGGAACCCGCGACAAGGCCTGCAAAGACGTTGTCGTCGAAGGTGAAGGTCTGGCCGGGGGCGAGCGACAGGCGCGTGGTCCGCGCGATCTCGGGGTCGTTGATCTGGACGGGCAGCATCAGGTCGCGGGACAGGTCCACCCCGTCGGGGGTGGTAAGGGTCACCGTGATCTCGTGGAGGCCGGGATCGACCGCCGAGAAGGGCAGTGACAGAACCTGCCGCTCGCCTTCGCCCAGCACCACGGCGCGGGGGATCAGCTGGCTGGCCAGCGCCACCCCGCGCGAGGTGACGGCGAGCTGCATCTCGCCCGCCGGGCCGTCGGCATGGACGATTTCCAGAAGGATGCGCGACTGGTCGCCCGGCGTCAGGAAGCGCGGCAGGCTGGCCGTCACCACCACCGGATCGCGGACGGTGATGTCGGCGGTGGCTTGCCCCACGCCCCGGTCAGACCATGCCACGGCCATCAGCCGCACCGTGCCGTTGAAGGCGGGCAGGTCGAAGCTGACCTCGGCGCGGCCATCGGGGCCGATGGTGACGGGGCCTTCGAAATAGGCGACCAGTTCCTCGGTCGGGGGCGGGGCCTGCAGGCCCATCATCCCCATCGCATCGCCGCCCGAGCGGATGCTGCCCAGCTGCCCGGTCATCCCGTCGATCAGCCGGCCATAGACGTCGCGCATCTCGACCCCAAGCTTGCGCTGGCCGAAGTAATGGCCCTGCGGATCGGGGCTTTGAAAGCCCGTCAGGTTCAGGATGCCCAGGTCGACGGCGGCCAGCGTCACATAGGCCGCCTCGCCCGGCAGGGCGCCGCGCACGTCGATGCCGACGGTCAACGTCTCGCGCGGGGCGGCGTCGAGCGGGGTCTCGAGAATCACCTCGAGCGCGCGGTCGCCGGGGTCGACGGTCGCATGGGCAAGGCCCAGCGCGCGGGTGGGGTTGCGGGATTCGCCCGTATCCATCGGGCGCAACAGCGTGGCGGTGACATAGGCGCCCACGCCCCAATCCTCGGTCACGGTCAGGGGGATGAGGTTTTCGCCCTCGGTCAGCTCTACCGTCTCGAGCGCGACCACGCGGTCGGCCAGCACGGTGATCAGCGCGGTGCCTTCGTGCCGGGGCACGACGCGCAGCGTGGCCGTGTCGCCCACGGCGAAGGCGGGCGCGTCGAGCGACACCTCAAGAATGTCGGGCGTGGCGCCGGCATCGGCAGGCACATACCAGCCCGCGTAGAAATCGACCGAAGAGGCGACATAGGCCCCGTCGCTGCGTTCCACGACCAGCTCATACCGGCCCCAGTCCACAGGCGCCGCGACGGTGACAGGCCCGCCGTCCAGCCGCGCCGTGCCATCGGCCACGCGGCTGCGGGTGGTGGTCGCGTCCCAGTTCCATTCGCCCCAGACGTTGTACCACTGGTAGCGCGTGGTCACGCGGTTGAGCGTCCAGGTCACCTCCATCGGCTCGGGGCTCAGGTCCGGGGCAAGCCCGATCAGGGTGAATTCGGCGGTGCCGCCTTCGGGCACCACCTCGTCGGCAAAGGCGGGGCGAATGCCGATCATCGCCATGTCGGGCAGAACCGGCACGGTCAGGCGGCGCTCGACCGGGCGGCCCGAGCCTTCGGCGATGCGGAAATTCGCGGTCGCGGTCAGGGGTTGGCTCGCGCCGCCCTCGACCTCGGGCAAGGCCATGATGATGAGGGCACTGCCATCCGCATCGGTGCGCCAGCCGTCGTCCAGCCAGGCGAAGCGGCGCTCGAAGGGCGCGTCATAGCGGCCGAAGCGGTAGCCGGGGAAGGCGTCAAGGCGGTTTGCGGCCGACAGGATCACCTCGCCCTCGACAGCCAGATCGGCAGCGGGCGGGCCAAAGAGGTAGCGGGCCGAAAGGGTGAACTCGGCGGGCGCATCCAGCGTCAGCGTCTCGGCGGCGGTGATGTCAAAGTCGATGCGTTCGGGCAGGAAATCCTCGACGAGCACGCTGGTCGTGGCGAGCGAGGGGGCGTCCACATCGGCACGGACCGCGATGGTCCATGTGCCGCGCGGGGCCGAGCCGGGGATGGGCAGGGCAAAGACATGGCCGCCCAGCGCATCGCGGGTCGAGGTGATGCGGCTGAACTCCACCCCGTCGGGCCGGGTCAGGATCGCGGTCAGCGGCAGGCCCGGCAGCGCATGGGCGCTGGCATCGCGCATCAGCGCCGTCAGGTGGATCACCTCGCCCGCGCGATAGGCGCCGCGGTCGGTGGTCAGGAACACGTCGATGGGCGGCGCGGGCGGGCGCCCCTCGACCCCGCGGTCGGACAGGTCGAAGGCCGGATCGGTCAGCGAGAGAAACGCCATGTCGCCCGACGCATCCTCGACGGTGACAAGGGCCGCCTGCGCCGCCCCGGTGCCGCGCGTCAGGCCGGGGTCGAAGCGGACGACGCCCTGATCGTCGGTCGTGGCGGTGCCGAGCACGGCATTGGCGCGCGACAGAAGCGTCACCTCGGCCCCGTCGACCGCCCCGGCATCGCCCAGGCTGCGGACGACGACGGTCAGCCCGTCATTGCCGAGGAAGGTCGAAATCCCGAGGTCCGACAGGATGAACCACTGCGTCGCGGGCGGGAAATCCCAAGGGTCGGCCCCCGGCACGCTGGCCTGCAGGATATAGACCCCGGCGGGCTCGCCCTGCAGCGCCTCGGACAGGGGAACGCGGGTCAGGACATCGCGGTTCAGATCCTGCCGGACCACCGCCTGACCCGACCAGACGGGCGTTGCGATCTCGCGCTCGAGATAGCCTTGCTGCCAGTCGTAGACCGTGCCGGCGAACATGCCCTCCTGCATCGTGCGCAGGATGTTGCGGTCGCTGACGCGCGACAGCGTCAGGTCAACCTCGGTCAGGTTCACCGTCTCGATCGGGATCGCGGCCTCGCCCATGCGCGGCAGCACATAGGCGCGGTTCGTCATCCGCACGGCGGGGCTGCGGTCGCGGACGTAGAAGGAAAGCTCGGTCGCGCGGACCAGCACCTCGCCCGCCTCGGACGGCAGCCCGGCGCGCAGGGTCAGGCTGTAGCGCTCGCCATGGGTGACGCCGTCGACGCAAAGCTGGTTGTCCGACACATCGACGGTGAAGGCCACATCGGGCAGCTGCACGAAGGGCGCGTAATCGACGCCGGTTTGCGCAAGGCGTTCGTTGAAGACGGCGCACAGGCGCGGGGTGGCGCTGTCGCTGTCGACCTGCGTATCGGCGACGCGGAAGCCGTAAAGGCCGATGGCGCGTTCAAGGGCGGCCTCGGCATCGCGGCGGGGCTGGATCTCCTGCGCGAGGCGCAGGGTGGGGATCATGTCGTTGCCGCGTCCGGCAAGCTCGAGCGCGAAGGCCAGATCGTAAAGGATCGTGGCACGCAGCGCCGGGTCCGGTGCGCGCAGATAGGCGGCGACCAGCGCGGGCAGAACGCTGCTTCGTGCCTGGTTCTGTTCCGCCGTATTCTCGCTCGTCGCGGTTGCCCCGAGGGTCGCGTAGTCCAGCCAGAGATCCGCCCGATCCGTCAGGGCAAGGGTCGCCCCGACAAGCCGGAAGGCCCGCATGTCGTCGCCCATGGCGCGCGCCTCGTCGGCGAAGCGCAGAAGGACGTCGGGGGCGAATTCGTCCGAGGAATGCCGCCGCCCGATCCCCCGGGCAAGGTTGAAGGCCGAGTCGAAATCGCTGCGCCGCAGGAAGGACAATTCCGCCTCGCGCACGGGAACCTGCGCCAGAATGGCCGGATCGGTGGCGAAGACGCGCCCCGAGATCGCCCCCTCGAACGGCTCGACCCCGCCGACGCCCGACTTGGGGAAGCAGGAATTCGAGCGCTGGTTGAAGGTGAAGGCCGTGCAGCGGGCATCGGCCAGGCAGGCGGCCTCGCAGGCGGTGAGCGTGGTGTCGAAGATATTGGCCAGATCGGAGCCGTAGAAATCCACATCGCGCGAGATCGCGACATGGCGGTCGGGGACCGCGTCCTGTGCAAGGGCGAATGGCGCGACCATCACGGCGGCTGCGACTGGAAGAAGAAGCCGGGCAAGAATGCGCATGATGAAATACCCCGTTTCAGGACAACATGCCGGATCGTCGCATGAAACCGGGCAGAGTCGCAACGGCCCAGGGCCGGGGGTCAGGAATTCCCGACCCGGATCAGGCAGGTTCTTCCCGAAGGAACACCATCCGGTCGCCGTCGCTGTGGTCGGCGTCATAGGCATAGCCGCCGGCGGTGAAGTGCCGCATCCCCTCGGGCGTTTCGATCCGGTTCTCGATCAGGAACCGCGCCATGGCGCCGCGCGCCCGCTTGGCATGGAAACTCACGATCCGGGCCTGTCCGGCGCGCAGTTCCATGAACACCGGAGTCACGACGCGAAGCTTCAGCGCCGGCCGATCGGCGGCGGCGAAATATTCCTGACTGGCGCAGTTGACCAGAACGTCGGTGCCAAGAGCCTCTGCCTGCCGGTTGAGGGCCTTGGCGAGGTCATCGCCCCAGAAATCGTAGAGCGACTTGCCCCGGCGCGTCTTGAGGCGGCTTCCCATTTCAAGCCGGTAGGGCTGGATCGCATCCAGCGGGCGCAACAGGCCGTAAAGGCCCGACAGGATCCGAAGATGCTCTTGCGCATGGGCCTGATCCTCGTCGGAAAGCGTCCTGAACTCGAGCCCCCGGTAAGTGTCGCCGTTGAAGGCAAAGGCGGCGGGGCGGGTCTGTTCCGGCTCGGGATCGGGCTGAAAGCTGCGGAACCGGTCCCGGTTCAGCCGGGCCAGATCGTCCGAGATATCCATCAGGTCGCGCAGATCCCGAAGGGTCAGGTTCCGCGCCGTCCGGGCCAGGCGGTTCGCCTCGTCCTGCCATTCGGGCAGGGTCATCGGCACATCGACCGGCGCAAGGTCGAGCGATTTGGCAGGCGAAATCACAGTCAGCATCAACGGTCCCCGGGGTATTTGGCCTGCGGGATGTAGGCCGCCTGACCGGGGCGGGCAATGGACTTGGAGGGATCGGCCCCCGCCGTTTCGCCCCCTGCCGTTCCGCCTCGGGCCGTGCGGTCGGGGGGCCGTGCGTCCTGGGGGCCGGCACCGGTCGCTTGGCGAGCGGTGCCAGACGAAGAACCACCCCGCCGAGGCGGGGTGGTGGTGACAGGTCGGCCTACCCTGGATACGGCTTGCCGTTACGGCAGGGCAGGGATGGCCACGTTCGGCATTTCGCCGGTCAGCGTATGCAGGAAGGCGACGATCGCTTCGACCTCATCCTCGCTGAACTCGTGGCCCAGCATCTGATCGGCCATCAGGTTCACCGCATCCGGCAGATTGTCGATGCTGCCGTTGTTGAAGTAGGGATAGGTCACAGCAACGTTGCGCAGCGTCGGCGTACGGAAACGGTACATGTCGGATTCTTCGCCGGTCACGAGGAAGCGGCCCTCGTCCTTCGAGCCGGGAAGCTCGAACCGGTGGAAGTTGCCGTCCGACAGGACCGGGCCGTTGTGGCAGGCAAGGCAGCCATTGTCGACAAACAGCGTCATCCCTTCCTTGGCCTGATCCGAAATGGCCTGCAGGTCGCCCCGAAGATATCTGTCGAAGGGCGAGTTCGGCGTGTTCAGCGTCCTTTCGAAAGTCGCAATCGCCAGGGCGACGTTCTCGGAGTTGATCGGATCGTCATCCTCGGGGAAGGCTGCGGCGAAATGCGTCTGGTAGAGTTCAAACTCCTTCAGGCGCGAGATGGCCTGCTCCAGCGTCATGTTCATTTCGACATCGGCCTGGATCGGACCAAGCGCCTGCCCTTCAAGGTCGGGCTCACGGCCGTCCCAGAATTGCGAATCGAGGAAGCCGGAGTTCAGCACGGTCGGTGTATTGCGCACACCCACCTGACCTTCGTGCCCGACGGCGCGGTCGATCCGGTCGGACCAACCCAGCGCGGGGTTGTGGCAGCTGGCACAGCTGATGACCCCCGAGGCCGAGATCCGCGGCTCGAAGAACAACATGGCGCCAAGGTCGATCTTCTCCTGCGTCATGGTGTTGTCGGCAGGAATGGGTGGCAGGAAGGGCAGGGGCTCGAATAGCTCGCGGTATTCGTCCAGGCCGTCGGCCATGGCGGCGCTGGCGCCAAGCGAAAGTGCCGCGGCCGAGACGACGACCCACATTGTTTTCGGATATTTCATATCGGTATCCCGGATAAGGTCCTCTTGCCGCACAGGAAATGCGCGGCATGGAAAGGATGGACGGACGGCTTCGCAACCCGCCTTGATCTGGGTCAAACCGCTTGTCGCTGCGGTTGATTCCGTGGCTGTGGGGCTTTTCGGTCACGGGTGCCGCCGTCGTCTTTCGCGGCTTGCGAATCGACAGTCAGGGCCTGTTGTCCGGCCTCAGGCGCGGCGGCGGTGACGGTGGCTGGCGGCGTGAAGGCGCAGACTGACCTTCTCGGCCTCGATCGTGCCGGACATGCGCGGCACGCGGGCGGCAAGGTCGGGGTAATCCCGAAAGCGGTCGTTGCTGACCACGGGCAGGCCCTTTGCTGCGGCAAGGCGCAGAATCATCGCATCGGCATCCGTGCCGGACGGGCAGACAAGGATCCGGGGCGCGGGGATGCCGAAAAGGGCGGACAGCTCGCCTTCGCCCAGATGGCGCCCGGCGAGCTTGTAGCCGACATTCGCGTCGAAACAGAGGATCGGGTCGTTGCCGCTGTCCTTCAGCCGGTGGAGGGTGCGGGTGATGGCGCTGGCTGTGGGGGTGTTTCCGTCCCAGAACATGACGTTGGAGCCATCCACCAGGATCGAATTTGCCCGCGTTTCGATCTCGGGTGCGGCGCGGACGGGCCCGGACGGGCGATCCTGCGCCGCGCTTTGCCCTTGCCGCGGTTTGCGGCCCGGCAGGAAGGAGCGCAGCAGGACAACGAGAACGACAAGCGCCAGGAACAGGTCGAACAGGCCGCGCGGATCATTCAAGCTTCGACTCCTTCTGCCGCGGATCGACCGGGTGCCGGAAAAGCCTGCGCGGCAAATCAGGCATCTTTGAGGACGGCAAGGAAGGCATCGCCGAACCGTTCGGCATGACGATCGCCCAAGAGCCGCGCCAGACCCGCGTGATCGCGCGGGCGGATCTGCGCCACCTTCGCCAGCAGCGCGGCCGAGCACGACAGCGGCTTTTCGATCCCGTCCTTCCCGCGCGACAGATCGGCCTGAGCGGCAAGCAGCCGGTCGTACAGCGTCGCCTCATCCCGGCCGGCCAGCTTGCGCCGCGCGGGGTGGACCGGCTCGACCGCGCCGTTGATGACCTCGAGGAAGGCGCGTCCGTAGCTTTCAAGCTTTTTCGCCCCGACCCCGCCGATCCCGGCAAAGGCATCCAGCGTCGCCGGCTTGACCTCTGCCATCTCGATCAGGGTGCGGTCGGTGAAGATGATATAGGCCGGCACATTCGCCGCCTCGGCCAGTTCGCGCCGCTTCGCCTTGAGCGCGGACAGAAGCGGCGCATCCTCTTCGCTGATCAGCGCATGCACCCGGGGGCCGGACTTCGCCGCGCGAAGCGTATCGGCACGCAGCGTGATCTGCTCTTCGCCGCGCAGAAGAGGGCGGGCCTTCTGCGTCATGCGCAGCGCGCCATGGCGTTCGGGATCGGGGCGCATCAGGTCATGCCCCATCATTTGCCGAAAGATCGCCTGCCACTGGCGCCTGTCCCAATCCTTCCCCACGGCGAAGGTGGGCAGGCTGTCATGGCCGCGCTGGCGGATCTTGTCGGTCAGGGTGCCGGTCAGGATGTCGATCAGGTGGCCGGCACCGAAGCTTTCTTCCGTGCGCAGCGCGGCAGAAAGCGCCATGCGGACCGGGGTGGTCGCGTCAAACACCTCGGGCGGGCGGTCGCAAAGGTCGCAATGACCGCAGGGATCAACAGTTTCGCCGAAATAGGTCAGCAGGGTCTGGCGGCGGCAGGTCAGCGCCTCGGCCAGACCCAGAAGCGCGTTCAGCCGTCCGTGGTCGGCCTGCTTGCGTTCGGCCGGGGCAAGGCCTTCGTCGATCTGCTGGCGGCGATAGCGGATATCGTCGGGGCCGAAGAGGGTCAGCGTCTCGGCCGGGGCACCATCGCGGCCGGCGCGGCCGATCTCCTGATAATAGGCCTCGATCGACTTGGGCAGATCGGCATGGGCGACCCAGCGGATATCGGGTTTGTCGATCCCCATGCCGAAAGCGACGGTGGCAGTGACGATCAGCCCGTCCTCGCGGGAAAAGCGGTCCTCGGCCACCCGGCGGGCCTCTGCCTCCATCCCGCCGTGGTAATGGATCGCGCTGTGCCCCGCCTCGCGCAATGCCTGTGCCAGGACCTCGGTCTTGGACCTTGTGCCGCAATAGACGATCCCCGACTGGCCCTTTCGGGCGGCCGCAAAGCGCAGGATCTGATCGCGCGGGCCGTCCTTGACGGCAAAGGCGAGGTGGATGTTGGGACGGTCGAACCCGCGCAGAAAGATCGAGGGCGGGTGGCCATCGAACAGCTTTTCGACGATCTCGTCCCGGGTTTCGGCATCCGCCGTGGCGGTGAAGGCGGCCAGCGGCACGCCAAGGGCGCGGCGCAGGTCGCCGATCCGCAGGTAATCGGGGCGGAAATCATGGCCCCACTGGCTGACGCAATGCGCCTCGTCCACCGCGATCAGGCTGACGCCCGCCCGCGCCAGCATCTGCGGCACGCCCCCTGCGGCAAGCCTTTCGGGCGCCATGTAAAGCAGCTTCAATCGCTTGTCGGCCAGCGCCTGCCAGACGGCTTCGGTCTCCTCGGACGTGTTGCCCGAGGTGAGGGCATGCGCCTCGACCCCCAGTTCGCGCAGCCCGCGCACCTGATCGCGCATCAGCGCGATGAGAGGAGAGATCACGACCGTCACGCCGTCGCGCAACAGGGCCGGCAGCTGGAAGCACAGCGACTTGCCGCCGCCCGTCGGCATGATGGCAAGGGTATTGCGGCCTTCGGTGACGGCGGTGACGATCTCTTCCTGCCCGGGGCGGAAGGCGTCGAATCCGAAAATGTCGCGCAGGATCGACGCCCGGTTCATGAACTGCTCTCGTCGTGTTCTTGTTGGTCAACTGGATCCTACAAGAGGGCCGAATCGGTTAACAACCCCTTCAGAACCCTCGCTCCCCGCCGCTTTGGGGCAAGCCGGGGGCAGGCTCCTCCTCCTCCGACAGCATCTCTTGCAGAAAGGACGCGGTGAAGCCGTCCAGCATCGCCGCCATCTCGCCCGCCGGTCCGGCGCTTTCGGCGACAAAGGGCGCGGGGCGGCGGAAGGGGTTGCCGTCCGTGCCGAGGAATTCCCGCGCGAAGGTGCGGTTGGTCGCGTCAAACAGGGCGTGGATCGCCTCGGCCTCGGGAAAGGTCGACCCGCCCGCCTGCCCGAGATCGCTGAGCGCCAGCGCCTTCATGAGGCGCGACCGAAGCTGCCGCTCTGCCGGGTCCGAAGCATCGGGCGGCAGCGCCTCGTTGATCCGCCGCGCGATGGCCAGGCCGAAATTGCCCAAACCCCGATTGGCGTCCTCGGGCAGCCGGGTCAGCAGCGACGGGTCCAGCCCGGGGGCGAGGATCGAGAAGAAATCCGTCACGATGTCGCCCCCGGCAAGCTGGTCCCGCTCGAACACCCGGATCACCAGATTTTCGGCGCCAAAGACCTCGCGCCAAAGCGGCATCGCCACGCAGGGATCGTAGTAATGCACGCCGGGGCGCGCTTCGGTTGCGAAACCCGACAGGGTGCGGACCTCTCCATCCCTCAGCCGTGTGGAATAGGCGCTGCGGACAAGGGCCGATTGTTCGCGCAGATAGGCGATCACGATGAAGCTGTCGAAATGCGGCTCCAGCAGCCTGCGAAGCGCCCTGATCGAGGCGGCGGTCGTCAGGCGGGAATGAAAGAACTCGGTCGTCAGCAGAACGCCTTGCGCCCCGGCTGCCGCGGCCTTGTCGAAATCGGCGGCAAGCTCTGCTTCGAACCCGGCAAAGAAGGCGGCCCGCGCGGCTTCGGTCATCAGGCCGTTGGCCTGGTGAAAGTTGTCGGCCCTGTCGGGTTGAACGAAGGCGGCGAGCTTGCGGTTGTTCAGCCGGCCCGCGGCGTCACTGAGGCGGATGCCGCGCTTGGCCAAGAGCTTGCGCTGGCGCCATGCCGCGCGCTGGATCGCCGTCGAGCCGGTCTTTTCGCTGCCGATATGCAGAATGCAGCGCATGGCGGACCTGCGACCGGCTGGGCGAGCCCTAGTAGAACAGGGCCTGGTTGTTCCTCAGGATGATCTCGAGCGCATAGACCGCGATCAGGGCCACCAGCGGCGAAAGATCCAACCCGCCCATATTGGGCAGGATCCGGCGGATCGGGCCATAGATCGGCTCGAGCATTCTGCTCAGCCCGAACCAGATCTGCGCCACAAGCGGTTGCCGCAGGTTCAGCACCTGGAAATTGACCAGCCAGCTCATGATGAAATGGGCAAGGATCAGGAAACGGGCAACGCCAAGCAGCAGCATCAGAATGTCGTAGATCGAGGTCATCCGGCCTGTTCCCCTGTCACGTCAACAATCGTCATCATGGCATCGCAGGTAAGGCGGAGCGGGCCAAAGGGCAATCCCCGGCGGGCCGCAACGGCCCGGTTCCGGCATCCCGACGGAGGGCAGACGGGGGGGCAGACGGGGGCGGGGTTGACGGGATGGGCCGCAGGCCCGCAGGGTCGCCTCCGGTTCAGGAGGGCTGCCATGTATCCCTATTTCCGTCTGTTTCTGGAAGAGGTCCGCGCCCGCCGCGCCCCCGTCCTGCCCCTGACCGGGGTGGATACCGGCCGCCATACCTGCCTGCCCTGGGATCTTGACCCCTGGCACGAGCTGAACAACGGGCGGGCGTTGACTCTCTATGATCTGGGCCGGGTGGCGGTGCTGCGGCGCACGGGGCTTGGCGCTGTGCTGCGCCGGCAGGGATGGGGCATCGCGGTGGCGGGGGCCAGTGTGCGCTACCGGCAGCGGGTCAAGCTGTTCGACCGGGTCGAGATCACCACCCGCACAGTCACTTGGGACGCGCGGTTCCTGTATATGGAACAGGCGATGTGGAAGGCGGACGGGGCCTGCGCCTCGCATATCCTCTTGCGGATGGCGGTGACGGGGCCAAAGGGGATCGTGCCCCCCGCGCAGGTGCTTGGGCAGATGGGGCGGGGCAGCGATCCGCCCCCGGTGCCCGACTGGATCGCCGCATGGATCGCGGCCGAGGGCGCGCGGCCATGGCCGCCCGACCTGCAACCGGCGGCGTCGGTCTGAGGTGATCCGCCCGACCCGTGCTTGCCAGCGTGGCGCATTGCGGTTTTACATCGCCGGAAGGCTGGGGGCCCGGAGGCGGGGGCTGGAAGGCCGGGATGGCAGGCTGGGCCGGAAGGCTGGGTTGGAAGGCTGGGTCGGAAGGCGGGGGCAGGCGAATGACGATCCGGAAACGGCGCATCTGGGGCTGGATGTTCTTCGACTGGGCGCAACAGCCCTATGCGACGCTGGGCCTGACCTTCATCTTCGGCCCCTATTTCGCGGCTGTCGCCACGCAATATTACCTCGGGCAGGGGGCCGACAGCGCCACTGCCGATGCGCAGGCGCAAAGCCTGTGGTCCATCGGGCAGACGCTTGCGGGCCTGGTCATCGCCTTCACCGCACCCTTCGTCGGGGCCTGGGCCGATGCCTCGGGGCGCAAGATGCCCTGGATCGCGGCCTTTTCGGTCGTGCTGGTGCTTTGCGCCTGGTCGCTATGGTTCCTCAGCCCCGACGGCGCGCTTCTGGTGCCGATCCTTCTGGCCTTCTCGCTGGGCTTCATCGCCGGGGAATCGGCGCTGAACGTCTCGAACGCGATCCTGCCGTCGCTGGGCGACGAAAAGACGGTCGGGCGCATCTCGGGCTCGGGCGCGGCCTTCGGCTATTGGGGGGGCGTGTTGTCGCTGGTCCTGATGCTGCTGTTTCTGGCCGAGAACGATCAGGGCGTCACGCTTCTGGGCAATCCACCCGCCTTCGGCCTTGACCCCGAGGCGCGCGAGGGGACGCGGGCCGTGGGGCCGTTCATCGCCATCTGGTATGTGATCTTCATCATCCCCTTCTTCCTCTGGGTGCCCGACGGGACCGAGCCACCCCGCCGCCGTGTCAGCCCCCGGCAGGTCTGGACCGAGCTGAAGGCGACGCTGGGATCGCTGCTGCACCGGCGCAGCCTGGGGGCGTTCCTTCTGGGCTCGATGCTCTATCGCGATGCGCTGAACGGGATCTACGCCTTCGGCGGCGTCTATGCGACGCTGGTGCTGGGATGGTCGATCATCCAGGTCGGCGTCTTCGGCGTGGTGGGGGCGGTCGCGGCGGCGGTGCTGACATGGATGGGCGGGCTGTTCGATGCGCGCTACGGGCCGAAACCCGTGATCCTCGTCTCGATCTGGACGCTGATCACCGTCTGCACGATCATCATCGGCATGTCGCGGACCAGCTTTTTCGGCTTTCCGATCCCCGAAGGCTCGAACCTGCCCGATATCATCTTCTACATCTGCGGCGCGGCCATCGGCGGGGCGGGCGGGTCGATCTATTCGGCCTCGCGCACGATGATGGTGCGCCACAGCCACCCCGACCGCCCGGCCGAGGCATTCGGCCTGTTCGCGCTCTCGGGCAAGGCGACGGCCTTTCTCGCGCCGATGCTGATCGGGCTGTTCACCTGGATCACGAATTCGAACCAGCTGGGATTCCTGCCGGTCATCGGTCTTTTCCTGATCGGCCTTTTCCTGCTACGCTTCGTGGAAAGTAACGGAGACCGGGGTGAATGGGTCGTAGCCTTGCCGCAATCGCGCTGATCCTTGGAATGGGGGGCCTTCTGGCCGCCTGCCAGCAGGACAGACCCGCCCACCGCCCCGGCGTAAGCTCGCCCGCGGCCGAACGGTTCTCGACCCAGAACAGCAATGATTTCCGCATCGCCAAGACGCTGTTCGGCGCCATCCCCGTTCCCTCGTCCCAGACCCCGGCGCCCATCGGAGGCTTTTCGCGCGGCTGTCAGGCGGGCGCCGTGGAACTGGCCGAGACCGGCGCGACCTGGCAGGCGATGCGCCTGTCGCGCAACCGCAACTGGGGCCAGCCCGAGGCGATTTCCTTCGTGCAGGATCTGTCGCGCTTCGCCGCCACCCAGCCGGGCTGGGCCGGGCTTTACGTCGGCGACATCAGCCAGCCGCGTGGCGGGCCGATGCTGACGGGGCATGCCAGCCACCAGACCGGCCTTGATATCGACATCTGGTTGCGCGCGCCCGACCGGCTGAACCTGACGCGGCAGGAACGCGAGGACATTTCCTCGATCCGCATGGACCGCACCAACGGCGCCTATGTGAATTCAAGCTGGACCCCGCAGCACGAGGCGATCATCCGCGCCGCCGCCTCGGACCCGCGTGTGAACCGCATCTTCATCTTCCCCGGCGCCAAGGTCGAGATGTGCCGGAATGCCACCGGCGACCGGTCCTGGCTGAACAAGGTGCGGCCGTGGTGGGGGCATAACTACCATTTCCACGTGCGCCTGAACTGCCCCCCCGGTGCGGGTGCCTGCGAGTCGCAGGATCCGATCCCGCCCGGCGACGGCTGCGATGATGCGCAGGCCTGGGTGAACAACATCCTGAACCCGCCGCCGCCCGATCCCAACGCCCAGCCGCCTGCCCCCCGGCGCGAACTGACGATGGCGAACCTGCCCGGTCAGTGCCTTGACGTTCTGAACAGCAACTGATCGGGATGCGGTTCGTTCTTCTTGCGGGTCTTGTCCTTGCCGCCTGTGACCTGACCGCCGAGCCGGACAACACGGCCTCGGGCCGCTCCGAGGCTGTGACGCCGCATCTGTCCGCGACCCAGGCCCCGCAGGCGCGGATGATCGGCACCCATATCTGGCGGTGGGACGATCCCGATTTCGGCGGCTTCTCGGCCATCGAGGTCGATGCCGACGGGCAGGGTTTCATTGCCCTGACCGACCGGACCTTCCTGTTCGATGGCCGTTTCATCCGTGACGCCGAGGGCGCGATCATCGGGGTCGAGAACGGGGCACGTCATCGCCTGCTGGATGTTGACGGCAATCCGCTGCGTCGCCCGCTTGCCGACAGCGAGGGGCTGGCCATCGGGCCGGACGGCATGTTCTACATCGCCTTCGAAGGCCGCGCCCGGGTGCGCCAGCAGCTTGGGCCGGACGGGCATCCCTCGCTTTTGCCGCCGCACCCGGATTTCGAGAGGATGCGCCACAACGAATCGCTCGAGGCCATCGCCATCGGGCCGGACGGGGCGCTTTACGTCATCCCCGAACGCCCCATCGGCCCGCCCGATGCGCCCTTTCCCGTCTATCGCTTTGCCGATGGGGAATGGGAGCCTGCCGCGTGGCGAGAGGTTCCTCGTCACCGGCGCGGATATCGGCCCCGACGGCCGGCTTTACGTTCTTGAGCGGGATTTCCTCGGCATCGGCTTTCGCAGCCGGGTGCGTCGCTTCGATCTTGATGGCGGGGGCGAGGCGATCCTGCTGCTGACGCCGCTGGGCCTGCTGGACAACATGGAGGGCATCTCGGTCTGGGAGGATGAGCAGGGGCTGCGGATGACGCTGATCGCGGATGACAATTTCAACCCCTTCCAGCGCAACCTGATCGCCGAATACCGCCTGCCCGATTGACTTGCCCGATTGACGTGCCTGATTGACTTGCCCGATTGACCTGGCCGCGGGGCGGGCCTAAGGGGGGCGGCCTCGTGCCGTCGGCCGGGGCCAAGTCGCCGCACCCTTGCCAAAACGGACACCAGATCATGATCCTTCTTCCCGGCATCCTTGCCATGGCCGCCGTTGTCGTGGCCTCCAACATCCTCGTGCAGTTCCTGATCCTCGACGGGCTTCTGACCTGGGGGGCCTTCACCTATCCGCTGGCCTTTCTGGTCAATGACCTGACCAACCGCTTCTATGGCAAGGTGGCCGCCCGCAAGGTCGTGCTGGTGGGCTTCATCGTGGGGATCGTCTGTTCGCTGATCGGGACGCAGGTGATGCTGGATCACGGACCGGCGGTGGCGTTGCGGGTGGCGGTCGGATCCGCGACGGCCTTTCTGGTGGCGCAGTTGCTGGATGCGGCGGTCTTTGATCGGTTCCGCGAAGGTGTCTGGTGGCGCGCGCCGCTGGCCTCGACGCTGGTGGGGTCGACAGTGGATACGGCGCTGTTCTTCACCATCGCCTTTTCGGCCAGCATCACCGTCTTCGGCCCGGCCGCAGATGCGGCGATCGACTGGGCGCAGGGCCCCGCCCCCTTCCTGACCTTCGGCCCCGAGGCGCCGCTTTGGGTGACGCTGGCCGTGGCCGACTGGGGGGTGAAGCTGGCCATCGCCCTGCTGGCTCTGATCCCGTTCCGCGTGATCGCCGGTCGGGCGGCAGGCGCCACGTCCTGAGCCCGCCTTAGGGAAGGCGGTCGGGTCAGAGCAGATGGCCCGACTTCGCCGCCTTCGTCGCAAGGTAATGGGCGTTGTGCCGATTGGTCGCCACCTTCAGCGGCACCCGCTCGACCACCTGCATCCCGCAATCCTCCATCCGCGCCACCTTGGCGGGGTTGTTGGTCATCAGCCGGACCCGGGCGAAGCCCATCTTCCCCAGGATCTGGGCGCCGATGCGGAAATCGCGTTCGTCATCCTCGAATCCCAGCCGATGGTTCGCCTCGACCGTGTCAAAGCCCTGATCCTGCAGGGAATAGGCGCGCATCTTGTTGGCAAGGCCGATACCGCGACCTTCCTGATTGAGATACAGCAGGATCCCCGCCCCCTCGGCCCCCATCTGGGCCAGGGCGCCGCGCAGCTGCGGGCCGCAATCGCATTTCAGGCTGCCAAGCACATCGCCGGTGAAACAGGCCGAATGCAGCCGGGCCAGAACCGGCGCGGCGCGGGATGGCTGGCCGATCTCGACGGCGTAGTGCTCTTCCGCGCCATCTGCGGGGCGAAAGATGTGCAGCCGCCCCGCCTCGGCCAGATCAAGCGGCAGCCGGGCGGAGATGATCGGCGACAGAGTGGAAACCCCGGTCTGGAGGGCATGATCCACCGGCACGCGGGTCAGATCGTGCCGGCCGGCAAGCGTATCGACATCCCCGACCGGCAGAACCACCGCCGCCGGCAACAGGCGGGCGGCCTTGACCAGCCGGATCGCGGCGCGATGCAGGTCGGCCGGTCCGTCGCGTTCGGTCCGGAACGGGCCTTTCATCGGGTTGCGAAGGTCGTCCGCCGGATCGGCGAGCGCGCGCAGCCACGAGATATCGGCATCCGTGGGCAGAAGGATCCGGGCAAGATCGCCGTCATAGGCGCGGGCCTGCAGCGTCTCGGCCCGCCACGAGGTGATGGCCACGACGGGCTGTCCCATCGCCCGCATCGCGGCCAGCCGCGCGGGCAGGGCCGTCTCGGCCGCCAGGATCAGGGCTCCGGCTTCGGCATCAGCGCCGGTCAGAAGGACCGGCACCCCCATGCGCAGGTCGGATCGCGCGCGGGCGGTGCGTTCGGTCATGTCCGGGGCGAGGGTCATGGGCGTGGTCCGGCCTTGGGTGCCGATGCATTAGCCTGCAGGCGACAGGATTGAAACAATCCCCGCGCAGACGACACACCGACGTGAGAAACTTGTCGCAAATCTTGGCAGACACATGCGCGTTACCCACCTCTCGGCCAAAGCAGCAGTCGGAGGGACCAATGGCCCAGTTGAAAAAGATCTTGCTTGTCGACGACGACGAGGATCTGCGCGAGGCGCTGAGCGAACAGCTTGTCATGACCGAGGATTTCGACGTCTTCGAGGCGGCCGACGGGCAGGAGGCGATCGTCAAGGCCAAGGCCGGTCACTATGACCTTGTCATCCTCGATGTCGGCCTGCCCGACACCGACGGGCGCGAATTGTGCAAGGTTCTGCGCAAGACCGGGGTGAAATGCCCGATCCTGATGCTGACCGGGCATGACAGCGACAGCGACACGATCCTTGGCCTGGACGCCGGGGCGAATGACTATGTGACCAAACCGTTCAAGTTCCCGGTGCTTCTGGCCCGGATCCGCGCGCAGCTTCGCACGCATGAACAGTCCGAGGATGCGATCTTTCAGCTGGGGCCCTATACGTTCAAGCCCGCTCAGAAGATGCTCATCACCGAGGATGACCGGAAGGTTCGCCTGACCGAGAAGGAAACCAACATCCTCAAGTTCCTGTATCGGGCGCCCGATGGCGTGGTGGCGCGGGATGTGCTGCTGCACGAGGTCTGGG
The DNA here is from genome assembly GCA_051859505.1 of Paracoccaceae bacterium. Taxonomy (GTDB): domain Bacteria; phylum Pseudomonadota; class Alphaproteobacteria; order Rhodobacterales; family Rhodobacteraceae; genus JAFIEN01. The sequence goes on from JBHYFN010000006.1 coordinate 102,896, forward strand.
GCTATAACGCCGGTGTGACGACCCATACGCTTGAAACCCACATCTACCGGCTACGGCAGAAGATCGAGCCCGATCCCTCGAACGCCCGCATCCTCGTGACCGAGACGGGCGGCTACCGGCTGGTTGCCTGAGGGCCGCTTCGGCGGGGCGACGATGGCCTGTTAGCCGATACGCCGGGGCGCAAGCCGGGTCGCTATCGGATAACAGGCCGCCTTGCATGGCTTTTCCCCTGCGCTTCGCCTATCTCTGGGATGCGCAGGAAAGCGCCCGACGGGACCGGACGATTCCCCGACGAAGAGGTGGAAAGATGATTGATGTGAAAACCATGGCACCGGCCCTTGCCATCCTTGGCAGTCTTGCCGCACCGGCCGTCGCGCAGGACGTCAGCTTTCAGCTGGTCAACGAATCCGGGCTGACGGTGATCGAGATGTATGCAGCACCCAGCGATGCGGGAAGCTGGGGCAATGACATCCTTGGGGCCAATGTCCTTCCTGCCGGTCAGACCGGCACCGTCACCATCGCCAATGGCGAGGCGAATTGCAGCCAGGCGCTGCTGTTCATCTTCGAGGACGGGCGGACGCAGGAAGCCATGACGGATGTCTGCGGCTCGGCCAGCTTCACGATCAACTGACCCGGCCAGACGACCCTGCCGAACGGCGGCCGGGCCCCGCTGAAACCCGGGCCGATGCGGCAGATCGCGTCTGGCCCGGCCTGACGCCGGCGGATAGGGTAGGGGCACCCTGTCCTGACCGGAGCCGATGGAATGCCCTTCACGATCGCAACCTGGAACATCAACTCGGTGCGTCTGCGCGAGGGGCTGGTTCAGCGGCTTCTGAAGGACGAGCGCCCCGATATCCTGTGCCTGCAGGAATGCAAGTCTCCGGTCGAGAAGATCCCGGTCGAGGGGTTTCAGGCTTTGGGCTATACCCACATGGTCGCGCGCGGCCAGAAAGGGTATAACGGCGTGGCGATCCTGTCGCGCGTCGAGATCGAGGATGCCGGTTCCATGGATTTCGCGGGCCTGGGTCACGCCCGCCATGTTGCGGCGCGGCTTCCGGGGGGTGTGACCCTGCACAATTGCTATGTGCCCGCCGGCGGCGATGTTCCCGACCGCGAGGTGAACGAGAAATTCGGCCAGAAGCTTGATTACCTGACAGAGCTTCGGGACCATTTCCATCGGGAAGGCGCCCGCAAGGCCATTCTTGTCGGCGATCTGAACATCGCCCCGCGCGAGGATGATGTCTGGAACCACAAGCAACTCCTCAAGATCGTGAGCCATACGCCGATCGAGGTCGAACACCTCGGCGCCGCGCAAGAGGCCGGAGGCTGGGTCGATGTGACCCGGTCCGACATCCCCGAGGGGCAGCTTTACTCCTGGTGGTCCTATCGGTCGCCCGACTGGGACGCGGCCGACAAGGGCCGCAGGCTCGACCATATCTGGGCGACGGCGGATATCGCGGGGGCGGCCCATGGCAGCCGCATCCTGCGCGAGGCCCGCGGCTGGACCCAGCCCAGCGACCATGCCCCGGTTTTCGCCAGCTTCGACCTTGATGCCTGAGGCCGGTTTTCGGGCCGGTTTTCGGGCCAGTCTGCTGGCCTGTCTGCGGGCCGTTGTGCCGGAGCGCCCAGCTTCGGCGGGTGCAGGCCGATGAAGGCCTGCGATCTTGTTCTGACCCCGACGGGCCTGCGCTTTCTGGGCCGCAGGTTCCCCTGCACCATCGGCCGGTCCGGCCTGACCGGAGCCAAGCGCGAGGGTGACGGCGCCACCCCGCGCGGGACGCATCGGCTTGTGGGCATGCTCTACCGCCCGGACAGGATCGCGCGACCGGCGGACTGGGCCGTTCCGATCCGCCCCGGGGATCTGTGGTCGGACGACCCCGGGCACGAGGACTACAACCTGATGGTCCGGGCGCCCTATCGGTTCAGCCATGAATGCCTGCGCCGGCCCGATCCGGTCTATGACCTCGTCATCCTGACCGACTGGAACTGGCCCCGCGCCGTTCGCGGTGCCGGTTCGGCGATCTTCATCCACCAGTGGCGCGGGCCGGGCAAACCGACGGCGGGCTGCATCGGTCTTTCGCGCGCGGCGCTGAGATGGATCGCGCCCCGGATCCGGCATCAGACACGGCTGGTGATCCGATAGGCCGCGCCTAGGCCGGCCCGGCTCTTTCCCCGAAAATGGCAGAGCCGACCCGCACATGCGTTGCGCCATGCGCGATCGCGGTCCGGTAGTCCCCGCTCATCCCCATCGAAAGGCCGGCCAGCCCGTTCCTTTCGGCCATTCCGGCCAAGGCGGCGAAATGGGGTTCGGGATCCTCGTCCTCGGGCGGGATGCACATCAGCCCGACGACCGGCAGATCCATCCCCCGACAGGCCGCCACCAGATCATCGACCGCATCGGGATCGCAACCGGCCTTCTGCGGCTCGCGCCCCGTGTTCACCTGAACGAAAAGGTCGGGCGAGGCGCCGCGTTCCTGCGCGAGGCGGGCCAGCGTGGTGGCAAGCCGCATCCTGTCGACCGTGTGGATCGCGTCGAACATCCCGACGGCGGCGCGCGCCTTGTTCGTCTGCAGCGGGCCGATCAGGTGCAGGCTGATTCCCGGCCACTGCTCCTGAAAGGGCGGCCAGCGGTCCTGCGCCTCCTGCACCCGGTTCTCTCCGAACAGGCGGTGGCCCTGTGACAGAACTGCCGCAACCCTCTCGGCCGGCTGCACCTTCGAGACGGCGATCAGCGCGACATCCCCTGCCGCCCGGCCAGCCTTCTGCGCAGCCTCTGCAACTCCTTGACGAATATCGCTCAATCCCACCAGGCAGGCCTCCTTGAAAACGTCCATCCGACCCTGTGCAAACCGGGCGCTCCGGGCCGCCCTGGCCTGTGTGGCCCCGTTGCATCATTTTGCAGGCTCGCGGGTCTTGCGGGGTCAATTCGCTTGAGTGTTCAGTCACTCGGGCGCAAACACATTGTCAATGCTAGTCGGACTGGCATTCTCGGGAATGCAACACGAGGGAAATATCATGAAACGCATCCTCCTTGCTTCGGCTTCGATGGTCGGCCTTGCTGGCGCCGCCGCGGCTGAAGTCTCCTTCGGTGGTTCGGCCACCCTGGGCTACAACGACACCGTGAAGGACAACTTCTACTGGGACGCCAACCTTGGCGTGACGCTCAGCCAGGAGCTGAACAACGGCATCACCGCCTCGGCAACCTTCGACTTTGACGTCGCCAGCGACAGCCTCGGCGCCGACCTGATCTCGGGCGGCTACGTCCTCTCGCTGACCACCGACATGGGTGGCCTGTACTTCGGTGACGTCGACCCCGTCGCTGACAGCGAATGGTCGGGTGTTGACGGTTCGGCCGTTGCCGGCTTCAACGACAAGGACGTTCACCTTGACGTGGCCGACTTCGACGCCATGCTGCGCGGTGAAGTCACGTTCGGTGGTGTCGAGGCCATGGTCTCCTGGGGCGTCGGCATCGACGGCAACGCCTTCACCACGAACGATCTGGACGCGATGCAGGTCTATGCCCGCGGCTCGTTCGGCAACTTCGGCTTCCAGGCCGCCTATCAGGACTCGTTCGGGCCGACGCCGGAAATCTTCGGTCTGGCCGTGTCGACCAACTTCGCTGGCGCCGACGCCAAGCTGGCCTACCTGACCGACGGGACTGAAACGTCGATCGGTGTGGAACTCGGCTACCCGATCGGCCCCGTGTCGCTGGGCGCCTACTACACCTCGAACGACATTGCTGACGACAGCTTCGGCGTGTCGGCCGGCTATGCCGACGGCCCGATCACGGTTGACGTCTTCTACGACGTCGATCAGGGCGCTGACGGCCAGTTCGGCATTGAAGGCACCTACGACATCGGCAACGGTCTGAAAGCCTGGGCCGGTCTTCTGGACAACGGCGATGCCTACTACATCGCCGCGACCTACGACCTGGGCGGCGGCGCTTCGCTGCTCGCGTCCTACGCCGACGACAGCAACAACCCGATGAACGACGAGATCGGTGCTCCCGACCTCATGGCGGGTGCGACGGTCGAGCTCACCTTCGAGTTCTGATCCGCTGCCACTTGGCACAAGTCAGAGCGGTCCTTCGGGGCCGCTCTTTCTTTTTGGGGTAGCCTTCCCTTGATGTGCTGCACGCCTCGGGCGTTCCTGCCCCGCCAGGGCTTGTGACGGTCAAGCGGCTTCGTTACACCTTGAACGACTGCGATCATCCCCGGGGGGCCTGCCCGTGACAGCTCTGAACCGCCTTTCGCGCCTTGGCCTTCTTGCGGGTCTTGGGCTGGCGCTCGGAGCTTGCGGATCCGGGTCGCCCTTCGCCGGATCCGGGGGCGCGCGCGTCGGCCCTGCGGCCACCGTCACCGCTCAGGCGACCCGCACCCGCGGGGCCGAAACGGTCGCGGTCAACCGTTATCTCTGGTACGCGTCGCTGGATGTTCTGAACTTCCTGCCCATCGAAAGCGCCGACCCCTTCACCGGCGTCATCGTCACGGGTTTCGGCACGCCGCCGGGTGGGGGCACCGCCTATCGCGCCACGATCTATGTGTCGGATCCGGCGCTGGATGCGCGCTCGCTGAATGTGGCGCTGGCAACCCGCAGCGGGCCTGTCGCGCCCGATACGGCGCGCGCCGTCGAAGACGCCATCCTGTCGCGTGCGCGGCAGTTGCGGATCGCGGATCGCGGGCTATAACCGGCGCGACCGACTGCTCCGGGGCCCTGTCCCGGCGCCCGTCCCGTGCAGGAAAGACCCGACAGAATGCAGCGCTATTCAGCCGCCGAGATCGAAGCCAAATGGCAGGCCGCCTGGGACGATGCCCAGACCTTCAAGGCCGAGCGCAGCGCCGACAAGCCCAAGTATTATGTCCTCGAGATGTTCCCCTATCCGTCGGGGCGCATCCATATGGGCCATGTGCGCAACTACACGATGGGCGACGTGATCGCGCGCTACAAGCTGTCGACCGGGCATAACGTGCTGCACCCGATGGGCTGGGACGCCTTCGGCATGCCGGCCGAGAATGCGGCGATGGCCTCGGGCGGCCATCCCAAGGACTGGACCTACCAGAACATCGCCGACATGCGCGCGCAGATGAAGCCCCTGGGCCTGTCCATCGACTGGACCCGCGAATTCGCCACCTGCGACCCGGAGTATTACGGCCAGCAGCAGGCGCTGTTCCTGGATTTCCTGAAGGCCGGCCTCGTCTACCGCAAGAATGCGGTGGTGAACTGGGATCCGGTCGACATGACCGTGCTGGCCAACGAACAGGTGATCGACGGCAAGGGCTGGCGCTCGGGCGCCGAGGTCGAGCGGCGAGAGCTGACGCAGTGGTTCTTCAAGATCTCGGACGTCGCCGGGGATCTTCTGACCGCGCTCGGCGGGCTTGAGGATTGGCCCGCCAAGGTGCGGCTGATGCAGTCGAACTGGATCGGCCGGTCGCGGGGCCTGCAGTTTCCCTTCGCGCTGGTCGACGGGCCCGAGGGGTTCGACGAGATCGAGGTCTATACCACCCGCCCCGACACGCTTCTGGGAGCAAGCTTCCTCGGCATCTCGCCCGACCATCCGCTTGCCAAACGGCTCGAGGCGGAACGGCCCGAGGTTGCCGCCTTCTGCGCCAGCGCCCGCCGCGGCGGCACGACAGAAGAGGCGATCGAGAAGGCCGAGAAGCTGGGCTTCGACACCGGCCTGCGCGTGCGCCATCCGTTTGATCCCACATGGGAATTGCCCGTCCATATCGCCAACTTCATCCTGATGGACTATGGCACCGGCGCGATCTTCGGCGTGCCGGCGCACGATCAGCGCGACTTCGACTTTGCCACGAAGTACGGCCTGCCGATCCCCGTCGTCTTTGTCGCCGAAGGGGCGGACGAGGCTCCGCTGACCGAGGCCTATGTCCCCCCCAAGGACCAGACGGTCCATTACATCCGCAACTTCGCCGGGGCCGAGCATCAGACCGGGGCCGAGGCGGTGGAGGCTGCCATCGCCCATTGCGAGGGCTTGGGCATCGGCAAGGGCGTCACCAAGTTCCGCCTGCGCGACTGGGGCCTGTCGCGCCAGCGCTATTGGGGCTGCCCGATCCCCGTTGTGCATTGCGACGCCTGCGGCGTGGTGCCCGAGCGGAAAGAGAATCTGCCCATCGCGCTCCCCTATGACGAGGATGGCCGGCCCATCGACTTTTCCATCCCCGGCAACCCGCTGGACCGTCACCCGTCGTGGCGCGACTGTGCCTGCCCGAAGTGCGGCGCGCCCGCCCGGCGCGAGACGGACACGATGGACACTTTCGTCGATTCCAGCTGGTATTTCGCCCGCTTCACCGCGCCTCGTGCCACCACGCCCACGGTGATGGAGGATGCCGAATACTGGATGAACGTGGACCAGTATATCGGCGGGATCGAACATGCGATCCTGCACCTGCTCTATTCCCGCTTCTTCGCGCGTGCCATGCAGATCACCGGCCACCTGCCGGCGAAGTCCATCGAGCCTTTCGATGCGCTGTTCACCCAAGGCATGGTGACGCACGAAATCTACATGACCCGCGACGCGCAGGGCCGCCCGCTCTACCACTTCCCCGAAGAGGTCGAGGACGGCGCGCTCAAGGCGACCGGCGAGAAGGTCGAGGTCATCCCCTCGGCCAAGATGTCGAAGTCCAAGAAGAACGTGGTCGATCCGGTCAGCATCGTGGAAACCTACGGCGCCGATACCGCGCGCTGGTTCGTCCTCTCCGACAGCCCGCCCGAGCGTGACGTGGAATGGACCGCCGCCGGGGCCGAGGCCGCTGCAAAGCACCTCGCCCGCGTTTGGCGGCTGGTGGCCGAGGTGGACAGCGCCCCGGAAGAGGCGCAGCCGGCCGAGGATGAGGCACTCCTGCGCGCCATGCACAAGACGATCCACGAGGTGACGGTCGGCATCGAAAGCTTCGGCTTCAACGCCGCCATCGCCCGCCTGTACGCCTTCACCAACGCGCTGGGCAAATCCGCCGCCAGCCGCGCGGTGAAACGGCAGGCCGCCCGCGCGCTGGGCCAGCTCATGTCGCCCATGACCCCGCATCTGGCCGAAGAGATCTGGCACCATCTGGGCGGCGAGGGGCTGGTCGCCACCGCCCCCTGGCCCAAGTCGGACCCGGCCTTTCTGGTCGAGGACACCGTCACCCTGCCGATCCAGGTCAACGGCAAGCGCCGGTCCGAGATCACGGTGCCCAAAGACATGGCCGCCCCCGAGATCGAGGCCCGCGTCATGGCCGACGAAGCGGTGCAGCGCGCGCTGGATGGCGCGGCGGTGCGCAAGCTGATCGTCGTGCCGGGCCGCATCGTCAATGTGGTCGCCTGAGGTCCCGACTCGCCGGGCGGCCCTTCTGGGCTGCCTTGCGCTGGGGGCCTGCGGCTTCACCCCTGCCTATGCCCCGAATGGTGCGGCACGGGCGCTGCGACAGAGCGTCGACATATCGACCGCCTCTGACACGGTCTTTGACTACAGGCTTCGGACGGCCCTTGAAGATCGGCTTGGGGGGGCGACAACCCCGCTTTACGATCTGCGCCTCGAGACCCGGATCGACGAGGTTTCGGCAGCCATCACGCCCGGCGGTTCGGTGACGCGCTACAACCTGACCGGCCGGACCGACTACCTGCTGGCCGAAAGGGCGTCCGGACTGGAGCTTGCCCGCGGCAGCGTCACCAGCTTCACCGGCTATTCCGCGACCGGCACCACGGTGGCCACGCGCGCCGCGGCCGACGACGCCCGGGACAGGCTGGCCGAGGCGCTTGCCGATCTGGTCGTGAACCGGCTCATCATGGCGGCTTCCGCGTGGTAGGGCGATGAAACTGTCGGCCCGCGATGCTGCGGCCTGGTTTCGCGCCCCGGACCCGAACACGCCGGCCGCGCTGATCTGCGGCGAGGATGTGATGCGCGTCGCGACGCGCAGGCAGGAAGTCGTGGCACGGCTGATCGGCCCGGAGGGAGAGGGCGAAATGCGCCTGACCCGGATTCAGGGTGCTGATCTGCGCAAGGATCCCTCTCTGCTGCTGGATTCGCTGAAGGCGCAAGGATTCTTTCCCGGCGCGCGCGTCACCCTGCTGGAGGATGCGACGGACGGCCTGGCCAAGACGATTGCCACAGCTTTGGACGATTGGTCCAAGGGGGATGCCTGTCTGATCGTCACGGCGGGCGGGCTGACGGCACGCTCGACCCTGCGAAAGCTGTTCGAGGGCCACAAGAGCGCCGTCTCGATCGTCCTCTATGACGATCCGCCCGGAAGTGAAGAGATCGCGGCGCTGCTGAAAACCGCGGGTATCGAACAGATCGAGCCGGAAGGGCGGGCGGCCCTGGGCGATCTTTCCAGATCACTGGATCCGGGGGCATTTCGTCAGACGATCGAGAAGCTGGGGCTTTACAAGCGCGGCGATGGCAGCGCGCTTGGCCCGGCCGATATCGCCGCCTGCGCCCCGCAGTCGAGCGATGCCGATCCCGGCGATCTGCTGACGGTCGTGACAGAGGGCAAGCGGGACGAGATCGCAGGGATCTTGCGCCGGCTTTATGCGCAGGGAACGGGGCCGGTCGCGATCTGCATCGCGGCGCTGCGCCACTTTCGCCAGCTGCACCAGATCAGCAGCGATCCGGGCGGGCCGGCGCAGGGGGTGGCGAAGCTTCGGCCGCCCCTGTTCGGGCCGCGTCGCGATCTTGCGGTCCGGCAGGCGTCGCGCTGGGGGACAGAGCGGCTTGAGACCGCATTGGGGCTTTTGATCGACACGGATCTGCAACTACGCTCGGCCAGCAATGCACCGCAGCAGGCCCTTGTGGAAAGGATGCTGATCCGATTGGCGATGATGGCGCGGCGCTGACAAGCTGAGACGCCGAAAAGCGAAAGGGGCCCTTAAAAGCGAAAGGGGCCCGAAAAGCAGAAAGGCGGGCCAAGGCCCGCCTTTCAAACCATTTCCGTTCGGTAGGAACCGATCAGGATTCGGTGCCCGAGTCCGAGCTGCTCGACGAAGCGGCCAGGCCGGCCAGCAGGAGCAGAGCGGCAACGGGGAGGATGATGCCCCAGGTCGAGGGCGACTCGACGGGCTCGATCACGACGATGTCGGGCTGCACAACGGCAGGAGCGAAGCCACCAGCGAAGCTGGCAGTGGCGATCATCGTTGCGGCACCGGCAGCGACGAGGGTTTTGGTCAGGCGCATATTCTTACTCCAGTTGATAGAAAAGCGTTGGGTCCGCTATAGCCCCATTGAAACCTCAACTCAAGTCGCTTGTCCAAGGGTCACAGGCGGCAGATCTCATTCAGAGCCGATTACTGCGCAAATATGCAACAGTCGGCGAGACGTATTGCCGCGATGCCACAATCTCGCCGCCGTTATCGACCCAGTAGATGTTCTCGAAGATGACGCCAGAGCCCTGGCAGCGCTCATCGAACCGCTGGGCCCGCATCGTGCGCACGCCAAGGTTGATTTCTTCCATGTCAGCCCGCGTCACGACACACTCATAGGTAGAGCGGATCGTCGTGTCGAAGCTGTCCAGCGCCTCTGATTCGCGGGTCAGGGTGCCGCCACCGGCCCGCAGCACGGCCCGCAGAGCGTCGGCCTCGGCGGAATGCAGATCGGACAGCAGCCCCCTTGTGGCGACAAGCACGCCATCGCGGTAGGCCGCCGTGAAGCCGGACTGGCTGACAAAGGTCTGATCCCGACCATTGGACGCGATCAGCCGCGCGGGTTCGGTGATCCCGAGGGCTGCGATGGAAAACAGGACATAGTTTTCCGGGTTCGCCGCGATCGCATCGGCGGTGAATCCGGCGGGCGCGCCCTGGGCGGCGCCCACATCATCGCCGCCTGCGCCGAACACCACCGGCAGCACATTGGTGATCGTGCCCATCAGCTTTTCACCCGATCCGGGTGCGTCCGAACAGCCCGAAACGACAAGGGCCGAGGCCAGCAGGGCAAACACGCTATTCCGACGCATCCTCATCTCCAGAACCTGCCCCAGCTTTCCGACAGCTCGTCGTAATGCCCGGCGCGAACCGTCTCGTACAACCGTCCGTCCACATCGACGCGCGCGCCGCCGTCGCGGGTCAGCGAACTGATCGAGGTTTCGATCGTGCGCCTGTTGGGCCGTCCGATGATGAAATCGGTCGGAATGGTCAGCCGGATGCCCTTGTCGAAGGATCCTTCGCCGAAATCCTCGAACGACATGTCGGTCAGCGTGAAATAGGCGCCCACCTTCCAGCCGTTGGGAAACTCCCGGTCAAGTCCGACCGTCGCGCCCCAGTCGCCGGCCAGGTAGCGGCCGACGTCCAGCTGCGCGTTGAAGCCGTTGTCGAAGGCATAATAAAGCGAAGCGTGGCCGGTGACGGTTTCGAAATCCTGAAACCCGAAGAGCATGTCGAAGTCACGCATCATGACGTAATTGACTTCGGCCCCGACGGCCCAGGGGCTGTCGACCGGCTTCCAGAGCAGCTCGGCCGAAACCCCGCCATACATCCGCTCGAGATAGCCCACGGTCGCCCTGCTGTAGAGGTTCGGCGCCGGACGGCCGTAATGCGCAAGCGTCAGGTATTCGATCCCGGGATTGCCCTCCTGGAAATAGACGGCGGCATTCCTGCGGACGATCGGGATATCCTCGCTCTCTGCCGGGACCACCTCGCCGCTGTTGGTCAGAAGCCGCTGCGACACCGCACCGGCCATGACAAGCTCCGGGCGGAACCGGTAGGTGGCGGAAACCTCACCGCCGATGTGATAGACGACCGGCGCGTTGCCTCCGAAATAGGACAGCCGGACATAGGGCGCAGCACCCCAGGAAAAGGCATCGCGCACCGGCGGCACCTCGGTCAGCCCGCTGGCAGAGCCCGCATCCTGCAGGTTCATCCCGGCCAGCATCGCGTCGGATCCGCCGGGCCGGTTCTCGAAGTGCTCGACTGCGCTGCGCGAGAAACTTGCCTGCGACAGGGGGATGCCGCGCTGCATCGGTTCAAGGGTGAAGGTCTCGATCGAGGCGGGCAATTCGCGCGACAGGACGCGCACCACGCGGCCCATGGCCTGTGCCTCGGGGCGATAGCGCGTGTTGGTATACCTGACGCGCGCGGTGGTTCCGGTCAGTTCGATCCCGTTCAGCTCGATCCCTTCGGCGCGCAGGGCATTGCGCAGCGCGGCCGTCACGGCCTCGGGGGGCTGCGTCGCAAGATCCCAGCTGCGCGCCGCTTCGGCTCCACCGGGTCGCACCACGACGGGCGGCGGCGGGATATCCATCCCGTCCATGAAGGGCCTGTTCGAGGGATTGATGAAGATCGTGCCCGAGACGGCAAGTTCGCTACCGTAAAGCAGGGCGGCACTTGTCTGGAAACCTGGTCCGGGGCGGTAGGTCAGGCCGAAGTTGAGCGGGATATCCCGGTCGAAAAGCCTGTCGCCCTGAAGGTTCCGATAGCCGTCGTCCGAGGAATATTCGACCTTGACGATCAGCTTCTCAGAGGCCGCCCATTCGATCCCGCCAAAGATCGCCGCATCCCCGCGAAACCACGTCTCCCAGTTCGGCTCGCCGCCAAGGCTTTCGTTGCCGATGATGTTCGGCCGATCCTCAAAGGAGGAATCCAGAATGCTGAAGGGATTGGAGAAGCCGTTGTAGCTGCCCAGCCGCCCCCAGCCGATCCCGCCCGTCAGGCGTACGGAGTCCGACAGCGTCTTGGTCGCAACGATATATTCGGCCGAGGCGAGGCCGGTGCCCAGAAAATCCTGAAGGCCCACCGCGATCATCGGCACCCACTCGCTTTCGTCCGTCAGGCGATAGCGAATGTCGAAGGAACGGTCGTTGTAGCGACGCGTGTCCGGCCCCTCGAAATCCTCGACGCCGGCATAGCGGAAGGTGCCCGAAAGCCGCGGCGTGATCTGAAAGGTAAAGGAGTTGCGCTGCTCGGTTCCCGAGAGCGAGATGGTGCCCACGATCTCGCCATCATTTGCGCTGATGGCAGAGGGCATTTCGATCAGGCCGGGCGTGCCGTAAAGCGTATAGCTGACGCCCCGGTCCTGCGCCGCCGCCGGAAGCGCGGCCACGAGCGCCAGCAGGCTCGCACTGAACCTCAACCGAAGAAACGGATGCTTCATCGTGTCTACTACCCCCACCATCTGACCCTACCTAAACCCAAGCGCCAAGCCATGGAAAGGGGCCGCCTCAACCCCGGCGGTCATGTGCGCTTTTCTGCAACTCGGGCTCCCCCGCTCAAGGCTGCTGGATCCCCCGTGGAAGAGCCTGAACAGGCGCCCTTCGGCGCTACTCTGCCGCCGACCGCGAAGAGATGGTCCCTTCGAACATCGCGCGCAGATCCACCGTGGATCGCTGCCCGATGTCATCGAAATGCTGCGCGAGCCAGTCTGCCGCCGTCTCGCGGCCCAGATCCCGCAGATGGGTCAGGAAGGCCCATTCGGCATTCAGCTTGGACGAGGCTCCCAGCGGTTTGAGCGCATCCTGATTGCCGATGATATGCAGCCGCACCTGCCGATAGGACACCGGATCAAGGCGCCCCTCCTCGATCAGGCGCGAGACGAATTCGATGGCGCGCAGTTCTTTCAGCAGGCTCGAGTTGAAGCTGATCTCGTTGATGCGGTTCTGGATCTCGGTCGGGGTGCGGGGCACGCCCTTGCGCTCGACCGGATTGATCTGGACGACAAGGATATCGGCCGTGTCCGAGCCGTAGTGAAAGGGGTAAAGCGCCGGATTGCCCATATATCCGCCGTCCCAATAGGGCACGCCGTCGATCATCACGGCCTGATAGAGATGCGGCAGACAGGCCGAGGCCATGACCATCTCGGGCGTAAGCGTGCTGCTGTCGAACACCCTGACCTTGCCGGTTTCGACATTCGTCGCCGAAATATAAAGCTGCAATCCCCGGCAGCTGCGCACCCTGTCAAAGTCGATGCATTCGGACAGCAGATCCTGCAGCGGGTTCATGTTCAACGGGTTGAGCTGGTAGGGAGAGAGCATCCGGCTTGCCATGTCGGCCAGATGGTATCCGGGCGACAGGTCGAGGCTCCAGTTCCCCATCAGAACGTCGATCGGCGCCCGCCGGATCGGCGAGGCGCGGGCGGTCTTGCTGATGGCTTTCCAGAATTGTTCAAGCTTCTCGCGGGCGCCGTCCGGTCCGCTGGCCGTGATCCCGTCGGCCAGCGCAACAGCATTCATCGCACCGGCAGAAGTTCCTGATATGGCGGCGATTTCCAGCCGACCATCCTCAAGCAACCGGTCCAGCACGCCCCAGGTAAAGGCCCCATGCGCGCCGCCCCCCTGCAGGGCGAGGTTGACCCGTTTGATGCCGCTGCGGGACGCTGGTTTCCGTGCCATGCTCGACCTCTCCAACTCGTTTCACTGCTGGATACAGGAAACGCGCAAGTCCGCCACGACAGTTGAAGAATTCGTGATCAGCTGCTGTAAACTGGACAAATCAAAAGGATTTCTGCTCAATCCGGGTTGGATGCTGATGGTGTTTGGGTTAACTCGATCACAAGAAACAGGAGGTTCGCCCGTGAAACGACGCACATTGATCACCACAGGCATGGCTGCCTGTGCTTTTGGTGCGGTGCCGGCATTTGCGCAGGAAACCGCCCCTCTCTCGCTCGAGGTTTCGCCGCCGATCGATCCCAATGCGCCCCGGATCGTCCCGGTGCAGGCCGGGATCGAGCCCTATGAGCTTCACCTCGATCCGTCGCGCTTTGCGCTTTACTGGACCCTGCCGGATGGGCTTGCCATCCGCTATGCGGTGGGTGTCGGCCGGCCCGGGCTTTACGAGGACGGTGTCTTCACCGTCGGGGCCAAGAAGGAGTGGCCGGCCTGGACGCCCACGCCCGACATGATCGCCCGCTCGCCCGAGCAATATGCCCGTTATGCCGACGGCATGCCCGGGGGCGTGAACAACCCGCTTGGTGCCCGGGCGCTGTACCTTTTCACGCCAGAGCGCGGGGATACCTTCCTGCGCATCCACGGCACGAATGCGCCCAACACCATCGGAACGGCCGTTTCCAACGGCTGCGCGCGGCTTCTGAACGAACATATCATGGAGCTTTACGAGCGTGTGCCCCTTGGCACGCGGGTGTTCCTCTATCCGCAGATCGTCTGATCCGTCGGGCCGCCGCCCTCAAGCGACAAGATAACCCCCGTCCACCGGCACCACCGCGCCGGTGACGAAACCGGCTTGGGGCGAGGCAAGGAACAGCGCCGGCCCCGCCAGATCCTCGGGCCGGCCCCAGCGGCCCAGCGGCGTGCGTGACAGGATCGCCGCCTCGCGCGCCGGATTGTCGCGCAGGGGATCGGTCAGGGCGGTGGCGATCCAGCCGGGGGCAAGCGCGTTGACCCGGATCCCCTCGGGCGCAAAGGCGATGGCCAGCGACTTGGTCAGCTGCGCGATGCCGCCCTTGGAGGCCGCATAGCCCGGCACCAGCCCACCCCCGAACCAGCTGAGCATCGAGGCGGTCAGGATGATCGTGCCCTTGCTTTCCGCCAGAAGCGGACGGGCCGCAGCGCAGGCGATCATCGCCCCGGTCAGGTTGATCGCCAGCACATCGGCAAAGACCGCCGGGTCATGCTCATCCCCCCGCCGGATGATGCCCGCGCAATAGATCAGGTGATCCAGCCGCCCCATGCCCGCCACGACCGCCTCGAGCGCGGCCCTGTCCCGCACGTCCAGCGTGACGGCACCCGGGCGGCCCGCCTCGGCCCCCGTCACGGTCACATCCGCACCTTGCGCCCTGAACCCTTCGGCAATCGCCGCCCCGATGCCCGAGGTGCCCCCGATCACCAGAATGCGCGCGTCCTTGAAGCTGCCCATCGTCTAGCGGATGAACTGGTCGACGTAATCCGCGCCCAGCCCCACCGCCTCGAAATGTGTGCGGCACATGTCGATCTTGGTGAAAACATCCTCATATCCCAAGGGCTTACCCCAGGGATCGACATAATACATGATGCCGTTGACCTGAAAATAGGTGATCATCTCCTCGACCCCCTCGGGCACCACCAGCGTATGCGTCTCGCCCGGCGGTTCGAAGACATAAGCGCCCTCTTCGGCCATCCAGTCATGTTCCAAGTAGTGCCAGCGACCCTTGAGCACGAAGCCATGCACCGATTGCGGATGGCGGTGGCGCGACAGGACACCGGCCTTGCGCACCTTCAGAAGGTTCATCCAGTAGCCCTGGCTGCGGTTCAGGCAAAGCGGGCGGAACCAGACATTCTCGGCCTGCGGCACCCAGAGGCGGTCATCCTCGGGGATGGCCTTGGGGATCACGATCTCGGTCAGCGCATCCTTGGGGAAGGGCAGCTGATAGGGCATCCGGGGATCGGTATCGGCATGTTCAAGCGGCATGGTCCCTCCCTAGCGCAGGAAGGCGGAGTCGAACGGCACCTCCCGCCGCGCGCCGCCTTCGCCGGTCACGACCAGAGTATCGCCCTCGGCCCGGATATCCGCAACCGCCTCGCCCGAGGGCCAGGCGATGGCACCGATCACATGGCGCACCTCGGCCCGGCCCTCTGGCGCGAGCGTGATCCCGGTGCCTTGCCCTGCCGCGGTCAGGGGATCGGGCGACTCGGTCGCGCCGATGCCCAGCATTTGGGGCGCGGCC
>JBHYFN010000007.1:0-116448 GCA_051859505.1 Paracoccaceae bacterium
CCCGTGTCGGTCACCAGGACCTGGTCCTCGATCTTGATCGAGAAATCCCCCCCCTCGGGGCTGACCAGCGCCTCGATGCAGATCACCATCCCGGGCTCCAGCACCACCCCCTCGAAGGCGCCCGGCATGAAGCCGTCGGGATAGGTCACGTAGGGCCATTCGTCGCAAAGCCCCACACCGTGCATCTTGCAGCTGTATTTCTGCCGCTGATACTCGGGCGCCAGCACATGCCCCTCCAGTGACAACTCGTCCACGCTGACCCCGGGGCGCAGCCGCGCGAAATGGTCGTCAAGATGGTCGCGCGCATGGCGCATCGCCGCGACCATCGCGTTCGAGGGCGGGCGGTCCCCGATCCACCATGTCCGGCTGATATCGACGCAGAAGCCATAGGCGCCGATCAGGTCGGTATCGAAGGCCACCACCTCGTTCATCTGCACGATCCGCGGCCCGCATTCCTGGAACCAGGGGTTCGTCCGGGGTCCCGAGGCCAGAAGCCGCGTCTCGATCCATTCGCCGCCCCGGCGGATGTTGCCGGCGTGCAGCACGGCCCAGATGTCATCCTCGCTGACCCCGCCTTTCGGCACCTCTGTGCGCGCGAAATGCTCCATCTCGGCCACCGCCGCCTCGCAGGCGTGATGGGCACAGCGCATCGCAAGGATCTCGTCGGGGCCCTTCACCGCGCGGGCGCGCTCGGTCAGAACCTCGCCCTCGAGCACCTCGAACCCGGCGCGTTCCAGCGCGCGCAGGCCGTGGACCATGATCTTGTCCACCGCGAGCCGCCGATTGGCCCCGGCATGTTCGGCCATCACCTCACCCACCTGCCCGGCGAAGGAGGCGGCGTCCTTCGCGGTATTCTCGCCGCTCGTGTTGTAGAAGAAGGCCGCGCCCGAGCGGATCTCCTTCACCAGCGGGTTGAACCCGACAAGGAAAGGCGCGTTGCGGTATTCCCAGATGACCATATGCCCGTCGGCGCAGACCATGCAGGCGCGGAACGGGTTGTGGCTGTTCCAGAGCTGCATGTTGGTCGTGTCGGTCGCGTAGCGGATGTTGAGCGGGTCGAACAGCAGAAGCGCGCCGATATCCCGCGCGACAAGCTGATCCACCAGCCGCTGCAGCCGGTAGGCGCGCATCGCCGTCAGGTCGGGCGGGGCCAGGCCCGCCGCGGCCCATTCTGCAAAGGCAAGCTGGGTCGGCCCGATCTCGACCCGGTCGTTGTCATTGGGGCTGCCGTCGGCAAGGCGCTCGCCCTTCGTCGGGTCGATCTTGCGGCGGTCGCTGTAGCGGCTATTGAATGGGCTGTTCATCAAGGCACCTTGCAAGGAGATGACCGCATGTTCCTTCGGGGCGGAGGCGGAGGCTGGTTCGACTGCGACAAGGCCATGTCGCGGAAAGGGTGCCGGCGATGAGCGCCCTTCTGCAGGACAGCATCCCCGCCGACCAGCTGGCCGCCGCAGCCCGCGCCCTGCCGCAGATGGCGCCCGTGGCGCCGGGCGACTGGCTGCGGATCGACGGCGCCTATGGGCCGCAGCTGGCCGAGAAGGCCCGGTTGGTCGCAGAGAGATCCGCTGACGTGATCGGCCTCTTGCCGGGAGCGGAAGAGGCGGCCGCGGAACTGCTTGAGACGGTGTTGGCGGAGCTGTCGTCGAGGACGGATTTCGAGGTCGCGCGCGACGCGGTGATCCGGCCCGACGGGATCCGGGTCGGGGTCGACCGCGCGGCACCGCTGGAGACCCTGTCGCGGCTGGTGCAGGAGGATTTCTGCATCCAACAGAAGCATGGCGCCGAACATGTGCTGACCGCCGCACTTCTGTGCTTTCCTGCCGCCTGGACCCTGGCCGAGAAGATCGGACAGCCCCTGACGCGGATCCATGTGCCGGTGGCGCGCTATGATGCGGGCATCGCCACACGGGTGCAGCGGATGTTCGACATGGTCCGCCCGGAGCAGCCCCTCTGGCGGGCGAACCTCCTGGCCTATGACGATCCCCGCCTGTTCCAGCCCCATACGGAGGCCGCTCCCCGGCCGGTCGGCAGCGCCGGATCGGCCTATCTGCGCAGCGAGCGGCAGGTGATCCGGCGGTTGCCCCGCAGCGGTGCGGTGGTCTTTTCGATCCACACGACGGTTGTTGCCCGGCAGCGCCAGGAGCCGGCCGGGGTCGCCTGAGCGGAGAGAAGCGAGGGGGGCTCTGCCCCCCGGCTTCGCCTCCCCCCGGGATATTTTCGAACAAAAGAAGCAGGGGGCGGTTTTCGCGGGTCAGGCGGCGCGCCGCCGGGTCGGGCTTGCGGGGCGAGACGGAGAGGGGCGACGGGCGCGCGTGTCGGCCGGCGCAACGAAGACGGGCATCCCTTTCGGGATGCCCGCAGGTGTTGAGAGCCGGGCCGGGGGAGGCGCGTGCCGCCCCTGACCTCGGGGGCGTTCAGCAGGAGTAGTAGTACTTGTACTCCACCGGGTGCGGCGTGTGTTCGAAGGCATAGACCTCGTCCCACTTGAGCGCCATGTAGCCCTCGAGCTGGTCCTTGGTGAAGACGCCGCCGGCGAGCAGGAAGTCGTGATCGGCCTCGAGGCTTTCCAGCGCCTCGCGCAGGCTGCCGCAGACCGTCGGGATCGCGGCCAGTTCTTCGGGCGGCAGATCGTAGAGATCCTTGTCCGAGGAGGGGCCGGGGTCGATCTTGTTCTTGATGCCGTCGATGCCCGCCATCAGAAGTGCCGCGAAGCACAGATAGGGGTTGGCCGAGGGATCGGGGAAGCGGGCCTCGACGCGCTTGGCCTTGGGCGATTCGGCCCACGGGATCCGGATGCAGCCCGACCGGTTGCGCGCCGAATAGGCCCGCAGCACCGGGGCTTCGAAGCCCGGGATCAGGCGCTTGTAGCTGTTGGTGCCGGGGTTGGTCAGCGCGTTCAGCGCCTTGGCATGCTTGAGGATGCCGCCGATATACCACAGCGCCTCCTGGCTCAGGTCGGCGTATTTGTCGCCGGCGAAGAGCGGCTTGCCGTCCTTCCAGATCGACATGTTGACATGCATCCCCGAGCCGTTGTCGCCGGCGATCGGCTTGGGCATGAAGGTCGCGGTCTTGCCATAGGCATCGGCCACGTTGTGGATGATGTACTTGTACTTCTGGATCTCGTCGGCCTGATGGGTGAGCGAGCCGAAGATCAGGCCCAGCTCGTGCTGCGAGGAGGCGACCTCGTGGTGGTGCTTGTCCACCTTCATGCCGATCCGCTTCATCGTGGACAGCATTTCCGAGCGCAGGTCCTGGGCATGGTCGATCGGGTTCACGGGGAAATAGCCGCCCTTCACGCCGGGACGGTGGCCCATGTTGCCGGCCTCGTATTCCGTATCGGTGTTCCAGGCGGAATCCGCGCCGTCGACCTCGAAGCTGACCTTGTTCATGGCGACCGAGTAGCGGACGTTGTCGAAGACAAAGAACTCGGCTTCGGGTCCGAAATAGGACACGTCGCCGATGCCGCTGGACTTCAGATAGGCCTCGGCCTTGACAGCCGTGCCGCGGGGGTCGCGGTCATAGGGTTCCATCGTGTCGGGCTCGACCACGTTGCAATGCACGCAGACCGTCTTTTCGGCATAGAACGGATCGACATAGGCGCTTGCCGGATCGGGCAGAAGCTTCATGTCGGACTGGTCGATCGACTTCCAGCCGGCGACCGACGAGCCGTCGAACATGAAGCCTTCCTCGATGAAATCCTCATCCACCAGATCGGCGACGACTGTCACGTGCTGCAGCTTGCCGCGCGGATCGGTAAAGCGGATATCGACGTATTCGGCCTCCTCGTCCTTGATCAGCTTGAGAATCTTGTCCTTGCTCATGTCTTGGCTTCCCCTTGTAAAAGACGTTGGTTTCGGGCGGTCGGTCGGGCGCTCTCAGAGCGCGTCCTCGCCCGATTCGCGGGTGCGGATGCGGATCGCCTGTTCGACGGGCGAAACGAAGATCTTGCCGTCCCCGATCTTGTCGGTCTTGGCCGCACCGATGATCGCATCGATCGCCGCCTCGACCTGGTCGTCGGCCAGAACCACCTCGATCTTTACCTTGGGCAGGAAATCCACAACGTATTCCGCGCCGCGATAAAGCTCGGTATGGCCCTTCTGGCGGCCGAAACCCTTGACCTCGACCACCGACAGGCCCTGCACGCCGACATCCTGAAGCGCTTCCTTCACCTCATCGAGCTTGAAGGGTTTGATCACCGCCTCGATCTTCTTCATGGCGTGCTTCTCCTTGCATTGGCCTTAACCGGCGTGAGACCATCAAAGTCGGACCGGGACAATTCACGCCTCCGGGGAAGCCGATCCGACCGAGACGAATCCGACATAGGAGATGAAATTGTGATCGCTTTGATTGTTTTTTGGGCAGCGTGAGAAAAGTGCCTGACCATAACATGTGCGAAGTCCTGACTTCCGCCCAGATGCGCGCCATCGAGGCCGCTGCGATCGCCACGGGTCAGGTCACGGGGCTTGACCTGATGGAGCGGGCGGGCGCGGCCGTGGTCGAAGCCGCGCTGGCGCGCTGGCCCGCACTGGCGGAGGGGCCGCACCGCGCCGCGGTGCTGTGCGGGCCCGGCAACAACGGCGGCGACGGCTTCGTGATCGCGCGCCTTCTGGCCGGGCGCGGCTGGACAGTGGCCTGCTTCGCCTTGGGCGACCCCGCCGCCCTGCCCCCCGATGCGGCGACGAACCGGACGCGCTGGACCGCGATCGGAGAGACCCTGCCGCTTGATCATCCGACGCGCGGCGTGATGAGCGGTTTTGCCCCCCTTGAGGTGCCCGACCTGATCGTGGACGCGCTGTTCGGCACCGGTCTGACCCGGCCGCTGACGGGGCTTGGCAGGGACGCTCCCTCCGGGATCTCCGACTGGATGGAGCGGGTGATGCTGCGTGTGCCGACCGTCGCGGTCGATCTGCCCTCGGGCCTGTCGGCGGACAGCGGGCGCAATCTGGGCTGTCGGCTGCGGGCCGATCTGACCGTGACCTTCCACCGCCCCAAGCTTGGCCATTATCTGGGCGAGGGGCCGGAGCTTTGCGGCGATCTTGTGGTCGCCGATATCGGCCTGCCGCAGCCGGGCCGCTTCGATCAGCCTGCCCCCGATGTCGTGCGGCTTGCCGGGGCCGAACCCTTCTGGCTGGCGAAACGCAAGGGGCACAAATACGGGCATGGGCATGCCCTGATCCTGGCCGGCGGCCCGGGCGAAGGCGGCGCGGCTCGGCTTTCGGCGCGCGGGGCGCTGCGGGTGGGGGCGGGGCTGGTGACGGTCGCCTGCCCGATGTCGGCCCTGTCCGAGAATGCGGCGCGGCTGGATACGGTGATGCTGCGGCCGCTTCATGATGCGGCGGCGCTCGAGCGTCTGCTGGCCGACCGGCGGTACAACGCGCTGTGTCTTGGGCCGGGCATGGGCCTTGCCCGGGCCGAGGCGCTGGTGCCGGTCGCGCTTGGCTCCGGGCGGCCGGTGGTGCTGGATGCCGATGCGCTTTCGGCCTATGCGGCCGATCCGCGGCGCCTGTTCGGGATGCTGCACGAGACCTGCATCCTGACACCGCATGATGGCGAGTTTGCCCGGCTCTTTCCCGATATCGCCGCACGCCTCGCAGACCCGGAGGGCGATCTGTCCAAGGTCGAGGCGGTGCGCGCGGCGGCCCGGCGGGCGGGTTGCGCAGTCCTGCTGAAGGGGCCCGACACGGTGATCGCGGCCCCAAAGGGATCAACCTGCCTGAGCGCGGCCCTTTACGATCGGTCCGCCCCCTGGCTGGCGACAGCGGGATCGGGGGATGTGCTGGCCGGCTTCATCACCGGCCTGCTTGCCCGCGGATTGCCAACCGTCAGTGCCGCGGCCAATGCGGCCGGGCTGCATGTGGACTGCGCGCGTCGCTTCGGGCCCGGGCTTATCGCCGAAGACCTGCCCGAGATGCTTCCGGCGGTGTTCCGGGATCTGGCGCTGTAAGCCTCAGGCCGCGGCGGTGGCCAGCTCCAGCCCGTCGACATAAAGGATATGCGGCCGGTCGAAGACCAGCGTCACCACGCGGCGGGTCCGGGCTTCGCCGCGCAGGACGAACTGGTCATCGACCAGCTCTTCGGCCCGGATATTGGCCCGCTCGGTCCCGCGAAAGGCCTTGGCGCGCCAGTCGCGCAGGTGCAGGGCGGTACCGGACAGGATGGTGCTGTCGTATTCGGGGCGGTTCTGGCCCAGCGATCCGGCCTTGACGCAGATGACCTCGGCCTCTTCGCGGGCGAAGGTCAGGGCCACCAGACGGGCCATCCCGCTGTCGCGGGTGATGACCCGCGCGCCGGGGGTCAGATCCTCGACCGCGCAATCGCCATCGAGCGTCAGGACCATTGCGCCTTCGCACAGGGCCAGGGCCGCCAGCGCGGGACGCGCCTCAGGCGCGGGACGGGTCAGGGCTTCGGCCCGGGTCGGGGCTTCGGAACGGGCGGTCTGGAGTTGCATCGGAAGGCCCCGCATCGGATTTCTGTCAGGGTCAGGATTGCGGCGAAATGTGGCAAGAAAAGGTTAATCCGCGTCCATTTTTGCGATGTCGTTTTCCCCTCGCATCCCCTGCACCGCTTTGCTAGACACCGCGCAATTCCGGCGGCGGGGCAACCCGTCGCCGCAAGGCATGTGCGGGTGTGGCGGAACTGGTAGACGCACCAGATTTAGGTTCTGGCGCCGCGAGGCGTGGGGGTTCGAGTCCCTTCACCCGCACCAGATCGGATTGGCCGGACAGGGAAAGCCGGCCCAGGAAAGGACGACGATATGCAGGTCACCGAGACCCTGAACGAAGGTCTGAAGCGCGGGTATTCGATCACCGTTACCGCCGCGGCTCTTGACGAGAAAGTCACCGAGAAGCTGCTCGAGGCCCAGCCCGGGATCGAGATGAAGGGCTTTCGCAAGGGCAAGGTGCCGATGGCGCTGCTGCGCAAGCAGTTCGGCCAGCGTCTTCTGGGCGAGGCGATGCAGGAAAGCATCGACGGCGCCCTTTCGGCCCATATGGAACAGACCGGCGACCGGCCTGCGATGCAGCCCGAGGTCAAGATGGCCAATCCCGAGTGGAAAGAGGGCGATGACGTCGAGGTGACGGTCGAATACGAACGCCTGCCCGATGTGCCCGAGGTCGATCTGTCGGCGCTGCAGCTGACCCGGCTGGTCGTGAAGGCCGAGGATGCCGCGGTTGACGAGGCGCTGGCCAACCTTGCCGAAAATGCCAAGAGCTTTGAGGATCGCAAGGCCAATTCCAAGGCCAAGGACGGCGATCAGGTCGTGATCGACTTCGTCGGCAAGATCGACGGCGAGGCTTTCGAGGGCGGCGCGGCTGAAGATTACCCGCTGGTCCTGGGCTCCAACTCCTTCATTCCGGGCTTTGAAGAAGGGCTCGTGGGCGTCAAGGTCGGCGAGGTGAAGGATGTCGAGGTTTCCTTCCCCGAAGAGTATCAGGCCCCGCATCTGGCCGGGAAGGCCGCGGTCTTTACCTGCACCGTCAAGGCGGTGAAGGCACCCGTGGCCGCCAAGATCGACGATGAGCTGGCCAAGCAGTTCGGCGCCGAGGATCTGGCCGCGCTGAAGGCGCAGATTTCCGAGCGGCTCGAGGCGGAATATGCCGGGGCCGCCCGCGCGGTGGCCAAGCGCGGCCTTCTGGACGCGCTCGACAAGGTGGTGGAATTCGACCTGCCCGAAAGCCTTGTCACCGCCGAGGCGGGCCAGATCGCCCATCAGCTCTGGCACGAGGAACATCCCGAGGTCCACGACCACAACCACGACACGATCGAGCCCACGGACGAGCATCGCCGGCTGGCCGTGCGTCGTGTCAAGCTGGGGCTGTTTCTGGCCGATGTCGGCCAGAAGGCCGAGGTGAAGGTCACCGACCAGGAGCTGACCCAGGCGATCATCGCCCAGGCCCGCCAGTATCGGGGACAGGAGCGCGAATTCTTTGAATTCGTGCAGAAGAACCTCCAGGCGCGCCAGCAGATCCAGGCCCCGATCTTTGAAGACAAGGTGATCGACCACATCTTCGGCCTGGCGCAGGTCACCGAGCAGACCGCCAGCAAGGAAGAGCTGGAAAAGGCCGTCGAAGCGCTCGACGAGGACTGAGTTCGTAGGGTGGGTTTCACCCACCCTACGCGGCAACCTCCCGGGGCCGCCGCCGGACAGATCGGCGCCTCACGCCAGGGAAAGCAAGAACCTGTGACGAAGACACGGGGATCAGCGAGCCCAGGGCGATGCGCTGCGGAGGCAGATCGACGGGCCCCATCTGGGCTGTCCGGCAGTCTGTCGCGCAGCGGGTTTCGGCAGAAGGCGGCCCGCCCTTCCTTGCGGTAGGGTGGGCGAAGCCCACGTTCCGGAAACCGGGCCGGGGTGGGGTCGCGCGTGGGCTTTGCCCACCCTACATCACCAATGCCCACTGAAAGAAAAAGGGGCCGCGACTTGCGTCGCAGCCCCCGTAAACCGTCGGAACGGGATGGCGATCAGAGGTCTTCGCCGTCCTGGGCCGCGCCCATCTCGTCGAACAATTCGGCGATCTCGAATTCCGCGGCAGCCTCGGCCTCGGCGGCGAGTTCCTGGATCGACTTGCCGGCGGCCTGAAGCTCGGCCTCTTCGGCCGAGCGGGCCACGTTCACGCTCACCGTCGCCTCGACCTCGGGGTGCAGGCGGATCGTGACCGGGTGCAGGCCCAGTTCCTTGATCGCGCCTTGCAGCACGACCTGCCGCTTGTCGACCGAAAAGCCGTTCTCGGTGGCGGCGTCGGCCACGTCGCGGGTGGTGACAGAGCCGTAGAGCGCGCCGCCGTCAGAGGCGGAACGGATCACGATGAAGCTCTGGCCATCGAGCCGCTCGGAGAGGGTTTCGGCCTCCTTGCGGGTCTCGAGGTTGCGGGCCTCGAGCTGGGCCTTGTCGGTTTCGAACCGGGCGATATTGGCGGCATTGGCGCGCAGCGCCTTGCCCTGCGGCAGAAGGAAGTTGCGGGCATAGCCGTCCTTCACCTTCACCACATCGCCCATCTGGCCAAGCTTGGCCACGCGTTCCAGCAGGATGATTTCCATTTCGGTCTCTCCTTACTTCACGGCATAGGGCAGGAGCGCCAGGAACCGGGCGCGCTTGATCGCCTGGGCGAGCTTGCGCTGGTTCTTGGCACCCACGGCGGTGATGCGCGAGGGGACGATCTTGCCGCGCTCGGAAATGTAGCGCTGCAGGAGGCGGGTGTCCTTGTAGTCGATCACGGGGGCGCCATCGCCCTCGAACGGATCGGACTTGCGGCGACGGAAAAACGGTTTGGTTGCCATGTCTGTGGTCCTTTCCTGTCAGATCAACGCCGCGGGCCGCGGTCTTCGCGGGGGCCGCGGTCGGAACGTTCGTCGCGCTTCTGCATCTGGACCGAGGGGCCCTCTTCATGCGTGTCGACCTTGATGGTCAGCACGCGCATGACATCGTCATGCAGGCGCATCAGGCGCTCCATCTCCTGCACGGCCGGCGCGGGGGCGTCGGTGCGCAGATAGGCGTAATGCCCCTTGCGGTTCTTGTTGATCTTGTAGGCCATCGTCTTGACGCCCCAGTACTCGTTCTCGAGCACCTTGCCGCCATTGTCGGCGAGGACGGCGGAGAAATGTTCGATGAGGCTTTCGGCCTGCGTGTTCGACAGGTCTTGGCGCGAGATGAAGACATGCTCGTAAAGCGGCATGCGTGCTCCAGTTCTTTCCAGGCGCATTTCATAGGTCAGGGCGTTGCCTTCCGCACCCTGGCCACGAGAGACTGCGCGGTTCATGAATCGTCGCGGAAGGATGGGGCCTTATAGCGATGCGGGGAGGGCATGCAAGGGTAAAGGCAGGGGCAAAGCGGGGTGGTGGGGTGCCGGCGGGCCGGGGCGGGGGGGGGGGGGGGGGGGGGGGGGGGGGGGGGGGGGGGGGGCCCGGGGGGGGGGGGGGCTCTGCCCCCCGGCCCGTGCCGGGCCTCCCCCCGGGATATTTGGAAACAAAAGAAGCAGGGGCGGGGGTCAGCCGAGGCCGGCGTGCCCGTATTTCAGCAGGACCGGGACGATCAGTTCCTCTTCATCGACAAGGTGGCGGTCGAGGAAGGCCTCCAGCCGGACGAGATCGGCCTCGAAGCGGCCGGCGGCCGTGGCGAAGGCCGCGGGATCGGACAGGCGTTGCAGGACCGCATTGGCGCCCTTCACGAAGCCGTCGAGATGGCCGTCGAGCGCGTGGTGATCGCTGTCGAGGATCTCGAATCCGCGGGAGATGCGGGCATCGCGAGTCGCCAGAACCGGGAAATAGTGGTGATCCTCGATCTGGTGGTGGCCGTGCAGCTGTTGCACGAACATGCCGCCGTAGCGCGACAGGCGCGCGGCGAAGGCGGCGGGATCGGAGTTGCGGTCGAGGACAGTGCGGGTTTCGGACTGCATCGCCGCCATCAGCTGGCGAAACATCTGGTGGCGCTCGAGCCAGAAGCTGACGAGGCCGTGAAAGCCGGGATCGCTCTGCCAGGCCTCGCGCGGGTATTCGGCGAGGAGGACGCGCAGCGCCGGCGGCAGTTCCTTGCGCAGATCGAGGGTCAGATCCGGGGAGGACGGGCCATCCGGGGCAGGTCTGGGGTCATCGGCGGCTGGCATCTGCGGTGTCCTGTGGGGGCGGGTGGCCCGGGGGTGGGGCGCTGTCATGGCGGGGCGCGGGTCGGCTGCGCCCCTGGGGAAGCTCTAGCCGCGTCGGGGGGGATTGGGAATGCACAAGTCCTGTGCAGGTTCGGTGCAAGTTCGGTGCAAGTTCGGTGCAAGCCCTGTCCGAAGCCGGGGCAACCGGAGGTTGCCGCAAGGTCAATCACCTCACCCTCTTGCCTTGTCGCGCCAATGGCCCAAAGATCGTGCATCCCGCAACCGGACCAGTCCGGGCCGGGGCAGCAGATGCAGAACAGGGCCGGCGCGCGGCGTGACGGGCCCCCAGCATATGGGAGAAGAAAATGACGATTGCAGCGACGTTGCGCGCAACCACGGCCGCAGCCCTGGTGCTTGGGGCCGGCATGGCCTCGGCCCAGGCCACCCACCCCGTCACCGGCGAGGCGCTGGCCGAGGTTCAGGAATTCACCTATCGCGTGCTGGACGACTTCCCCTCGATCGACCCCGGCATGGTCGAGGATGTCGAAGGCTTTGCCGTGGCGCGCGACCTGTTCGAGGGGCTGTTCAACGAGGATGCCGAGGGCAACCTGATCCCCGGGGTGGCGCTGGAATACGATGTCTCGGACGACGGGCTGACCTATACCTTCCTTCTGCGCGACGATTCCGTCTGGTCGAATGGCGAACCCGTCACCGCGCATGATTTCGAATATGCATGGAAGCGCGTCGCCAACCCCGAGACCGCGTCGGAATATGCCTGGTTCCTCGAACTGATGGCGCTCGAGAATGCCTCTGACATCATCGCGGGCGAGGCCGATCCCGATACGCTGGGGGTTGTCGCGCTGGATGATTTCACGCTGCAGGCGACCCTGGCCGAGCCGCTGCCCTATTTCCCGCTGATGCTGTCGGCGGCGACGACCTATCCGGTTCCGCGTGCCGCCATCGAGGCGCATGGCCGCGAATGGACCCGGCCCGGGAACATCGTCTCGAACGGGGCCTATGTCCTGACCGAATATGTCCCGCAGGAGCGCCTCGTGCGCGAGCGCAACCCGCTTTACCGCGACAATGACGCCACGATCATCGACAAGGTCACGGCGCTGATCATCAATGACGAGAATGTCGCCCTGACCCGCTACCTCGCGGGCGAATTGGACATGACCGACATGCCCGCCGGCCAGTTCCCGCGCATGGCCGAGCAATATCCCGATCAGGCCGTCAGCTTTCCGGTCTCCTGTTCCTACTATTACAACTTCAACCTGAGCGACAGCGGACCCGAGGCCTTCAAGGATGTGCGTGTCCGGCAGGCGCTGGCGCTTGCGCTGGACCGTGACATCATCGTCAACAACGTCCTCGCGGGCGGGCAGGTGCCGGCCTATACCTTCACCCATTGGGCGATGGCCGATTGGGACGTGCCCGAAGTGCCGATGGCCGCCATGACCCAGGCCGAGCGCAATGCGCTGGCGCAGGAGCTTATGGCCGAGGCGGGCTATGGCCCCGACAATCCGCTGAGCTTCGAGCTGGTCTACAACACCTCGGATGCCCATGCCTCGATCGCGGTGGCGATGGGGCAGATGTGGAAACAGACGCTGGGCGTCGACACGACGACGGCCAATATGGAATGGGCGACCTTCCTCGATCTGCGGGGCAACCAGAATTACGAGATGGCCCGGGGCGCCTGGTGCGCCGACTATAACGAGGCCTCGACCTTTCTTGACCTCGTGACGACGAATTCGGGCTATAACGACGCGGCATATTCCAACCCCGAGGTCGATGCGATCATGGTGGAGGCCCGGACCTCGGAGAACCCGATCCCGCTTTACCAGCAGGTCGAGATGATCATCGCCGAGGACATGCCGATCATCCCGATCTATCACTATGCCTCGGCCAAGATGATGAACCCCGATCTGCGTGGCTGGCCTGTCGAGAACCTGCTGCAGAACTGGTATTCGCGCGACCTTTACATCGCCGCCAGCGAATAGGCCCCCGGCCTGACCAGCGGACCCCGCACCCCGGAACGGGCGCGGGGTCCGATCCGATTCCCGAGGGGTCGCAATGCTGAATTTCATCATCCGCAGGCTGGCGATCGCCATTCCGACGCTGCTGATCCTGATCGTGATCTCGTTCGTGCTGATGTTCGCGGCACCGGGCGGGCCCTTCACCTCGGAGCGCGCGCTGCCGCCGCAGGTCATGGCCAATATCATGGCGCAATACGGGCTGGATCAGCCCTACTGGAAGCAGATCTGGGACTATGTCGTCCGGGTGGTCGTGCATTTCGACTTTGGCCCCTCGTTCCAGTATCGTGACCGGACGGTGAACGACATCATCGCCCAGGGTTTTCCGGTGACGCTGGTCTATGGCAGCTATGCCTTCGTCGCCGCCGTGCTGGTCGGCGTCACGCTGGGGGTGCTGGCGGCGGTGCGGCACAATACCTGGCTCGATTACCTTGCCGTCGGCGTCAGCGTGGGGGCCGAGGTGCTGCCCAATTTCGTGCTGGCCCCGATCCTGGTGCTGATCTTCACGCTCTGGCTGGGCTGGTTGCCGGGGGGCGGCTGGAACGGCGGGCAGTGGAACCATGTGATCCTGCCGGTCATTGCGCTGTCGACCTCCTACATGGCGTCCATCGCGCGGATCACCCGGTCCTCGATGCTCGAGGTGCTGAACGCGGGCTTCATCCGCACCGCGCGGGCCAAGGGCCTGCCGGAAAGCCGGATCATCTGGCGGCACGCGATGAAGCCCGCGATGCTGCCGGTCCTGTCCTACCTTGGCCCGGCCTTCGTGCTGATGATCACCGGGTCGGTGGTGGTCGATGTCTATTTCTCGACCGGGGGGATCGGGCAATTCTTCGTCAATTCGGCGCTGAACCGGGATTATTCGGTGATCATGGGGATCACGATCCTTGTGGGGGCGCTGACCATCTTCTTCAGTCTTCTGGTCGATATCCTCTACGCCTGGATCGACCCCAAGATCCGGCTGTAAGGGGGGCGCGCCATGCTTGTGAGCAAATCCACCACCGACGCCCTGACCGATGCCGCCACGGGGGCGGGGATCGAGGGCCGGTCGCTCTGGAAGGACGCGCGCCAGAGGTTCGCGCGCAACCGCGCGGCGATGGTGTCGCTGTTCGTGCTGATCGCGATCATGATCTTCGCCTTCTTCGGCGGGTTCCTCGCGCAGTGGAGCAACGAGGAAATCGACTGGGCGATCATGGGCCGCATCGCCGAGCTTGGCGCGCCGTCCCTGTCGAACGGGCATTATTTCGGCACCGATGATCTGGGCCGCGACCTTTACGCCCGCACTGTGCAGGGCACCCGCATCTCGATCATGGTGGGCCTTGTCGGCGCGCTGATCGCGGTGGTCGTGGGCACGCTTTACGGCGCGACCTCGGGCTATTTCGGCGGCCGGATCGACAGCGTGATGATGCGGACGGTCGATATCCTGTTGTCGATCCCCTTCATGTTCGTGCTGATCCTGCTTCTTGTGATGTTCGGACGCTCGGTCCTGATGCTCTTCGTGGGGATCGGGCTGATTTCCTGGCTCGATATGGCGCGGATCGCGCGGGGGCAGACGCTGACGATCAAGAACAAGGAATTCGTCGAGGCCGCGGTCGCCATCGGCGTGCGGCCCATGACGATCATCCTGCGCCATATCGTGCCCAATCTGGCCGGGATCGTGATCGTCTATGCCTCGCTTCTGGTTCCGACCATGATCATCCTGGAAAGCTTCATCAGCTTCCTCGGCCTTGGCGTGCAGGAACCCAACACCTCGCTTGGCGCGCTGATCGCCAAGGGGGCGGGGCAGATGCAATACGGGGTGATCTGGCAGCTGGCCTTTCCGCTGTTCTTCTTCGTCACCACGCTCTTTGCCTTCTTCTTCGTCGGCGACGGGTTGCGCGACGCGCTTGACCCGAAGGAGCGCTAGGGATGGCACTGCTCGAGGTTGAGGATCTGCGCGTCACCTTCACCACCGGCGATGGCGAGGTGAATGCGGTCAACGGCGTGTCGCTGGCCGTGGAGGCGGGCGAGACGCTGGCCATCGTCGGCGAAAGCGGTTCGGGCAAAAGCCAGACGGCCTATGCCGCGATGGGCCTGCTGGCGCGAAACGGGCGCGCGACAGGGCATGTGCGCTTTGACGGGCGCAACCTGCTCGACCTGCCGGTGAAGGAACTGAACCGCGTCCGCGCGCAGGAAATCGCGATGATCTTTCAGGATCCGATGACCTCGCTCAACCCCTATATGCGGGTGTCGGATCAGATGGCCGAGGTGCTTATGCTGCACAAGGGGCTGGGCAAGCGCGCGGCGGTGGCCGAGGCGGCGCGGATGCTCGATGCCGTGCGCATCCCCGATGCGGCGGCGCGGATCACCATGTATCCGCATGAATTTTCGGGCGGGATGCGGCAGCGGATCATGATCGCCATGGCGCTTCTGTGCCGCCCGCGCCTTCTGATCGCGGATGAACCCACGACGGCGCTGGATGTGACGGTGCAGGCGCAGATCCTGCAACTCCTGACCGAGGTGCGGCGCGATTTCGGCACGGCCGTGATCCTGATCACCCATGACCTTGGCATCGTTGCGGGCTTCTGCGACCGGGTGATGGTGATGTATGGCGGCCAGATCATGGAAGAGGCCCCGACCGAGGCGCTGTTCGCCGCCCCCGCCCATCCCTATACGGCGGGCCTTCTGCGCGCGGTGCCGCGCCTCGACCGCGAGGAGGAGGCGCTGCTCACCATCGCCGGAGAGCCCCCCGACATGAGCCGCCTTCCCCCCGGCTGCCCCTTCTCGCCCCGCTGCGCGCAGGCGTTGGAGCATTGCGCGGCCACGCGACCACCGCTCACGGCGCAGGGGCCGGACCGCCGCCGCGCCTGCCACCTTGCGATCGAGGCGGTGGCATGAGCGCGGCCCTGCTGTCCGTCCGTGACCTTGCCGTCACCTTCGATGTGATCCCGCAGGGCGCCTGGCCCTGGACCAAGGCGCTCAAGCTACAGGCGGTGGGCGGCGTCAGCTTCGACATCGCGCCGGGCGAATGCCTGGGCGTGGTGGGGGAAAGCGGCTCGGGCAAATCCACGCTGGCGCGCGCCATCGTGGGGACGGTGCCGGTCGCAGGCGGTCAGGTCCGATTCGAAGGCGCCGATCTTGCCGCGATGAACCCCCGCCAGCGCCGCCGCCACCGGCGCGACGTGCAGATGGTGTTTCAGGATCCGCTCGCCGCGCTGAACCCCCGGATGACGGTGGGCGAGATCATCGCCGAACCGCTGGTCACCCATGAGCCCGGCCTGAGCCGCGCCGAGGTGCGCGGCCGCGTGCAGGCGCTGATGGAGCGGGTGGGCCTTCTGCCCAACCTGATCAACCGCTACCCGCACGAATTTTCCGGCGGCCAGTGCCAGAGGATCGGCATCGCCCGCGCGCTGATCCTGCGGCCGAAGCTTCTGATCTGCGACGAACCGGTCTCGGCGCTGGATGTCTCGGTGCAGGCGCAGGTGGTGAACCTGTTGCGCGAATTGCAGCGCGACATGGGGCTGACGATGATCTTCATCGCGCATGACCTGTCGGTGGTGAACCATGTCTCGGACCGGATCCTGGTGTTGTATCTGGGCCGGGTCATGGAACAGGCCAGCGCCCGCGCGCTGACCTCGGCCCCCCGCCACCCCTATTCCCGCGCGCTGATCGCCTCGGTGCCGATCCCCGATCCGGTGCTGGAAAAGGCGCGGGTGCGCCCGGTGCTGGAGGGGGAGTTGCCCTCTCCGCTGAAGCCGCCCTCGGGCTGCGTCTTCCGGACCCGCTGCCCCATCGCCCGGCCGGATTGCGCGGGGAACCGGCCGCAGATGACGGCACTGGAGGCGGGGCATCTGGTGGCCTGTCCCCATCATGGCGACGCGGCTGCCGAAAGGGCCTTTGGCGGTGCGCGGGTCGAGGGGGGGGCCATTGGGCCAACAGGCCCCGCCCCCCCCTGACGCTCTGACGCTCTGCCGCTCTGACGGTTGCAGCCAAGGACCGCCGCAGACACGGAAAATTTGGCCAAATTTTCCGTGCCCCCCCCCGCAGCCGCCAGCATGTTCCTGCTCCGCTCGCGCCGATCCTTGCCGACAGGCTTGCTCAGACCCTGCCCCCGGCTTACATGAGCCGGACCGCCGGCGGACAAGCCCGCCAGACAATGGACATATGGCGCAGTGCGAATGACCCAAGGGCCCCTGCCCCGATGACCGAGGCCACTCCTTCCGGTCTCTTGCGCTGGCTCTGGAAGGGCTACCTTGCGCCACATTCCCGGCTGCTGGCCGTCGCCCTTGTCCTGATGGCCGTCGAAGGGGCGAGCCTCGGCCTTTTCGCCGCGATGGTCCAACCCATGTTCGACAGCATCTTCGTCGACGGGCGGAGCGAGGCGCTCTGGACCGTGGGCGTGGCCGTGCTGGCCATCTTCCTCGCGCGGGCGCTGACCTCTTTCGGCCACCGGGTGCTGCTGACCCGGATCAGCGAAGTCACCGCCGCGCAGCTGCGCGGCGATCTTCTGGCGCATCTGATGCGGCTGGACGGACGGTTCCACCAGGACAATCCGCCCGGACAGCTGATCGAGCGGGTGCAGGGCGATGTTTCGGCCATCAACAAGATCTGGTCGGGCGTGATCACCGGGATAGGCCGCGATCTCGTCTCGGTGGTGGCGCTTTTCGCGGTGGCGCTTGCGGTTGACTGGCGCTGGACGCTGCTGGCGCTTCTGGGCATTCCGATCCTTGTCACCCCGGCCCTTCTGGCGCAGCGCTATGTGCGCGCCCGCGCGCGCCAGGCGCGCGAGGTTGCCGCCCGGATGTCGACCCGTCTGGACGAGGTGTTTCACGGGCTGGAAACCGTCAAGCTGAACGCGCTGGAACGCTATCAGTCCGACCGCTACGCCCTGCTGGTGCGCGACCGGATCCGGACCGAGACCCGCTCGAGCATCGGACAGGCGGCCATCCCCTCGCTGATCGACATCATGACCGGGCTCGGCTTTCTGGCCGTCCTGTTCTACGGCGGCGCCGAGATCATCGCCGGCAACAAGACGGTGGGGCAGTTCATGTCCTTCTTCGCCGCCATGTCCCTGGCTTTCGAGCCGTTGCGCCGGCTGGGCAATATCAGCGGCCTCTGGCAATCGGCCGCCGCCAGTATCGAGCGGATCCGGGCGATCTTTGCCATCGAGCCCACGATCACCTCGCCCGCGCGCCCCGCCCCGCTGCCCACCGGCACGCCGGATGTCGTCTTCGAGGATGTGCATCTGTCCTATGGCGCGGCACCGGTCCTCAACGGGGTGAGTTTCCGGGCCGAACCGGGGCGCACCACCGCCCTTGTCGGCGCCTCGGGGGCGGGAAAGAGCACGATCTTCAAGGCGCTGGCCCGGCTGGTCGATGCCGATAGCGGCAGGATCACCATCGGCGGCACCCCTGTCACCGATCTTGCCCTGCCCGATCTGCGCGGCCTTTTCAGCGTGGTGACGCAGGAGGCCGTCCTGTTCGATGAAACCCTGCGCGAGAACATCCTGCTGGGCCGCACCGATATCCCCGAAGACCGGCTGATGGAGGTGGTCGAGGCCGCCCATATCGCCGAATTCCTGCCCAAGCTGCCCGCCGGCCTTGACAGCCCGGCCGGCCCGCGCGGATCGGCCCTGTCGGGCGGACAGCGCCAGCGCATCGCCATCGCCCGGGCGCTGTTGCGGGATACGCCGATCCTCTTGCTGGACGAGGCGACCAGCGCGCTCGACCTGCGTTCGGAAGCGCTGGTGCAAGAGGCGATCGCGCGGCTGTCGACGGGCCGCACCGTCCTTGTGATCGCCCACAGGCTTTCCACCATCCGCGAGGCGGACCATATTCTGGTGATGGACCGGGGCCGGGTCGCCGCCCGGGGCACGCATGACGAATTGATCGCCGGCGGCGGTCTTTATGCAGAGCTTGAGCGGATGCAGTTCCGCGACGCAGGGTAAGAGGTCGGGAATGGGGCGCAGCGTTCTTCGGGTCGCCGGGCAGGACAGGGTCGCCTTTCTGCAGGGGCTGGTGAGCAATGACATCTCGAAGGCCACCGACAAGGGCATCGTCTATGCCGCGCTTCTGACGCCGCAGGGCAAGTATCTTGCCGATTTCCTTGTCATCGGCGAGGACGACAGCCTGCTGATCGACGTGGACGAGAGCCTTGCCGACATGCTGCAGAAGCGGCTCGGGATGTATCGCCTGCGCGCCGATGTGCGGATCGAGCCCACCGATCTGA
The DNA here is from genome assembly GCA_051859505.1 of Paracoccaceae bacterium. Lineage (GTDB taxonomy): Bacteria > Pseudomonadota > Alphaproteobacteria > Rhodobacterales > Rhodobacteraceae > JAFIEN01. The sequence continues at coordinate 18,812 of JBHYFN010000007.1, forward strand.
CCGTTTCGCGCGGGGTGGGGCCGGCGCCGGAGGGCGCGCTGCCCGATCCCCGTCATCCGGCGCTGGGCTGGCGGCTTTATGGCGCCCACGATGTCAGCGAGGCTGTCGACTGGGAGGCGATCCGGGTGGCCCATCTCATCCCCGAAACGGGGATCGAGCTGGACGGCGAGACCTATATCCTCGAAGCCGGGTTCGAGCGGCTTCACGGGGTGGATTTCCGCAAGGGCTGTTATGTCGGGCAGGAAGTCACGGCGCGGATGAAGCACAAGACCGAACTGCGCAAGGGTCTTGCCCGTGTCCGGATCGAAGGGGCCGCGCCGGTGGGCACGGCGATCCTGACCGGAGAGAAGGAGGCGGGCACCCTCTTCACCCAATCGGGCGGCTACGGGATCGCGCATCTGCGCTTTGACCGCGCCACGGGGGAGATGTCGGCCGGTCAGGCCCGGCTTTGGCGGGCAGAGGACTGACGGGCAGAGGACTGACGGGCCGCCTCGGGCAGACCCGCGGCCCTAGATCTCGGCCAGATAGGCGTAGCGCTCCGCCATCTGATCCCAGACCTCTTGCGATGCCGCGGCCAGGACGACGCCGCGCAGGATGCCCGCATCATAGGGCCTTCCGTCGATCATCCGCGCCACACCGCCGGCCCGCTGCACCGCCAGAACGCCGGCCGCATGATCCCAGGGATGCGGTTTGGGACCGGAGATCGCGAACTCGGCATGGCCCTGCGCCACGAGCCGATATTCATGACAGGCGCAGCGGAGCGAGGTGATGCGGGCGAAATCGGGAAAGCCGGTGACGATCCTTTGCTTCAGCGCCCGCGGAAACAGGCCAAGGGTGACATAGCCGTTCATCCGCTCGATCCGCGTCTCGCGCGAGGTGGAAAGCGGGGTGGGGCCCCGTTCGTCCGAGGCTGCGGACCCCGAGGTCATCGTGGCCGGGCCATCCGCTGTCGCCTCGATCCAGTCGTCGAGGATGGGGTCGAACAGCAGGGCATGGACGGGCCGGCCGCGATGAAGCACCGCGATGATCATGCCGAAAAGCGCCAGACCCTTGGTGAAATTCCAGGTGCCATCGACCGGGTCGATCACGACGGCCCATTCCGCCGTGGCCATCTGGGCGCGCAAGGTTTCGTCCGCCGCGACGGCCTCTTCTCCGGCGACCAGGGCCTCGGGCCAGGCCTCCGAGATCTCGGCGATCATCTGCGCCTCGGCCAGGGTGTCGGCCAGCGTCACCAGATCCGCAGGGCCGGACTTGGTCGAAATCTCGTCCGCGGTCAGCCTGCGAAAGCGGGGCAGCACCTGATCCCGCCCGGCGCGCCGGGCCGCCTCGAGGATCGTCAGGCGATGCCGGGGGCTGATGGAAGGCAAAGGCCCGTCAGACATGTAGAGATCCTCGATTCGAAGGGCCGCAATCTGATTTGTGACCAGAATGTGGCGAAAACTTGAATGGATGGTGCCGGGGGGCTATATCTTGCCGATGGCTGACCCGCAACCTAACAAGATTTCGTTAAGACAGCCGTCAAGCCATGCGCAAAGCGCATAGATGGTATGCAAAACGAGCATCCCCGAATCAGCTCGAACAGGGCATATTCCGCAAGCCCGAGGAATCGCAAGAGCAAGACCAAAAGGAAGTCCGATGAAAGATTTTGTTGATGGCACCGCGTACAACAACGAGCAGGGCAACCGCGCGCGCAAGCTTTTTGCCGCGGTGGTCCTGGCTGCGCTGGACGATGCCATCGCCGATGACAAGAAATACGGCAACGGACCGGAACAGATCGCCCGCTGGGCCCGCTCGCGCGATGGCCGCGAAGTGCTGAGCTGCGCCGGGATCGACCCGAACGAGCGTGTCGTTCAGGGGCTGATGGATTTCGTCAGCAAGGGTGTGCGCACCTCTGTCGCCCTGTCGCGCGAGGAAAGCGAGCGTCGTCAGGCCGCGGAAGAGCAGGCCCGCGCCGCCGCCTGAGCCTGTCGACCCCCATCGTGACTTGCGCGGCTCTTTCGGGGGCCGCGTTTTTCGTTGACGGCCCGATGGGGCCCGATGGGGACGGTACCCGAAACGACCGTCCCTCCGGGGCAAGGGCCGAAACGCGGAGAGCCCGCTTGACCAGAGCGATCATGATCCAGGGCGCCGGGTCCAATGTCGGCAAATCCCTGCTGGTGGCCGGGCTGGCACGCGCCTGCCTGCGGCGCGGCCTCTCGGTCGCGCCGTTCAAGCCGCAGAACATGTCGAACAACGCCGCCGTCACCCTCGACGGGGGCGAGATCGGCCGCGCCCAGGCGCTTCAGGCCCGTGCCGCCGGGCTGGATCCGCTGATCGACATGAACCCCGTCCTGCTCAAGCCCGAATCCGAGACCGGCGCGCAGGTCATCGTGCAGGGCCGCCGCTTCGCCACATTGAAGGCGCGGGACTATGGCCGGCAGAAAGCCAGCCTGCTGCCCGCCGTGCTGGACAGCTTTCACCGGCTGGCGCGGGGGCGCGACCTTGTGATCGTGGAAGGCGCGGGCAGCCCGGCCGAGGTCAATCTGCGTGCCGGCGACATCGCCAACATGGGCTTTGCCCGCGCCGCCGGCGTGCCGGTCGTGCTGGCCGGCGATATCGACCGGGGCGGGGTGATCGCGCAGCTGGTGGGCACAAAAGCCGTGCTGGACCCCGACGATCTTGCGCTGGTCCGGGGCTTTCTGATCAACAAGTTCCGCGGCGATCCCACGCTCTTTGACGAGGGCATGCGGATCATCACCGCGCGCACCGGCTGGGCCGCCCTGGGCATCCTGCCCTGGTTCGCCGAGGCCTGGCGCCTGCCGGCCGAGGATGTGATGGAGATCGCCAGCCGCCCCGGCGGCCCGATCCGGATCGCCGTTCCCAGGCTGAACCGGATCGCCAATTTCGACGATCTGGACCCGCTCTCGACCGATCCGCAGGTCAGCGTCGAGATCGTGGAACAGGGCCGCGCCCTGCCCGGCGATGCGGATCTGATCCTGCTTCCCGGATCGAAGAACACGATTGCGGACCTCGCGCATTTCCGGGCGCAGGGCTGGGATATCGACCTTCTGGCCCATAGGCGGCGCGGGGGGCGGGTGCTGGGCATCTGCGGCGGCTATCAGATGCTGGGCCAGTGGATCGACGATCCCGAGGGGCTGGAAGGGGCGCCCGGGCGGGTGGCGGGGCTTGGCCTTCTGGATGTGGAGACGGTGCTGCATCCCGAAAAGCGCCTTGCCCTGTCGCAGGCCTTCTTCCGGCCGACCGGCGATGCGGTTGCGGGTTACGAAATCCACCTCGGGCGCACGACGGGGCCGGACACGGAGCGGGCCTGGCTGACGGTCGATGGCAGGGGCGAAGGGGCGGCCTCGCCCGACGGGCGGGTGCGGGGCTGCTATCTGCACGGTCTGTTCAGCGCCGATGCCTTCCGGGCGGCCTTTCTGGCCGAGCTTGGCTCCACCGCGCCGGTGATCGCCTATGAGGATCAGGTCGAGGACACGCTCGACCGCCTTGCCGCGCATCTGGAAGAGAACCTCGATCTTGACGCGCTGCTGGCTCTGGCAGAAAGCGTGGGGCCGCCGGCCTAGCCACCCGGCCCAACCCAGCCCCGGCCCTAACCCTGTTCGGCCTCGCTGAGGATGCGGTTGATCTCGCGGCGGACGAGGCGGCGGACGTTATGGGTGATGCGTTCGCCCAGCGCGCCTTGCAGCTCTTGCCGCAGCACCTGCAGGACCAGTTCGCGCAACAGCTCTTCATCCGGCAGGCCGGTGGGCGCGGCAGAGGCGGCAAGGGCCGCGTCCAGTTCGGCGTAAGCCTCTTCCTCGACCAGCGGGTTTACCCGGGCGCGGCTGCTGTGGAAGGCAAAGGCCGGGTCGTCCGGGTCTGTTGCATCTTCTTCGGGCGGGACCGCCAGATCGGGCGACAGCGCAAGCGGGGCTGCCTTGCGCGAGCGGAAGATCGGGGTGGTCGCGCCCTGTTCGGCCTCTTGCCGTGCGGCGGTCCAGTCCATGACCGGCACGGCCTCGCTGCCGTCGGGTTCCCAATCGTCGGCGGCCCGTTCCGTCGCGGCCTCGATCTCGGCGGCCAGTTCGGCCGCGCGCACTTCGGAGGGGCCACCGGCAGATTCGACGAGGGCCGCCCCTGATGTGCCGTCAGTGGCAGCAGCCGAAGGGTCTTCGGAAGAGGCAGGGTCCGCGGAAGCAGGGTCCGTGGAAGCAGGGTCCGCGTTCTGGGGGCCGGGCAGATCCTGAAGTGCCGCCCCCTCGACCGTCGAGTATTCGGGCGAGAATTCGGGCGAGAATTCGGGCGAGACGGGGGGCACGGATCCGGTCGCTTCGTCGTGGGACGTCCGGGGCAGGAAATCGAACGGCAGGTCCGAGGCGAAGGCGGCCTGCTCGGCCTCTGCGGACTCGGGTGCGGTCGGGTCGAACAAGGTCGGATCGGCGGCGACCATGCCGCCCGGGATTTCACCGTCGTCGGCTGCGGAGGGTGCCGCCTCTGCCCCAGCCTGCACCTGCGCGGCCTGCACCTGCGCGGCCTGCGGCTCCTCATCCGCGCCGCCTTCGTCGGGGAGGGAGATACGGAAATCGGGGGTCAGCACCAGCTTGCCCGGCGTCACAGGCAGTTCACCCGTATCCGCCACATCACCCGCATCCGGCGCATCGGGCATTTCCGGCGCATCGGCCGCTACCGGCACATCGGGCGCCCCATTGGCAGCAGGCGAGAGGGCTTGCGCCGTCATCGGTTCCCGGTTGGCGCCCTTGATCGGCACGACCCGTGCCGTCCCGGTCGACGCGCCGTCGGACACCAGCCTGCGGATGGCCGAAAGCACATCCTCGATTTCGACATTGGTGACCCTGTCGGACATTCTGCTACCTGTCTTGCCTCGACCGCAGTCTAGCGCCTAAGCGGTTCTGTCACAACCGATAGCAGGGATTTGAGCGAGTTGACCGCCAGCCCTGTCCGATCAGTTGCCCCCGATCGCGCGCAACACCCGGTCCAGCGCCTCGCCCTGTTCCGAACGGATCGTCGGCGCGCCTTCGACAAGGGTATAATAGGCGTTGGGGTCATAGATCTGCACCCGAAGGTTCAGGTTCTGCGCCGTCAGAAGGCCCATCGCGGCCAGCACGCTGTAGCTGGCGATCGTCTCGTCCACCTGGGCCGAGATCAGATTGGCCCGCGCATTCAGCAACTCCTGCTCGGCGTTCAGAACGTCAAGCGTGGTGCGCGCGCCAAGGGCGGCCTCTTCCCGAATCCCTTCGAAGGCGACGGTCGCGGCCCGGACCTGACGCTCTGACGCCTCGATCCCGGCCCGGGCGACCTGCAGGAAGGCAAAGGCATTGCCGACATTCTGATCCACCGACTGCGCCGTCACCAGAAGCGCGGCCCGCGCGGCGTCGCGGCGTGCCATGAACTGCCGCACCTGGGCCGAAAGCCGCCCGCCCTGATAGATCGGCCCGCCCACCTGCAGCCCGATCTGGGCGCCGGCATCCAGATCCTCGTTCAGCCCGACCTGCCCCGTGAGCGAGATCGACGGCCCCATCGCCGCCTCGGCCCGCAGGATGCCCAGCTCGGCCGCGGTCACGGCATGCTGGGCCTGCAGGATCGAGGGATGGGTCCGCTGCGCGATTGCCTTGGCCTCGGCCACGGACTGGGTGATGCGGGCCGGGCCGGCCGACTGAAGATTGCCCGGAGCGCGGCCGACCGCGGCGCGAAACTCCTCGATGGCGCGGACAAGCCCGCCCTCTTCGGCGGCCAGCTGGCTGCGGGCGGCGGCCAGGCGCGCCTCGGCCAGGGCAACATCGGTCCGCGTGACCTCGCCCACCTCGAACCGGTCTTGCGCCGCGCGCAATTCCTGGGTGATCAGGCGAACGTTGTTCTGCCGCAGCGCCACGAATTCGGTCGCGCGGCGCACATCCATATAGGCCTGCACGATGCGCAGAAGCACCTGTTGCTCGACCCCCAGCAGCGATTGCCGGGTTCCAAGAACGGTCTCTTTCTGGGCCTCGATGGCGAACTGGGTCTGGCCGCCGTCATAAAGCGTCAGATTCGCGCTGAGCGAGACATTGGCCGCCAGCTGCGACTCGCCGATCGAGATCGAGGCGAAGGGCGAACCCGGATAGGTCAGCGTGGCCTGCGCCGCCCAGTTGATCACCGGCATCAGCGAGGCGACGGCAATGGCCACATCCTCGTCGGCGGCGCGCAGCAGCGCGCGGTTCTGTTCCAGCAGGCCGCTGTTTTCATAGCCATGCGCCAGCGCATCGGCGAGCGTCTCGGCCGATGGGGCCGTGGCCGTCAGCGCTCCGGCAAGGAGACCTGCAGTAACAAGACCGAACGGACGCGCCAGCCAGCGCCAGGACCCTGCGGTTTGCGTCTCATGTCGTGTCAGACCGAAAAATCCCGCCATCCTGCTCCGCTCCCTGTTTCGACAGGCCCGACTGCGCGCCTCGCGCCTGCGCTGTCCCGGCAAAGCCCGATCAGAACTGAAACTCTCTCACCCTCTCGAAACCGGGCACGACCGGGGCGCCGGCATTGAAAGCATAGCGCCACGAGACCCTTTCACCAGACTTCACCCCTATCCTCGCAACCCCGAGCGCACCTTCCTCGACAAAGATGGCTGCAATGCGTCCGCCGTCCTGAAGCTGGGCAAGGATCGCCTCGGGAATGACCTCGACGCCACCCTCGATCACGATCACGTCGAAGGGCCCGCTCTTGGCAGAGCCTTCGGCAAGGGGGCCGGTCATCACGGCGGCGGTGTCGACGCCCTGTTCGGACAGGATCGACTGCGCCCGATCGGCGCGGTCGGCATCGTCTTCCAGCGCGACGACGAAAGAGGTCAGCCGCGCCAGAACGGCGGTCGAATAGCCCAGGCCACAGCCGATATCGAGCACGACATCATCGGGCCGCAGGTCCAGCGCATCGAGGATCTTGGCGAAGCTGCGCGGATCGAGAAGCGTCCGGCCGCCGATATCGAGGTTCTCGCCGATATAGGCCGCCTCGCGCAGGGGCTGCGGCACATAGGCCTCGCGCGGCACGGCGAGCATCGCCTCGATGATCGGGAATTTCGTGACATCCGAGGGCCGCACCTGCGTGTCGACCATCATCCTGCGCCGGGTTTCAAAATCAGCCACGTGCCAAGTCCGCCTGCCAAGTCCGTCTGAACGATCGTTCATCCGCTGATGCCATAACACAATGACTTGGGCAACGGCTCTTCGCGAGACGGGGCGGTTTCGCGAAAGCCGCAGATGTGCTATGGTCGCTGTTAAGCTTTCGTGAAGGGTTAGTGGTCCAGACTTGGCAGCGGGGAGACAGCTTCCCGCAACTGGGAAAGGCTTGGGCTAGTGACGGATCCGGACGACCTGCTGCGTGACCACGACCTGCCGGAGGGGGCGAGCGTCCTGTTCCTGATGCTGGCGGACATGGCAATCCTTGCTGCGTTCGGCCTGTTTCACATGCTGAAATGGGCCTTGCCCCTGGTGATGCCGGCGTGATTCCCGGGCGGGGAGGAGGCTTGACCCGCCCCCTTGACCCGTCATGCGCCAACCCGTAATGACCAGGGCGCAGGCGGGTTGGCGGAGAGGTTACGCAGCGGATTGCAAATCCGTGTAGACCGGTTCGATTCCGGTACCCGCCTCCAGAGCATCCGCATCCCCGAAATGGCCTCCATCGGCGGTTTCCCCCGTTCTGATCGCGCCGCTGGCGGTGATCACGGCAGGGCTGGCCATGCGGAGGCGTTACCTGCGCGGCGGGCGGCAGCAGATCGTGACGAATGTGGTAGGCCCGGCAGGACTCGAACCCGCAACCAAAGCGTTATGAGCGCTCTGCTCTAACCAATTGAGCTACAGGCCCCCTGCCCTCGCTTACCAGAGACTGACGGCCCGTCAAGAACACCGTCAAGAACAGCGCCAAGATCAGCGGCAAGAACCCTGGCGCCCGGCCTTTCCAGTCGCGCCCCCTTGCGCTATCGCATCCGCAACAGGCGACTGACCCGGGAGCAAGCGGGATGAAGGGCAAGAACGGCATCACCTACGCGCAGGCGGGCGTGGATATCGACGCGGGCAATGCCCTTGTCGAGCGGATCAAACCCGCCGCCCGGCGCACCGCACGGGCCGGGGCCATGGCCGGGCTGGGCGGGTTCGGCGCCCTGTTCGACCTGCGCGCCGCCGGTTACTCCGACCCGATCCTCGTGGCCGCAACCGATGGCGTCGGCACCAAGCTGCGCATCGCCATCGACACCGGCGAGGTCGGCACCATCGGGATCGACCTTGTCGCCATGTGCGTCAACGACCTTGTCTGTCAGGGGGCAGAGCCGCTGCTGTTCCTCGATTACTTCGCCACCGGCAAGCTTGATGTCGAGGCGGCCACCCGGATCGTCGAGGGGATTGCCGAAGGCTGCCTGCGCGCGGGCTGCGCGCTTGTGGGGGGCGAAACGGCGGAAATGCCGGGCATGTATCACGACGGCGATTTCGATCTGGCCGGTTTCGCCGTGGGCGCGATGGAGCGCGGCAGCGACCTGCCCGCAGGGGTAGAGGAGGGCGATGTCCTTCTTGGGCTTGCATCAGACGGGGTGCATTCCAACGGCTATTCGCTGGTCCGCAGGATCGTCGAGGTGGCGGGGCTGGACTGGTCATCGCCCGCGCCCTTCGGCGACGGCGCGCTGGATGGCACCCTGGGCGCGGCGCTGCTGACGCCCACGCGGCTTTACGTGCAGCCGGCCCTCGCGGCGATCCGGGCGGGTGGCGTCCATGCGCTGGCCCATATCACCGGCGGCGGATTGACCGAGAACCTGCCGCGCATCCTGCCCGAGGGGCTGGGGGCACAGGTCGATCTGGGCGCCTGGACCCTGCCGCCCGTCTTTCGCTGGCTGGCCCAGACCGGCGGTCTGGACGAGGCGGAACTGCTCAAGACCTTCAACGCCGGCATCGGCATGGTGCTTGTCGTCTCGGCACCACGGGCCGAGGCGATCGCGGCCCTCCTGCGCGAGGCCGGCGAAACGGTGCTGCCCTTGGGCGAAGTCATTGCCGGCGACGGGGTCAGCTACCGCGGGCATCTGCTTTGAGCCCTGCGCGGGTCGTCATCCTGATCTCGGGGGGCGGGTCCAACATGGTGGCGCTTGCCCGGTCGATGACGGGCGCCCATCCCGCCCGGCCGGTGCTGGTGCTGTCCAACCGGCCCGATGCGGCGGGGCTGGAGCGGGCGCGAGAGCTGGGCATCGCGACCGCCGTGGTCGATCATCGCCCCTTCGGCACCGACCGCGCCGCCTTCGAGGCAGAGCTCGCCCGCGCCATCGACGCCGCCCGCCCCGATATCATCGCCCTGGCCGGGTTCATGCGCATCCTGTCGCCCGAGTTCACCACGCGATACCAGGGCCGGATGCTGAACATCCACCCGTCCCTGCTGCCGAAGTTCCGGGGCCTCGACACCCACGCCCGCGCGCTTGCGGCCTTCGAGGCCGAACACGGCTGCACCGTCCACGAAGTGACCGCAGCACTTGACGACGGCCCGATCCTTGGTCAGGCGCGGGTGCCCGTTCTGCCAACCGACACCGACGAGACGCTGGCAAAACGGGTGCTTGAGATGGAGCACAGGCTTTATCCCCAGGTGCTCGAGCGGTTCGCCCGCGGCGACCGGACCCCCCTGCACCTGCCCTGAGGGGTTTTCACGCCGGGGGTGATCGCCTATCTGTCATGGCGAAAGACGCCCGGGACGGGCCGCTGTGACAGGATTGCATGCAGATCATTTCGACGACCGAGGCGCTGGCCGAGTTCTGCGACCGCGCCGCCGAACATCCCTATGTGACCGTGGATACAGAGTTTCTGCGCGAACGGACCTATTATTCCAAGCTCTGCCTTCTGCAGATGGCCTATCCGGGCAAGGACGATACGGCCGGTGCCGTCATCGACCCGCTGATCGGAGAGTTGAGCCTCGATCCGCTTTACGCGCTCTTTCGCAACGAGAAGGTGGTCAAGGTCTTTCACGCGGCACGGCAGGATCTCGAGATTTTCGCGGTCGATGCCGATGTGATCCCGACGCCGCTGTTCGACACGCAGGTCGCCGCCATGGTCTGCGGCTTTGGCGAGCAGGTCGCCTATGAAACGCTGGTGCGCAAGATCGCCAAGGCCGAGGTGGACAAATCCTCGCGCTTTACCGACTGGTCGCGCAGGCCCCTGTCCGAGGCGCAGTTGCGCTATGCGCTGGCCGATGTGACCCATCTGCGCGACGTCTATGACCACCTGTCCGAACAGCTTGACCGGACCGGGCGCTCTGCCTGGCTGGCCGAAGAGATGGCCGTGCTGACCGATCCGGCAACCTATCGTGTCGATCCCGAAACCGCCTGGCAGCGGGTCAAGACGCGCACCAATTCGCCCAAATTCCTGTCTGTGGTGCGCGAGCTTGCCCGCTTTCGCGAGGCCTATGCCCAGACGCGCGATGTGCCGCGCAGTCGGGTGTTCAAGGATGACGCGCTGGTAGAGCTGGCCTCGACCAAGCCCCTGACCGAAGCCGATCTGGGCAAGTCGCGCCTTCTTCTGCGCGAGGCGCGGCGGGGCGACATTGCCGAAGGCATCCTCGAGGCGATCCGGCGCGGCGTCGAGACCCCGCCCGAAAAGATGCCGCGGCCCGATACGGCGCGCGAGCAGCTTCAGGTCAATCCCGCCCTTGCCGATCTTCTGCGCGTGCTTCTGAAATCCAAGGCCGAGTCGGCGGGGGTGGCGCAAAAGCTGATCGCCTCGGCCGCCGATCTGGATGCGATCGCGGCCGGTCAGCGCGATCTGGCCGCCCTGCGCGGCTGGCGGCACGAGGTGTTCGGGGCCGACGCGCTCAGGCTTTGCGACGGAAAGATCGCCCTGGCCGTGAAGGGGCAGGATGTGGTGCCGGTGGCGCTCTGAGCCTTCGGGGCCGCGGGCGCAGAGCGACCGGCTGCCGATCTACCTGCTCACCGTGCGGATATTGCCCTGCCCGACCACGCGCACCGTGCGGATCGAGGCAAGCTCGGCATTGGTGATCCGTGTCGCCACGGTCACGACCTGCTGTGCCGGTGCGGCGCCCGTGACGGGCCGTTCCGGCATCGCCACCCGGAATTCGAGGGTCAGCACCCCCTCCTCCAGCCCGGTGCGCACAAGCTGCGCGTTATAGGGGCCGGGGCCGGCGGCAAGGCCGGTTGCGCGGACAAGGGCGCCGTCGGGGCTGCGGTCGATGACAAGCCCGGTCACTTCGGCCACAAGCCCGCGGTTGTCGAGGGTGATCCTCTGCCCGCCTTCGGGCACCAGCGGGCGCAGCTCTCCCCCCGGCGTCATCACCGCGACGCTTGTCGAGGGGCCGAACCAGTTGAACGGGTTCAGCCGCGACTCGGCCAGACGCGCGCATCCGGCAAGGACCAGGGCCATGCCCAGGATCAGGGGCAGTTTGCGCAGCATCCATTCGCCTTTCCAAGCAACGCCCCCAAGGCCTAGCCCATCGCCTGACCGAAGAAAAGCCGCACTGGACGCGGCCGGGTCCAAGGCATAGGTCCAAGGCGTAACTCCAGGGCGAGACGCAGCAAACCGACGCGGAAAGGAACCGGCGTGGCGACCGAAGCTTTCGAAGAGATTGCCGAGACATTCGAATTCCTCGACGACTGGGAGGATCGCTACCGCCATGTGATCGAGCTTGGCCGCGCCATGCCCCCGCTGGAAGAGGCGCTGAAGGTGCCGCCCACCAAGGTGCAGGGCTGTGCCAGCCAGGTCTGGCTGGTGCCCGGGATCGAGGGGACGACCTTCCGTTTCCGAGGCGACAGCGATGCCCTGATCGTGCGCGGTCTGATCGCGGTCCTGGCCGCGCTCTACAACGGCGTGCCGGTGGCCGAGGTGGGGCGGATCGACGCGCAAGCGGAACTCGCGCGGCTGGGCCTGCATGAGCATCTGTCGCAGCAGCGCTCGAACGGGGTCCGGGCGATGGTCGAGCGGATCCGCAGCCTTGCGGCCGCGGCGGCGGCCTGACCTTACGGGCGGCCTGCCCCGGCAGGGTCAGATCAGAACCGCGCCAGATCAGAACCGCGTCACTTCAGAACCATTGGCCCGGCTCCATCAGCCCGAGGTCCAGGAGTTGCTGGGAATGCCAGTCGAACCGCGCCGAGTTGCGCCAGTGAAAGCTGGTGATCTCGAACCGTGAGCCGGGGTTGCGCCGCAGTGCCTTGGCGGTGCGGAAGGAACAGATGGCGGCGGTCAGGTTGTTGTGCCAGGGGCAGGCATAGGTGTTGTATTCGGGATCGTTGAACGTGTGATCGCCCCGCAGCTCGAGCCCCTTTTTCGCGCGGAAGATGGCGACCCGGTCGATCCGGCGCCGGGCGGGGGGGACATGTTCCTCGAACCGCCAGCGCAGACCGCCGAAGAAATCCAGCTGCCGCTCGGCCGGGTGGCCGGTTTCGGGGTCGGGGCGCGCAAGGGCGTAATAGCCCGACCGGTCCAGATGCGCGTCATCCAGCGAAACGGCGGTCGGATGGGCATTCAGATCGGCGGCGTAAAGATCGACGACATAGGTGAGGATCGTGTCGCGCCGTTCCTCGGTGTTGAAGGTGACAAGCTCTGCAAAGGAACGATGCTCGCAGAAGGGATAGAACAGGTATTCGGCGTTATAGCCGTAGTAGAACCAGACCCCCGGCGCCGCATCGATGCAGCCATTGACGATCCTTTCGGTCATGCGCGGCTGGAGCAGGTCCACCGTGACCCGCTCGATCTGCGCGGAAAGCTCGGCATCCATGACAACCCCGGGCGGGGCAAAGCAGATCACCTTGCGAAACCCCAGTGCAAGGTGATGGCGCAGCGTCGTGTCGATCTCGACCCCGTCTTCGGCCAGGATCAGGGCGACCGGCCCCTTGGCAAGGGACGCGCGCCCGGCGGAAAGAAAGGCCTCGAGGCTGTCGTGCTGCATGTCTCTGCCCGATTTACCTGCCCGGTGTGTCGCTTTGCGCGTCTGAGGGTCAGGGTCGGGCAATTCCCCCGCCATTGCAAGCGGGGTCGGGTCGGGCTAGACCCCTTTTCCGACCCCCGCCCCTTTTCCGACCCCCGCCCCTTTTCCGCCCCAGGATCGCGACCATGACCGCATCGCCGCGCAAACTGTTCATCAAGACCTATGGCTGTCAGATGAATGTCTATGACAGCGAGCGCATGGCCGAGGCCCTGGGCGCCGAGGGCTATGAGCTGACCGATGCGGCAGAGGGCGCCGATATGGTGCTGCTCAACACCTGCCACATCCGCGAGAAGGCGTCGGAGAAGCTTTATTCCGATCTGGGGCGCCTCAAGCCGCTGAAGGCCGCGAACCCCGCGCTGAAGATCGGGGTTGCCGGCTGCGTCGCCCAGGCCGAAGGCGACGAGATCCTGCGCCGGATGCCGCTGGTCGATCTTGTCGTCGGGCCGCAAAGCTATCATCGCCTGCCCGAGATGGAACGCCAGACCCGCGCCGGCGCGAAGGTGGTGGAGACCGAGTTTCCCGCCGACGACAAGTTCGAGGTGCTGAGCGAACGACCCAAGGCCAAGCGCGGGCCGACCGCCTTTCTGACGGTGCAGGAGGGCTGCGACAAGTTCTGCGCCTTCTGCGTCGTGCCCTATACGCGGGGGGCCGAAGTCAGCCGCCCCGCCGCGCGCATCCTGACCGAGGCGCGCGCGCTGGTCGAGGCGGGGGTGCGCGAGATCACGCTTCTGGGCCAGAATGTCAACGCCTGGCACGGGCAGATGGAGGGCGCGGCCCCCGGCGGGCTGGCGGGCCCCGGCGGGCTTGCGGGCCTGATCCGGCAACTCGCCGCCATCGACGGGCTGGAGCGGATCCGCTACACCACCTCGCATCCCAATGACATGGATGACGCGCTGATCGCCGCGCATGGGGACGAGGCCAAGCTGATGCCCTATCTGCATCTGCCGGTGCAGTCGGGCTCGGACCGGATCCTCAAGGCGATGAACCGCAAGCACACGGCCGAGGCCTATCTGCGGCTGATCGAAAGGATCCGCGCGGCGCGGCCCGATATCCTGCTCTCCTCGGATTTCATCGTGGGCTTTCCCGGCGAGAGCGACGCCGATTTCGAGGCGACGCTGAGCCTGATCCGCGAAGTTCGCTTCGGCGCGGCCTTCTCGTTCAAATATTCCCCGCGCCCCGGCACCCCGGCGGCCGAACGGCCCGAGGTCGATGCCGATGTCGCCGACGCGCGGCTGCAACGGCTGCAGGCGCTGATCACCGAGCAGCAGCAGGCCGCGCAGCAGGCGATGGTCGGGCGGGAGCTGGGCGTCTTGTTCGAAAAGCCGGGCCGCCTGCCCGGCCAGATGGTCGGAAAGTCGGACTACCTGCACGCGGTTCACGTGATGGCGCCCGAGGCTTTGCGCGGACGGATCGCACGGGTCAGAATCGAAACCGCGGGGCCGAACTCGCTTGGGGCGACGCTGCTGGGATAGGGCGGCGGGGCCGGGAAAGCGGGCAAGCGCCGCCCCGATTTCGTCACGCCCGCGACACAATCACCGCTGCATCGTGGTTACTGTCGCCGGTTTGGCCGCAATATATGGTATTTTCTTCTTTCCTTTGTGGCGAAATTTCAGCAAATTGCAGGCGAAGAATTGGTTTGCGCGGCGAAGCGACGTCGCCTGCGCAATTGAATGGGGAGAGGGTTTACGTGGCGGAACTCCAGAAAAATTCGCTCCGGACGGCCTTGGGCGGCATCGCCATGGCAGGTCTGGTGCTGGGCACGACAGTGGCGGCCCCTGCCGTGGCGCAGAACCGACCGGCAGCGACCGCGATGGTCGAATGGGGGATGTGGGTGTCACCGGACGGGTGCATGTACTGGATCGCGGACGGCGGGCTTGAGGGCTACATGCTTGACCGTGTCGATCCGGTGACGGGCCTGCCGGTCTGTCTGCAGGTCAATACCTGCGCGGTGATGAATTCGGACGTGCTTTTCGCGACCGACAGCCATCACCTGACGGCGCAGGGGCGCCAGCAGCTTCAGCAGTTCTTCCAGACCGCGGGCGCCTTCTCCTATGCGATCTACGGCCATACGGATTCGCGGGCCTCGGACGAATACAACATGCGCCTGTCAGAGCGGCGGGCGCGGTCGGTGGCGGAGGTGGCCCGTTCGGTCGGCGCCGTGGTGGACCGCGAGATCGGCTTTGGCGAACGGATGCCGATCGCCACGAATGCGACGGCCGAAGGCATGCAACAGAACCGTCGGGTTGAAATCGTCTGCTACAGGTGGCCGGAATGAATGGTACGTTGAAGATCGGGGTTCTGCTTGCTGCAGCAACCGGACTGTCGGGCTGTCTGGGGCTTACGCCCTATCCCGGAGTGGGCCCCAACGGCGAGCTGCCGGTCATCGCGCGGCCCTATGACACGGGGTTCGACTCGCGCACCGACCTTGGCACGCTCAGGGCGGCGGTCGTCTATGATCCCGATGGCTGTCAGGGCTGGATCATCGACAGCGGTGTCGAAGGCTATTCCTCGCGCCGGCGCGATCCGGTGAGCGGGCTTCCGATCTGCAACGACCAGTTCCCGCCGGGCACGGTCGTGGGCGAGTATCGCAACGGCCCCTTCCCCGATTTCATTCCGAACGCCCGCCGATGAGCGGGCGCGCCTGAACCGGATGGGTGCGGCTGGGCAGTGCTGGCTGCGTCGCGACCGCCGGGAGCGTTTGACGAAAAGGGCCGCAGCATCGCGCTGCGGCCCTTTTCGTCTTGTCATCAGAACTTCATCGTCCATGTGCTGCCTCTTGCGTCTTGACACTTGCAGTGCGCCGATGAACAGGCCACCATTCCGGTCAACCCCAGGCAGGAGAGACATTTGCCCCTGAGCACGCTGCCCGACCCCGATCAACCGTCCGAAAGCCGCGAAGCGACCAGACAGGGCCGCGAAAAGGGTGAAGCGACACTCGAATTCGCAAACAACCTGCTGTTGATCGACCTTTGCGGCGAACACGATCGCAACCTGGCCCATCTCGAGGAATCGCTTGGCCTGCAGATCCTGCGGCGGGGCAATATGCTTGTGCTGATGGGCGAGGCCGGCGCGCGGTCGCGCGCTGCGGATATCCTGAGTGCGCTTTACCAGCGGCTCGAGTCGGGGCGCGGCCTTGAATGGGGCGATATCGACCGGGAATTGCGGATGGGCGCGCCGCTGCGGGCCTCGGGCGAGGGGCAGACCGATCTGTTCGGATCCGACGGCCTGCAACGGATCGAGATCAAGACCCGCCGCAAGCTGGTGGAGCCCCGGACCGAGGCGCAGAAGGCCTATGTCAAGGCGCTGTTCGATCACGAGCTGGCCTTCGGCATCGGCCCCGCCGGCACCGGCAAGACCTATCTGGCGGTGGCGGTGGGCGTGTCGATGTTCCTCGGCGGCCATGTGGACCGGATCATCCTGAGCCGCCCCGCCGTCGAGGCGGGCGAGCGTCTGGGCTTTCTGCCCGGCGACATGAAGGAGAAGGTCGATCCCTACATGCAGCCGCTTTACGATGCGCTGAACGATTTTCTGCCCGCCAAGCAGGTGCAGAAGATGATCGAGGAAAAGGTGATCGAGATCGCGCCCCTGGCCTTCATGCGGGGGCGGACGCTGTCCAAGGCCTTTGTCGTGCTGGACGAGGCGCAGAACGCCACGACCATGCAGATGAAGATGTTTCTGACGCGGTTGGGCGAAGGATCGCGCATGGTCATCACCGGCGACCGGACGCAGGTCGACCTGCCGCGCGGCACCGGCAGCGGGCTGGCCGATGCGGAACGGCTGCTGAAGGGGATCGGCAAGATCAGCTTCAACTATTTCACCGCCCGCGATGTGGTGCGCCACCCGCTGGTCGCGGCGATCATCGAAGCCTACGACGCAGACACCGCGCAGGACTGAACCGATGGTTGTGGATTGCCTGACAGAGGACCATCGCTGGGACGAGGTCGGGCTGGAGGCGCTGGCCGAGCGGGCGGCGGTGGCCGTGCTCGAGCGGTTGGGCCTCGAACCCTCGGCCTATGAGATCAGCCTTCTGGGCTGCAATGACGCGCGGATCGCGGAACTCAACGCCGATTTCCGGGGCAAACCGCAGCCGACGAACGTGCTCAGCTGGCCCTCGGCCGAACGGGCGGCGGCGGTGGCGGGGGAAACCCCTCTGTTGCCGGGGCCCGCGGCCGCAGGGGCCTTGGAGCTGGGCGATATCGCCATCGCCTGGGATACCTGCACCGCCGAGGCAACGGCCGCAGGCCGCGCCCTTCCCGACCATGCCTGTCACCTCTTGGTTCACGGGATGCTGCATCTTCTGGGCTTCGATCACGAGCGTGACGCCGATGCCGCTCTGATGGAGGGGCTCGAGTCAGAGATACTTGGCAAACTGGGTATCGCCGATCCATATAAGGTGGACCAGTGACCGGCGCCGCGGGGCCAGAAAGCCCCGCCAGGAAAGGAGACCATGACCGACGCTAGCAGCGCGCCAGCCCCGGGCCCGATGGGCACAGGCTCGGCCCAGACCGACGAGGCCCCGTCAGAGGGGTCAAGTCGCAACATCTTCAGCCGGATCATCGGCGCCCTAAGCCCCTCGGACAGCGACGCGGCAGAGGGGGAGGTTCAGACCGGAACCGACCGTCTGCCTGCTCCGGGCATGATCAACCTGCGCCGGATGCGGGTCGAGGATGTGATGATCCCCAAGGTCGATATCGTGGCGGTGCCCGTCGGAATCGCGCTGGCCGATCTGGTCGAGAGCTTCCGCGACAGCGGCATGACCCGGATCCCGGTCTTTGACGGCACGCTTGATTCGCCGCTTGGCCTTGTGAACCTCAAGGATCTTGCGCTGCGCTACGGGTTCAACGGCGGCGCGGGCGATTACGACCTGCGCGCCATCCTGCGCCCGCTGCTTTATGTGCCGCCCTCGATGCCGCTGGCGGTTCTGCTGCAGAAGATGCAGGCCGAGCGCACGCATATGGCGCTGGTGATCGACGAATATGGCGGGACCGATGGCCTTGTCACGATCGAGGATCTGCTGGAAACCGTGGTCGGCGATATCGACGACGAACATGACGAGGCCGATCCGTCGAATTTCACGGTCGAGAAGCCCGGCGTCTGGCTTGCCCTTGCCACCACCCCGCTGCCCGAATTCGAGGAAGAGATCGGCATCGCCCTGACCGAACATCACGAGATCGACGAGGAAGAGGTCGATACGCTGGGCGGGCTGGTCTTCATGCTGGCCGGACATGTGCCCGCACGGGGCGAGGTGATCCGCCATCCCGAAGGCCCCGAGTTCGAAGTGATCGACGCCGATCCCCGCCGGATCAAGCGGCTGAGGGTGCGTCTGACACCGGCCTTGCCCGGCGAATGATCCTTCGCGCCGCATGGCAGAAGCAGGCGTGACACGGGAACGCGTGACACGGGCACGCGAAACGGGCGCGCGCCCTGCCCGCCTGTCGCGCGCGCGGTTGGGGCGGGCGCGTCTGGGCCGGGCGGCGCTCTGGCTGGTCGCCGGCGGCCTGCTGGCGCTGGGGCAGGCGCCGTTCGGCCTCTGGCCCGTCTCGCTCATCGTGCTGATCTGGCTTTTTGCGACGGGGCTTGGCCCGCAGCGGCTCTGGCCCGCCTTCCGGCAGGGCTGGGTCTTTGGCTTTGGGTATTTCCTTGTCGCCCTGCACTGGATCGTCGAGCCCTTTCTGGTCGATCTGGCCCGGCATGGCTGGATGGCGCCCTTCGCGCTGGTGCTGATGACGGGGGGGCTGGGGCTGTTCTGGGGCGCTGCCTTCGCGCTGGCGCGGTGGATCACGCCCCAGGGGCCGGCGCGGGGCGCGCTGGTCCTGACGCTGGCCCTTGCGGAATATCTGCGCTCTTTCGTCTTCACCGGCTTTCCCTGGGCGCTGATCGGCCATGTCTGGATCGACACCGGCCTTGCCCAGGCGGCGGCCCTTGTCGGGGCGCATGGCCTGACGCTTCTGACGCTTGGCACGACCGCCCTTGCCGGGGGGGCAATCGCCTTTCGGCGCTGGGCGCTTCTGCCGCTGCCGATCCTTGCGCTGGCCGCCCTCTGGACCGCGTTGGCCCCCGGGGCCCTCGGCGCCCCGGACTCGCCCCCCGAGGCCCCCGTCATCCGGCTTGTCCAGCCCAACATCCCGCAACAGGAAAAGTGGAGCTGGGAAACCCTGCCCGGCCATATGACGCGCACGCTCGATCTGTCGCGGGGCGTGGCGGAGGCGCCCGTCCCCGCCCTAGTCGTCTGGCCCGAGACGGCGATCCCCTGGTTTCTGGACGATGCGGGCGATCTGCTGGAATCGGCGGCCGATGCGACGCGGGGCGCCCCCCTCGCCATCGGCGTGCAGCGGCTGGAGGGCGAGCGGTTCTACAATTCGCTGGCCCTGATCGACGGGCAGGGTCAGGTGATCGGGACCTATGACAAGGGCCATCTGGTGCCCTTCGGCGAATATGTCCCGTTCGGAGAATTCGCCGCCCGCTTCGGCATCCGCGGCCTTGCGGCAAGCGAGGGCGGCGGCTTCAGCGCCGGCACCGACAGCCGGGGCCGCCTGGTTTCGGTGCCCGGTATCGGCGCGGCCCTGCCGCTGATCTGCTACGAGGGGATCTTTCCCGGTATCGTCAACAGCGCCGAGGACCGGCCCCGGTTCCTGCTGCTGGTCACGAATGACGCCTGGTTCGGCAACCTCTCCGGCCCGTATCAGCACCTGGCCCAGGGGCGACTGCGGGCGATCGAACAGGGCCTGCCGATGGTGCGGGTGGCCAATACGGGCGTTTCGGCGCTGATCGACGGGCGGGGCCGGATCCTGGGGCAGATCCCGCTCAATACCGCCGGCAGCCTTGACCTTGCCCTGCCCGAGGCGCTGCCCACAACACCCTATGCCCGGCTGGGCGATTGGCCGGTGCTGGTGCTGCTTTTCCTCCTCGCAAGCGTCGTGATCTGGCGGCGCAAGTCCGGCGCATATTGACCCTGTGCGCCGGGTCGCCTAGGCCTTGCGGGTTCCTGTCACAACGGCTTCCTGGCGTGGCAGGCATATTTCAATGGAGCGCCTCCCCATGTCACGACAAGACTATATCTTCACCTCGGAATCCGTCTCCGAGGGGCACCCGGACAAGGTCTGCGACCGGATCTCGGACGCCGTTCTGGATGCCTTTCTGGCCGAGGAACCGAATGCCCGCGTCGCCTGCGAGACATTCGCCACCACCAACCGCGTCGTGATCGGGGGCGAGGTCGGTCTGTCCGACCCGGACCGGCTGCATGATTTCATGGGCCGGGTCGAGGGGATCGCCCGCGACGCGATCCGCGACATCGGCTATGAACAGGACAAGTTCCACCACGCCACCTGCGAGGTGACGAACCTTCTGCACGAACAATCCGCCCATATCGCCCAAGGTGTGACCGGCGCGGCCGGCCGCGATGAGGGTGCGGGCGATCAGGGCATCATGTTCGGCTATGCCACGCGCGAAACGCCCGACCTCATGCCCGCGCCGATCCAGTATGCCCATGCGATCCTGCGCCGTCTGGCCGAGGTGCGCAAATCCGGGGCCGAGCCGCTTCTGCGCCCCGATGCGAAAAGCCAGCTTTCGCTGCGCTATGCCGGCGGCAAGCCGGTCGAGGTGACGTCGATCGTGCTGTCGACCCAACACGAGAGCGAGGCCCAGACAAGCGCCGATATCCGCGCCATCGTCGAACCCCATATCCGCGCCGTCCTGCCCGAGGGCTGGCTCACGGACGCAACAAAGTGGTGGGTCAATCCGACCGGCACCTTCGTGATCGGCGGGCCGGACGGGGATGCCGGGCTGACCGGGCGCAAGATCATCGTCGATACCTATGGCGGGGCCGCGCCGCATGGCGGCGGGGCGTTTTCCGGCAAGGATCCGACCAAGGTGGACCGCTCGGCCGCCTATGCCGCGCGCTATCTGGCCAAGAACGTGGTCGCGGCCGGTCTGGCCGATCGCTGCACGATCCAGCTGTCCTATGCGATCGGCGTGGCGCGGCCGCTGTCGATCTATGCCGATCTGCACGGCACCGGCGAGGTGGACGAGGCCGCCGTCGAAAAGGCGCTTGATCAGGTGATGGACCTGACCCCGCGCGGGATCCGCGCGCATCTGGAGCTTGACCGTCCGATCTATGCCCGCACGGCCGCCTATGGCCATTTCGGCCGCGCGCCCGAAGCGGATGGTGGCTTTTCCTGGGAACGGACGGATCTGGCAGAGGCGCTGCGGCGCGCGGTCTGACGCGCTTCAGGGCCGCCCCGAAGCGGTCCCGCGGCCGAAGACGCGTCGGACAACGGAACGGAAGACATGCGGCTCGGGATCATCAGCCTTGTCATCGCCTATGGGCTGTCGCAGTTCTATCGCGCCTTTCTGGCGGTGCTCTCGGGCGAGCTGTGGCTGGACCTGGGCGCGGATGCCGCCGACCTCGCCTTTGCCTCGGGCCTGTGGTTCCTGACCTTCGCCGCGATGCAGATCCCGGTGGGCGCCGCGCTTGACCGGATCGGGCCGCGGCGCACCACCACGGCGCTCTTTGCCCTTGGCGCGGGCGGAGGGGCCGCGGCTTTCGCCCTGGCGCAATCGCCGCTGCATCTGTCGCTGGCGATGGCGCTGATCGGGATCGGCTGTTCGCCGGTGCTGATGGCCAGCTATTACATCTTTGCCCGCGTCTATTCGCCGGCGATCTTCGGCACGCTGGCGGGGGCGGTGATCGGGTTCGGATCGCTGGGAAATATCGCGGGCTCTGCGCCCCTGGCCTGGGCGGCCGAGGCGTTCGGCTGGCGGGCGACGCTCTGGGGGGTGGCGGCCTTCACACTGGCCGTGGCGGCGCTTCTGTGGGTCACCGTCAAGGATCCCGAGCGGGTCGAGACCACCGAGACGGGATCGGTCCTTGATATCCTGCGCAACCCCGCGCTTTGGGGCATCTTCGCGATCATGTTCGTGACCTACGCCCCTTCCGCCGGGCTGCGCGGGCTTTGGGCGGGGCCTTATCTCGCGGATGCGCATGGCGCCTCGACCCGGATGATCGGGCAGATCACGCTGGTCATGGGCCTTGCCATGATCGCGGGAAGTTTCGCCTATGGCCCGATGGAGCGGTGGTTTCGCAGCCGCAAATGGGTGATCTTCGGCGGCAACCTCGCGGGCGCGCTGGCCTGTCTGGCGCTGTGGCAGGTTTCGGGGCTGAACATCCTCGTCTCGACGATCCTGCTGGCGCTGATCGGCTTCTTCGGCGCCTCCTTCCCGCTGATCGTGGCCCATGCGCGGGCCTTTTTCCCGCCGCATCTGACGGGGCGCGGAGTGACGCTGGTCAACCTTTTCGGGATCGGCGGGGTGGGCGTGATGCAATTCGCCACCGCGCCGATCTATGAATGGGCCGGCCACCGCTACAAATATGCGGCCGATCTTTACGGAGCCGTCTTCCTGTTCTTCGGCCTGATCCTTCTGGCGGGTCTTGCCGCCTATCTGTTCACGCGCGACAGGACGGATTAGGCCCCTTTCGCAGGGAACGATCCGGGTATATGGACAGCGCCGGTTTACTGAAGGAGCCGTCAGATGGGCTACAGGATCGTCGTTGTCGGTGCCACGGGGAATGTGGGCCGCGAAATGCTCAACATCCTCGATGAGCGCCAGTTCCCGGTCGATGAGATCGCGGCCCTTGCCAGCCGCAGGTCGCTGGGCACCGAGGTGAGTTTCGGCGACCGGACGCTCAAGACCCAGGATCTTGATGCCTTCGATTTCACCGGCTGGGATATCGCCCTCTTTGCCGTGGGATCCGAGGCGACCAAGACCTATGCCCCCCGGGCCGCCTCGCAAGGCTGTGTCGTGATCGACAATTCCAGCCTCTATCGCTACGACCCCGAGATCCCGCTTGTCGTGCCCGAGGTGAATGCCGAGGCGGTGCTGGGCTATGCGAAGAAGAACATCATCGCCAATCCCAACTGCTCGACCGCGCAGCTGGTTGTGGCGCTGAAGCCGCTGCATGACCGCGCCCGCATCAAGCGGGTGGTGGTCAGCACCTACCAATCCGTGTCCGGTGCCGGCAAGGAGGGGATGGACGAGCTCTGGGACCAGACCAAGAGCATCTACAACCCGACCGACAGCGTCCCGCCGTCGAAGTTCCAGAAGCAGATCGCCTTCAACGTCATTCCCCAGATCGACGTCTTCATGGAAGACGGCCAGACCAAGGAAGAATGGAAGATGATGGTCGAGACCAAGAAGATCCTCGATCCCGCGATCAAGGTCACGGCCACCTGCGTGCGGGTGCCGGTCTTTGTCGGCCATTCCGAGGCGGTCAATATCGAGTTCGAGGACCCGATCGACGAGGACGAGGCCCGCGACATCCTGCGCGAGGCGCCGGGCTGCATGGTGATCGACAAGCGCGAACCCGGTGGCTATGTCACCCCGATCGAATGCGTCGGCGATTACGCCACCTTCATCAGCCGGATCCGGCAGGACCAGACGATCGACAACGGGCTGAACCTCTGGATCGTGTCCGACAACCTGCGCAAGGGCGCCGCGCTGAACGCGGTGCAGATCGCCGAAGTGCTGGGCCAGAAGGCATTGCGCAAGGCCTGAGGCGGCCGGGCCGGTCAGGCCCGGGGGCAGTTTGCGGGCCGCGCGGTCAGACCGCGCGGCTGTGCCGCCCTTCGGGGGCGTAGAAGGTATCAAGCTCCTGCGCCACAAGCCGCGCGATCAGCCGTGCGGATTTCGTGATCCGGATGCGGTCGGCCGTCACCTCGATCTCGGCGGCGAAACGCTCGCGCAGGCTGGTCGTCCTCTCCATCAGCCCGGCGATGCTGACACCATGGCGCTCGGACAGGGCGGCAAGGTCCAGCTCGAACCGGCACATCAGATCCTCGATCATGTCGGCGCGCAGAAGATCCTCGGCGCTCATCGCATAGCCGCGCTCGGTGGCAAGGCGCCCGTCCTCGATCGCGCCCGCATAGCGCGACGAGGTCGAGATGTTCTGCGCATAGCCCTGCGGATAGCGCGACACGGCCGAAGCCCCGATGCCGATCAGCGCATCCGAGGTGTCGTCCGTATAGCCCTGGAAATTGCGCCGCAGCGTGCCCTCTTCGGCGGCGATGGCCATCGAATCCTCGGGGCGGGCGTAATGGTCGATGCCGATCTCGCGATAGCCGTCCCAGACGAAGAGGCGCCGGGCCGTGTCGAACAGATCCAACCGCGTTTCCGAATCGGGAAGCGAGTCGGCGGGGATCATCACCTGCCGCTTGGCCATCCAGGGCACATGGGCATAGCCGTAAAGCGCCACCCTGTCAGGCTGCATGGACAGGACGCGCTGCACGCTGTCGGCCATGCGCGCCTTGGTCTGATACGGCAGGCCATAGAGGATATCAATGTTCACGCTGGCGATGCCCTGGGCGCGCAGCATGTCGACCACATCGCGGGTTTCGGCAAAGCTCTGGGCGCGGCCGATGGCATCCTGCACGACCGGGTCGAAATCCTGCACCCCGATCGAGGCGCGGGTCATGCCGACCTCGGTCAGCGCCTCGATCCGGGCGGCATCCACCTCGGTCGGGTCGATCTCGACCGAGAATTGCAGATCACGCGCGAGGGGGCGAAAACCGTTCAGGACAGACCCCAGTTCGCGAATCATCGCCGGCGACAGCAGGGTCGGCGTGCCGCCGCCAAGATGGATCTGGCTGATTCGGACATCGGGCCGCAGATGCGCATCGACAATCGCCAGTTCCTTCTTGAGATAGTCGAGATAGGGCACAAGCGGCCGGTCCGTCGCGGTGCCCTGCGTCCGGCAGGCGCAGAACCAGCACAGACGCCGGCAATAGGGGATGTGGAGGTAGAGAGAGACGCGCGCCCCCGCCGGGATGGCCGAAATCCAGCCCGCCGTCACATCCGCATCCACCGCATCACCGAAGTGATTGGCCGGAGGATAGCTCGTGTAGCGGGGGGCGCGTGCGTCAAACAGCCCCAATTTCCGCAACCGGTCATGAGAAGACATTGCATATCCTTCGCGTTTCAGGGTTATTGTGGACCCGTGGATTCTGTAAATTGGAGTTTACACCCCGATGGCCGACCATGCTTCCGAAGTCGACTGCGGAGAATGCCCGATCCGGCACCGGGCCGTCTGCGCAAAATGCGAACCCGACGAACTCGATCGGCTTGAGCAGATCAAGTACTACCGGCATTACGAAGCCGGGCAGACGATCTGCTGGGCCTCGGACGAGATGGGTTTTGTCGCCTCGGTCGTCCGGGGTGTCGGCACGCTGAGCCAGACGCTTGCCGACGGGCGCACGCAGATGGTGGGCCTTCTGCTGCCGTCCGATTTCATCGGCCGCCCGGGCCGGTCGACCTCGCCCTATGACGTCACGGCGGTCAGCGATGTGACGCTGTGCTGCTTCCGCCGCAAGCCGTTCGAGGAACTGCTGACCAGCACGCCGCATGTGGCCGAGCGGCTTCTGATGATGTCGCTGGACGAACTGGACGCGGCGCGGGAATGGATGCTGATCCTTGGTCGCAAGACCGCGCGGGAAAAGATGGCGAGCCTTCTGACCATCATCGCCCGGCGCGAAGCCAGCGTCGGCCTTGTGCGCGCGAAGGGCCCGATCGTCATCGACCTGCCGCTGACGCGCGAGGCGATGGCCGATTACCTTGGCCTGACGCTCGAAACCGTCAGCCGCCAGGTCAGCGCCCTGAAGAACGAGGGCATCATCCAGCTTGACGGCAAGCGCCGCATCATCGTTCCCGATATCTCGGCGTTGATGGATGCGACGGGCGACGACATGGACGGCGGGATGATCACCTGATCGTCCCGTCCTCGCGCCCGTCGTCACCACCATCACCATTCCCACCCCTTCAATGCGCCATGACGAGCGGCACTTCCGCCGCTTCAAGAAGGTCGCGCGTCGGCCCGCCGATGATCGCCTCGCGGAAACGGGAATGTCCATAGGCGCCCATGACGATGGCTTCGCCGCCGTTTTCGCGGGCAAACCGCACGAGGACATCCGAAATGCGCGGCAAGGTGCGTGACAGGATCGAAACCTCGCCCTTGATGCCGTGGCGGGCCAGCATGACGCACAGCAGGCCGCCGGGATCGGAACGTTCGGGGGAATGCCCCGGCGGATCGACCATGACGATATCGACGACCTCGGCCAATTTCAGGATCGGGATCGCCTTGCGGATGGCAGAGAGCGACTCATCGCTTTCGTCCCAAGCCGCGATGACGCGGCGGAAGGGCTTGTCGAAGTCGGCGCCCTCGGGCGGCACGACCAGAACCGGCGAATCGGTTCCGAAGAGGCCCGCCTCGACCGAACTCACCTGCAGCGTGCCCCGACCCTTGCCATAGGGCCGCGAGGCCACGATCAGATCGGAATAGCGCAGCAGGCGGGCGCACATGGCATCAAAGCCGATGCTCGAGGCAACAACCGGCTGGATCGTGGTGCGCACAGGATCGACCGGCAGCCGGCCCCGCGCCCAGGCGGCAAGCTCGTCGGCACGCTCGCGCGCTTCGGCGATGCCGGTATCCAGCATCACCGCCGTCGCCCCCATCGGGGCCACCTCGTAGCGGGTCGGATCGATACCCATGCAGTGAATGTCGAGATGCGCATCCTCTCTGCGGGCAATGGCAAGGGCCGCGGCAAGGGCGGCCTCGTCGCAACTTGCATCGGTGACGATCATGCTGATCGATTTGTAAGCCATCTCGGAGCTCCCTTCGGGGTTTGCCACATCAACCTGCGTCAATATGGCTCCCGATGCCTTGAGGGATATCAAGGGTGCGGCCTCAGTTGGTTGACATGGATCAAGGCGGCCGCGCTGCCGCTCTGAAAAACGATGCCCATGCAACAGACCTGCGGACCCCGCGCCATGCCGCGCGGGACAACGGCAGGATGTAAGAGGGAACAGATTGCATGTGGAACTGGATCATCATCGCGGCATACGGGCTTACCGCCCTGTTCGCCGCGCTGGCCGCCAACTGGGCGCGCGATTTTGCCTATCAGGTTCATGCGCTCATCGTGATGGTGGTCGCGGGCGGGCTTTTCATCTGGTCCGTGCGCCGCACGGACGAGCCGCGAAAGCCGCCAACTGACGAATACATGGACGATGTCATCAAGGCCGGCGTGATCGCCACGGCCTTTTTCGGCGTCGTGGGCTTTCTCGTCGGCGTCGTGATCGCCTTCCAGCTTGCCTTTCCCTGGCTGAATTTCGAGGCGCTGCAGGGCTATGGAAACTTCGGCCGCCTGCGCCCGCTCCATACCTCGGCGGTGATCTTCGCCTTCGGCGGAAACGCCCTGATCGCCAGTTCCTTCTACATCGTCCAGCGCACCAGCGCGGTGCGGCTCTGGGGCGGCAATGCCGCCTGGTTCGTGTTCTGGGGCTATAACCTCTTCATCGTGCTGGCCGCGACCGGCTACCTTCTGGGTGTCACCCAGTCCAAGGAATATGCCGAGCCGGAATGGTATGCCGATATCTGGCTGACCATCGTCTGGGTCGTCTTCCTCGCGGTCTTCATGGGCACGATCATGAAGCGCAAGGAGCCGCATATCTACGTCGCCAACTGGTTCCTGCTGGCCTTCATCGTGACCGTGGCGATGCTGCATATCGTCAACAACCTGTCGATCCCGGTGTCGATCTGGGGCTCGAAGTCGGTGCAGGTCTTCTCGGGCGTGCAGGATGCGATGGTGCAGTGGTGGTATGGCCACAATGCCGTGGGCTTCGTCCTGACGGCGGGCTTCCTGGGCATGATGTACTATTTCGTGCCCAAGCAGGCGAACCGGCCGGTCTATAGCTACAAGCTGTCGATCATCCACTTCTGGGCGCTGATCTTCCTGTATATCTGGGCCGGTCCGCACCACCTGCACTATACCGCCCTGCCCGACTGGGCCGCGACACTGGGCATGGTGTTCTCGATCATCCTGTGGATGCCGTCCTGGGGTGGCATGATCAACGGCCTGATGACGCTGTCCGGCGCATGGGACAAGCTGCGCACCGACCCGGTGCTGCGGATGTTCGTGATCTCGCTCGGCTTCTACGGCATGTCGACCTTCGAAGGCCCGATGATGTCGATCCGCGCGGTCAACTCGCTGTCGCATTACACCGACTGGACCATCGGCCATGTGCATTCCGGTGCGCTGGGCTGGAACGGGATGATCACCTTCGCCGCGCTCTACTTCCTCGTGCCGCGCCTGTGGAACCGCGAGCGGCTTTACAGCCTGGCCCTCGTCAACTGGCACTTCTGGCTCGCCACGCTCGGCATCGTTGTCTATGCGGCGGTTCTCTGGGTTGCCGGCATCCAGCAGGGTCTGATGTGGCGCGAATACAATGACCAGGGCTTCCTGGTGTATTCCTTCGCCGACACGGTGGCCGCGAAGTTCCCGATGTATGTGGTGCGTGCGCTGGGCGGGGTCCTGTACCTCGTGGGGGCCCTCATCATGGTCTACAATCTCTGGATGACGGCCTATGGCAAGCAGCGCCCTGCTGCCGCCGTCGCCACTCCGGCCGAATAGGAGGACGGAACATGGGTCTTCTTGACAAGCACAAGATCATCGAAACCAACGCCACGCTTCTGATGGTGGGCAGCCTGGTGGTGGTCTCGATCGGCGGGATCGTGGAAATCGCCCCCCTCTTCTACCTCGAGAACACGATCGAGGATGTCGAGGGGGTGCGCCCCTACTCGCCGCTCGAACTGGCGGGGCGCGACATCTATCTGCGCGAAGGCTGCTACGGCTGCCACAGCCAGATGATCCGCCCGATGCGCGACGAGGTGGAACGCTACGGCCATTTCAGCCTCGCGGCGGAATCGAAATACGACCATCCCTTCCAGTGGGGGTCGAAGCGGACCGGGCCGGATCTGGCCCGGGTCGGCGGGCGGTATTCCGACGACTGGCACGTGCGGCATCTGATCGATCCGCAGTCCATGGTGCCCGAATCCAACATGCCGCCCTATGGCTTCCTGATGAACAACATGCTCACCGGGCAGTATATGGACGACCTGTTGCGCACCCATCGCTTCGTCGGCGTGCCCTATGACGACGAGATGATCGCCAGCGCGCGCGCCGATTTCATCGCCCAGGCCGATCCGGACGGTGATCACGACCACCGCGCATTGGAAGAGCGCTATCCCGGAGCCGTCATCAGCAATTTCGACGGCCAGCCCGGTGTGAGCGAGATGGATGCTCTGGTCGCCTATCTTCAGATCCTCGGCACGATGGTCGATTTCTCGACCTTCACGCCCGATCCAAGCCGGTAGGGGGCCACTCGGATGGACTCCACCCTGCTGGAACAGATCGCGGACAACTGGTTGCTCGTCTTTCTGTTCACGCTGTTCATGATCGTGATCGTCTGGGCGTTCCGCCCGGGCAGTCGCAGCAAGCATGACGACGCGGCCAACCTGCCATTCCGCAATGAAGACGCCCCCAAGGCCGACAAGCCGGCCCAGCGGGACGAGGACAAGAAAGCCAAGCCATGAGCAAGAAGCCTGTCACGAAGTCCGAACCAAATCAGGTCGAAACGACCGGACATGTCTGGGATGGCATCGAGGAGTTGAACAATCCCCTGCCCCGCTGGTGGGTCTGGGTGTTCTACGCGACCATCGTCTGGGGCATCTGGTACACGATCGCCTATCCGGCATGGCCGCTGGTCAAGGGCGCCACCGAAGGCTACCTCGGGTTCTCGACCCGCGCCAAGGTCGCCGAAGAGATCGCCCGCGTCGAAGAGGCGAATGCCGGGTTGACCTCGCGCCTGGCCGAGATCGAGCTGGTCACGCTGACCGACGATCCCGAGCTGCACCAGTTCGCGGTGAACGGCGGGGCGGCCATCTTCCGGGCGCATTGCTCGCAATGCCACGGCGCGGGTGCGGCCGGGGTCCAGGCCTCGGGCTTTCCCAGCCTTGTCAATGATGACTGGCTCTGGGGCGGCACGATCGACGATATCGCCTTCACCGTGGCCCATGGCATCCGCAACGAACAGTCGCCCAACAGCCGCTGGTCCGAAATGCCCGCCTTTGGCGAGATCTGGGACCGCGAAGAGATCGAGGCGGTGGCCCATTACGTCCGCGCCATTTCCGGGCAGGAGCATGATGCCGCAGCCCTCGAACTGGGCGAAGAGCTCTACCTTGACAACTGCGCCAGCTGTCACGGCGACGACGGGCTTGGCAACCGCGATCTGGGCGCGCCGAACCTGACCGACGCGATCTGGCAATACGGCGGCAGCTTCGAAACGATCGTAGAGACGATCACCTATTCGCGCTTCGGCATCATGCCCGCCTTCGCCGAGGAATGGCGCGTGGGCAGCGGCCTAAACCAGGCGCAGATCAACGCGGTCGCCGCCTATGTCCACCAGTTGGGCGGGGGCGAGCAGTAAGGCATACCGCGCGGGCTCCCTCCCTTGCCCGCGCGCCACTCTGGGGCGGCACTTCGGTGCCGCCCCTTTTTCTGCCTTCGCGGGCGCCGTGCGGCCAGGTGCTGCCCTGCGACAATAACCCTTGATCCACGTCAAGGCGGTTTCATGCGATGAAGGCCAGAAGGGCCGAAAGCCTATCCGGGAACAGAATGAGCCAGTCCGACACCCCACCGTCCCTCTATGCCGCGCGCGAACCTGTCTTTCCGCGCCGGGTGAAGGGCCCGTTCCGCAATCTCAAGTGGATCATCATGGCGGTGACGCTGGGGATCTACTACATCACCCCCTGGATCCGCTGGGACCGCGGGCCAGAGCTTCCCAATCAGGCGGTGCTGCTCGATCTGGGCGGGCGGCGGTTCTATTTCTTCTGGATCGAGATCTGGCCGCATGAATTCTATTTCGTCGCGGGCCTTCTCATCATGGCGGGGCTGGGGCTGTTCCTGTTCACCTCGGCGCTGGGCCGGGTCTGGTGCGGCTATGCCTGCCCGCAGACCGTCTGGACCGACCTCTTCATCCTGACCGAACGCTGGGTCGAAGGCGACCGCAACGCCCGCGTGCGCCTTTACAACGCCCCCTGGGACGTGCGGAAGGCACGGCTGCGCCTGACGAAATGGACGATCTGGCTCTTGATCGGTCTGGCGACCGGCGGGGCCTGGGTGTTCTACTTCGCCGATGCGCCGACGCTGGCGCGCGACCTGATCACCGGCCAGGCGCATCCGGTGGCCTATACCACCATGGCGGTCCTGACCGCGACGACCTTTATCTTCGGCGGGTTCTTCCGCGAACAGATCTGCATCTATGCCTGCCCCTGGCCGCGCATCCAGGCCGCGATGATGGATGAAGAGACGATCACCATCGGCTATCGCGAATGGCGGGGCGAGCCGCGGGGCAAGCAGAACGTCGCGGGCAACGGCGATTGCATCGACTGCATGGCCTGCGTCAACGTCTGTCCGATGGGGATCGACATCCGCAACGGCCAGCAGATGGAATGCATCACCTGCGGCCTGTGCATCGACGCCTGCGACGATGTGATGGCAAAGATCGGCAAGCCGCGCGGCCTGGTCGATTACTTCACCCTGCGCGACGAAGAGATCGAGCGCACGGGCGGCACTGCCAAGAACATCTGGAGGCACATCTTCCGCCCGCGCACGATCCTTTACACCGGCCTCTGGGCGGCCGTGGGCGCAGGGCTGGTCTTCGCGCTGTTCATCCGTTCGGATATCGACGTCACGGTCGCGCAGGTGCGCAACCCCGTCTATATCACGCAATCCGACGGCACGATCCGCAATGTCTATGAGCTGCGGCTGCGCAACATGCATGGCGAGGAGCGGGCCTTCGACCTGACCCTGACCAGCGAGGCGCCGCTTTCTCTGGCCATCGAGGGCGTGGAGGGCAATACTGTCACCGTGCCCGCCGATACGATGGACAGTTTCCGCGTCTATGTCGGTGCCGCCCCGGGCAGTGGCGCCGATACGGCCGAGCGGACCGACTTCCGCTTCTGGGTCGAAGACCGCACAACGGGCGAGCGCGTCTCGAACGATACTCACTTCAACGGAAGGGTAGACTGATGACTTTGTTTCAGGGGCCGATCACGGGCCGCAAGGCCTTTGCCATCTTCGCCAGCTTCTTTGGCGTCATCATCGTGGTGAACCTGTTCATGGCCTATATGGCGCTCAGCACCTTTCCCGGGCTCGAGGCGCGATCGTCCTATGCCGTCAATCAGGCCTTCGACCAGGACCGCGAGGCGCAACTGGCGCTGGGCTGGGATGTCTCGGCCCGGGTCGAGGGCGAAGAGCTGATCCTCTCGATCCGCGATGCCGAAGGCGCCGCCGTGCAACCGCCCGAGCTTGCCGGGATCTTCGGCCATGCCACCAATGTGCGCGACGACCAGACCCCCGAGTTCGTCTTCGACGGGGCCGACTACCGCGCGCCCGTCTATAGCGACGAGGGCAACTGGAACCTGCGCCTGACCGCCACTGCCGAGGATGGCACCGCCTTCCGCCAGCGCATCGTCGTGCTGGTGGACTGATCCGGTGAGCGCGACAGATTATCAGGGCGGCATGGCCTGCCCCGGCTGCGCGACAGCCCCCGGCAGCTTCGGCCCCGCCAGCGGGGCGGCCCGGCGCGAGGAGGTGGTCCTGTCGCTACCCGGCGTGCATTGCGCGGCCTGCATCTCGACCGTCGAACGCGGGCTGAAGGCGCTGCCGGGCATTGCGGATGCGCGCGTCAACCTGACGATGAAGCGCGCCCGGATCCATCATGACGGGTCGCGCACGGTCGAGGATCTGATCGCCGCGCTCGAGGGGCTGGGCTACGAGGCGCTGCCGCTGGACATGGTCGCCCTGTCCTCGACCGAGACCGACCGGGTCGGGCGCGAGCTTCTGATGCGGCTGGGCGTGTCGTTCTTCGCGATGATGAACATCATGCTGCTGTCCGTCGCCGTCTGGTCGGGCGCGGCGGATGCGACGCGCGACCTGTTCCACATGATCTCGGGCGCAATCGCGCTGCCCACGGTGGTCTTTGCCGGCCAGCCCTTCTTCAAATCGGCCTGGGCCTCGCTCAAGGCGGGGCGGCTGGGGATGGATGTGCCGATCTCGCTCGCCATCATCCTGGCCTCGTCGATCTCGGTCTACGAGACGTTCAACTCGGGTCGGCACGCCTATTTCGACGCCGCCGTGATGCTGACCTTCTTCCTGCTGGGCGGGCGCTATCTCGACCACCGCACCCGCGCCGTGGCGCGCTCGGCCGCGCAGGAGCTGGCGGCACTCGAGGTGCCGCGCGCCATGGTGCTGCGCGACGGGGTCGAGGAAATGGTCGCCGTTTCAACCCTCTCGGTGGGCGATCTGGTGGTGATCCGCCCCGGCGGGCGGGTGCCTGTCGATGGGGTGGTGACGGAGGGCGCGTCCGAGATCGACCGCAGCCTGTTGACGGGCGAAAGCCTGCCGGTGCCGACCGGGCCGGGCAAGGCGGTCGCGGCGGGTGAGGTGAACCTGACCGGGCGGCTGACGCTGCGGGTGACGGCGGCAGGCAAGGATACCTCGCTTGCGCGGATGGCTGACCTCGTCGCCGTGGCGGAAGAGGCGCGCAACAAATACACCTCGCTGGCCGACCGTGCCGCGCGGGCCTATTCGCCGATGGTGCATCTTCTGTCCTTCGCGGCCTTCGGCGTCTGGATGTGGATCACCGGGGGCGATCTGCGTTTTGCCATCAACATTTCGGCCGCCGTCCTGATCATCACCTGCCCCTGTGCTTTGGGCCTTGCCGTGCCGGCCGTGGTCACCGCCGCTTCGGGCAAGCTGTTCCGGGCGGGCCTTCTGATCAAGTCGGGCACCGCGCTGGAGCGGCTGGCCACCGTCGATACGGTCGTCTTCGACAAGACCGGCACGCTGACGCTGGGCCGGCCCGAGGCGCTGAACCTGCCCGAGATCGCGCCCGAGGCGCGGGCCGTGGCGGCAACGCTGGCCGCCATCTCCTCGCACCCCTTGGCGCAGGCGCTGGCCGAGGCGGAACCGGGCCGGGCCGATGTGACCGATATCCGCGAGGTGCCGGGCTACGGCATCGAAGGTCGCTGGCAGGACCAGCCTGTCCGCCTTGGCCGGGCCGCATGGGTGGGGGCGACGGGCGGCGCGCTGACCGCGACATGGCTGCGCATCGGCGCGGAGGCGCCCCTGCCCTTCACCTTCACCGACCGCCTGCGCCCAGGCGCCGAAGACCTCGTCCGGGGCCTCATGGCGCAGGGGATGGAGGTGCACCTTGTCTCGGGCGACGTGGCCCCGGCGGTGAAGGATCTGGCCGCGCGCCTGGCGATCCCCCATTGGCAGGCCGAGGCCCTGCCCGAGGGCAAGGCCGCCTTCGTCTCGGGCCTCGTGGCCGAGGGGCGGTCGGTGCTGATGGTGGGCGACGGGCTGAACGACACGGGCGCGCTGGCGGCGGCGACGGTGTCGATCTCGCCCGCCTCGGCGCTGGATGCGGCGCGGGTGGCGTCGGACATCGTGCTGATGGGGCAGGATATCGCGCCGGTCTCGGACGCGCTGCGCATCTCGCGCCAGTCGGTCAAGCGGATCCGCGAGAATTTCGCCATCTCCTTCGGCTACAACATCGTGGCCGTGCCCATCGCGCTTGTGGGCCTTGCCTCGCCGCTGCTGGCTGCACTCGCCATGTCGATCTCGTCGATCACGGTGACGCTGAACGCGCTGAGGCTGAAGTAGATGGAGGTTCTGGCGATCCTGATCCCCGTCTCGCTTGGCCTTGGCCTGCTGGGCCTGCTGGCCTTCGTCTGGACGATGCGGTCGCGCCAGTATGACGATCCCGACGGCGATTCCGCCCGCATCCTGAGCGATGACTACGACGACGCTCCGGCACCCCAGAGGCCAGAGCTGAAAGACGGGCCGGAGCCAAAGGACAAGTCCGACTGATCCCGGCCCTCAGCCTGCGGACCGCGCGGCCCGGCCCTCGGCCCGGCGCGCGGCGGCCGCTTCCAGGGCTTCGGCCATGTCGAGACGAAACCGCGCGGCCCGCGCCGCGCCCCGTTTGTCATGGATCTGGGCCAGCAGATGATGCACACGCGCGCGGCCCGGCTGCATTGCCAGCAGGGCCTGCGCATGCAGCAGCGCCTGGTCGTACCGGCCATTGCGCAGGGCCTCGCGCGCGGCCAGTTGCGCGAGGGCCGCATCATCGGGGGCCATCACGCGGGCGGCCTCGATCCGGGCCAGTGCCAACCTGCGCTGCCCCTTCGCCCCCATCACCGCGCAAAGCCCCCTGAGCGCCTCCTGCAAGGCCGGCTTCAGCGCCAGCGCGGCCTCGAACTGATCCGCCGCCTCGTCTGCCGCAGCTTCAGAGCCCTGCCGCAACAGAAGCCGCGCCAGAAGCAGGCGATGATCGTGGTTCTGCGGTGAAAGCTCGACCGCCTGCCGCGCCTGGGCCAGGGCTGCGTCGAACTCTGCGTTCTGGGTGGCGTCGGAATTGGCCAGAAAGGCCCGCGCCCCCGCCGCCGCCCGCGCCGCAGGGCCAAGGCGACGCTCGGCCCGCCGCAGGCCAAGAAGATAGGCCTCCTGCCCGATCGCGCGAACCGGCCCGGAGAGCAGTCTGACCCACGGACCCGCCCCGTCAAGCGCCGCGCTCACACCCCCGGACCGCGCCCGCGCGCTGCGACGGCTTGTGCGAACCGCGGCGATCCAGTCATCCCCCTCGGCCGCATCCGGACGCTGATGGACAGCGCCCCGGGACGCGCGGCGCATGATATCGCGCAGGATACGCAGCGGGTTCGTGGGATCGTCATGCCGGACAAAGGCCTCGGGAACCCAGAGCGGGGCCGCGATCGTATCGACCCTGGCGTTAAGCTCGCTGTCCTCGCCCACCCGCAGGCCCGGCGCGAAAAGCCCGGCCTCGGCGAAAAGCTGGCGCGCATAGGACCGGCCGCAATGGACCGCCTCGTCGGGATCGACGCTCAGGCCGCGCCGGGCAAAGACGAAGGTCTCGACCAGGAACCCGCCCAGCGTTCCGGGGTGCGAGGGCATCACGGCCGTCGAAATGCTCAGCGCGCCCGAGCGGTGATGGGCAAGGCGCGCATCCACCCAGCCGGGACCGGCCTCGCAATCGCCGGCCAGGAAGGCGACATAGTCCCCGCGCGAGGCCTCGATGCCGATGTTGCGGGCCGCCCCGACCATGAGGGGCGCCGCAACGGCGATCAGGCGGATATGGTCAAGGTGCTCGGCCAGATCCCGCTTCAGCCCGCTCCAGTCGTCCCCCCCGCCGGAATGGACAAGGATGACCTCGCAGTCATCGCTCTGGGCCCGGATCGAGGCTATCGCCCGCCGGGGCGAGACGGCACCGGCATGGCTGATGACGACAACGCTGAGCGGGCCCGAACCGATCTCGGGGCCTTCATGGATCCGCGCCCGACCTTCGGTCACATGCCTGCGCCAGGGGGCATCGCGGGCGGTGAAATCGGCCCGGCCCCGCATCGCATCGGCCAGAGCCGCCCTGAGCAGCGGGCTTTTCGGGGCGGTCTGCAGGGCGCGCCGGGCGGCGGCGATCGCCTCGTCCGACCGGCCCAGACGCGTCAGGGCACGCGCCTCCAGCAGATCGGCCAGCAACGGGCGCTCGGGCGAGGGTTCGGGCAAGACCCCGAGGCAGGCCTCGGGCGCGTCGGCCCGAAGGTGCAGGGCCGCCGCCACGATGCGCAGGTCGTCATCCTGCGGTGCCTCGGCAACAAGATCGCCGGCCACCGCCGCCGCTGCGCCCGCCCCCTGCAACCGCCGCGCGGCTTCCATGAAGGTCAGCCGGGCTTCTACCGGGTCGGGCATCGGTGCCGAAAGATCCCCCCCCTCGGGCGCCCAGAGGCCGTGATCCTCGTGATGGGGCGGCAGGTAACGCCGGTCGGGCCGGATCTCCTGCAGGACGGCGCCACGCGGATCGTCAAGATAGTCATAGCCGATGGCCTGAAACAACCGCCCCGGATCCTGCGCGGCATAGGTATCGCGCCGGTGCCGCGCCCTGACGGGCGACGCATGGCGCAGGTGATAGAGGTTCAGCCCGCTGTTGCGGATCTGAAAGGCCGGATCCCTGTGAACCCAAGGCCCGTGCAGCGGTTCGGTCAACGGGGTCAGCGTGGCCGCCGCCGGATAGAGGCGAAGCTGGCGCTTGTTGCCCCAAAGACCATCGGTGCGATAGGCGCTCGGGCTGACCATCTCGCGCAGGCGGAAGGTCCAGAAGACCTGCCGGTTGGTCCGCGCGGTCAGGTCTTTCATCCGTTCGGCCAGGCGCAATTCGTATCGTTCGTCGGGATCGCAGGCGAGGATCCACTCTGCCCCCGCCTCGCGCGCGGCGGCATTCAGCAGGTTGCGCCGCTGCGCCTCGTCGGTGATCGGCCCCTCGGCCATGCGGTCATCGCCGGCGACATAGCCATGCACCATCGGCGAGATATTCTCGATCAGTGCCGGAACGAGGGCCGCATCATAGCGAAACGAAAAGATCGCATAGACGCGCGCCTCGCCCT
The DNA here is from genome assembly GCA_051859505.1 of Paracoccaceae bacterium. Lineage (GTDB taxonomy): Bacteria > Pseudomonadota > Alphaproteobacteria > Rhodobacterales > Rhodobacteraceae > JAFIEN01. The sequence continues at coordinate 56,076 of JBHYFN010000007.1, forward strand.
TGCGGGGTTCGCGCAGTGACGTGACCTCAAGACGAAACATTCACAATCCGTCGCATCAGCCCTGCAATCCCCCGGGTCGCAGGGGCTAACCGCCCGGCCCGTGCGGCCGAACCTGCCTGGCACGGGGGCAGCAGCGCTTGATATTGCACAGCTTTTCGAAGGCAGCGCAACAGCATCGCCGCCGTTTTCGGCAGCGGCCCTGGCGGCCTGGGGATTTGCGGGGATCTGGTCGGAGTGAGAGGATTCGAACCTCCGACCCCCTGCTCCCGAAGCAGGTGCGCTACCAGGCTGCGCTACACTCCGACCGATGGCGGGTGGCTAATCCCAAAGCCCATGATTTGCAAGAGGCCTCATTCGTCGCGATTGCGCAGATGCATGAGGCGCGACAGCGTGCTTGACCGGGGCGCGGTTCCGGTGTCGGGCCGCATCTTGGTATTCAGCACCGGCATGTTGGCCGAGGTGCCGGTCCGGCTTTCGCGCAGGACGATGTAAAGGCCCGAGGCGATGATGATCGCCGCGCCGATCATGGTCCGAAGGTCGATCGTCTCGCCAAAGAACAAAAGCCCGTAGGCGGTTGCCCAGATGATCTGGGAATATTGCATCGGCGCCACGATCACCGCCTCGCCGGCCTTGTAGGCGGCGATGATGACCAGCCCGCCGATCCAGCCCAGCGCCGACATCAGGGCCACAAGCCCCAGATGCTCGATCGGCATGGGTTCATAGACAAAGGGCAGGGCGATGGCGACGACGACGAAGTTGGCGATCATCGGATAAAGCATCAGCACGATCGGCCGCTCTTCCGCGCCGACCTTGCGCACGATGATCGAGGCGACCGAGCCACCGACCGCCGCGACAAGGGCCGCCGCATGGCCCAGCCCCAGTTCCGCCGAGCCCGGGTTCATCACGACGACCACCCCCATCAGGCCCACGATCACCGCCAGCCAGCGCCGGATGCGGACCTTTTCGCCAAGGATCGGGATGGCGAGGATCGTGATGATCAGCGGCGTGGCAAAGACCACGACATAGACCTGCGCCAGCGGCAGGACGGTGAAGGCGTAAAAGGCCGAGATGCCGGTGATCACCGAGGCGACGGTGCGGATCGCCATCCACCAGGGATGCACGGGTTTGAGCGTGCCCGGCTTGCTGTCGCCCATCATCATGAGCATCGCCATCGGAAAGCCGAACAGGACCGAAAAGAAGATCAGCTGGAAGGGCGAATAATCCGCCCCCATGTATTTGACCACCGAGTCATGGGTCGCATAGATCCCGAAGGCCAGAAGCGCCAGCAGCGCGCCCTTTGCATTGCCACCCATAACCCGATCCTGCCAAACCCGCACGCCAACCCGGCGCATGCGGGGCCTATCATTGATATCGCTAACGCCCGGTCAATGCGGAACCGCGATGGCCCCGGGGCGCGGGTGCTGAAATATCAGAGGCTGGCCGCCAGCGCCGCGACGATGGCATCGCCCATCTCGGTGGTGCTGACCGGCGTGCCGCCCGCGGGCCCCATCAGATCGGCCGTGCGCAGCCCCTGGGCCAGAACCGTGTTCACCGCCGTCTCGACCCGCGTCGCCTCGTCGCCCATGTCGAAGGAATAGCGCAGCGCCATGGCAAAGCTCAGGATACAGGCGATCGGGTTGGCCTTGCCCTGCCCCGCGATATCGGGGGCCGAACCGTGGACGGGCTCATACAGCGCCTTGGGCCGCCCGTTCGCCATCGGCGCCCCAAGCGAAGCCGAGGGCAGCATCCCCAGCGACCCGGTCAGCATCGCGGCCAGATCCGACAGCAGATCGCCGAACAGGTTGTCGGTCACGATCACGTCGAACTGCTTGGGCCAGCGGGTCAGCTGCATGGCGCCGGCATCGGCATACATGTGGCTCAGCTCGACGTCGGGGTATTCCTTTTCATGCACCTCGGTCACGACCTGCCGCCAGAGCACGCCCGATTCCATGACATTGGCCTTCTCCATCGAGCAGACCTTGTTGCCACGCTTGCGGGCCAGCTCGAAAGCCGAGCGCGCCACCCGGGCGATCTCGCTTTCGGTATAGCGCTGGGTGTTGATCCCCACCCGTTCGTTGCCTTCGGTAAAGATGCCGCGCGGTTCGCCGAAATAGACGCCGCTCGTCAGTTCGCGGATGATCATGATGTCGAGGCCGCCCACGATCTCGGGCTTGAGGCTCGAGAAATCGGCCAGCGCGTCGAAACACTGTGCAGGGCGCAGGTTGGCGTAAAGGTCCATCTCCTTGCGCAGGCGCAGAAGGCCGCGTTCGGGCTTCACGCTGAAATCGAGCGTGTCGTATTTCGGCCCGCCGACCGCGCCCAGAAGGACCGCGTCCACCTCTTGCGCGCGGGCCATCGTCGCATCGGTCAGAGGCGTGCCATGGGCATCATAAGCGCAGCCGCCGACCAGATCCTCGCTCACGTCGAAGGTGATGCCGCGGGCGGTGCCGAACCAGCCGATGATCTTCTTGACCTCGGCCATGACCTCGGGGCCGATGCCGTCACCGGCAAGGATGAGAAGCGAAGGATTGGTCACGGCGGCGGTCTCCTGTTGCGGTGTTGCGCGGGGCGTAGCGGCGGTGAAGGGCGGGGTCAAGCGGCGGGGCGCGCCTGGGGCGTCAACGCCGCCACCGGAACGAACCGGCGGCGGCGCGGTCGCGGGGCCTCGCGCCACGCCTTTCTGATCGCGGCCTGGTCATGGCCGATCCCGTCACCGGCCGGCAAAGCCTCGGCCCGCTGCGGCCGCAAGACGGGCCGCCGTCCGCCCGCCGGCTTCGTGTTGCATCTGGCCGGCACGCGGGGCAATCTCTCTGGATTCATTCAACCAATCCATTCAGTCGGAGGTTTTCATGTCGAGATGGATCAAGCGCGTCACCAAGGAACGCGCAGACGACCTGCAGGGCGAAACGCTGATCGCCGCAACCTATTGGCAGACGCTGGGCGTGGCCGCGGCGCAGATCCAGGTCGGAATGACCGCAACCAGCGGCAACCACACGGCGAAGGAGCTTTCCGCCGAGCGCGCTTTCGAGGCGCTGACCAGCGGCCAGGCCCGGCAGAACATCTTTGAGGGCTCGCTCGCCGCGACCTTTCCCGAAACCGTCGGCGTCCTTGCCGTGACCGACAAACATCTGATCCTCTTCGGCTTTACCCAGGGCGCCTTCCGCACGAGGATCGAGGATCCGACCGGCCGCATCCCGCGCGAGCGGCTGGCCGGCTGGGTCTGGAAACCGGGGATGCTGCTGGCCAGCTTCACCTTCCTGTTCGATGACGAGTCCTGCCGCATCGTCGAGGTGCCCCGGGCCAACCGCCCCGCCGATTTCGCGGCGGCGCTGGACATTCCCCAAGCGACCAAGGGCTGACCCCTTTCAAAGGCGTCCGACCCGGGCCATGCCTTCGGCAAGGGCGGCACGGACCCGGGCGATGCGCGGCACGTCGCGCAGCGCCTCGGGCACCACCAGCCAGACCGGCAGGGCGGGCAGGCGGATGAAGGGGGCGATCCGCTCGACCTGTGGGTCGGCATCCCCCACCGCGCATTGAATGCCCCCCACCCCGCAGCCGGCGCGGACCAGTGCCCAGTTGACCAGCTGGTCATCGCTGCGCAGGGCGAAGAAATCCCGCGTCACCTCTTGGCCGTTGGCCTTGAACAGATCGAGCATGACCCGGTTCTCGTCAAAGCCGACGAAATCCAGCCGCATCAGCGCCTCAGGCGTCTCGGGCCGGCCGTGACGGTCCAGATAGCTGCGCGCCGCATAAAGGCCCAAGCGCAGCTCCGTCACCTTCTGCGCGGTCAGGTCGCCCGCCTCGGGGCGGAACATCCGAAGGGCAATGTCGGCGGCGCGGTAATGCAGGTTCTCGGCCGCGTCCGAGGCCACCAGATCAATCCGTATGCCCGGCTCGGCGGCCCGCAGCCGCGCCAGAATGGGCGGCAGGTGGTAATGCGCCACGACCCGCGCCGCGGTGACGCGCACCACCCCCTCGAGCCGCGCGCTGGCCCCTGCGGCATCAAGCTCGAGCCGGGCGGCGGCGTCCCGCATGGCGCGGGCGTGGACCAGCAGCCGAGAGCCCACCGGCGTCAGCACCTGCCCCTGCGCCTGACGGGTGAACAGCGGCTGATCCAGCGCCGCCTCGAGCGCCTTGATCTGCCGGCCCAGCGTCGGCTGGCTGGCGCCAAGCCGGCGGGCGGCGGCCGAGAGGCTGCCGGTTTCGGCCACGGCGAGGAAGGCCTTGACCAAGGTCCAGTCGAGCGGGGGCGCCATTCAGAAATGAATGCATATCCTGCAGTTCCGGTCAATTTCCTTTCATCGGCGCATGGGCAAGGATCCCGTATCCCCAGATGGAGGAGACCACCATGACCGGCACCGTCCTGATCCTCGGCCCCTCGGGCAAGATCGGCAGCCACTCCGCCCGCGCCTTTGCCGATGCCGGCTGGACCGTCCGCCGCTACAGACGCGGCACCGACATGACCCGGGCCGCACTGGGTGCGGATGTGATCGTCAACGGGCTGAACCCGCCCGGCTATCACGACTGGCCCCGCCTGATCCCCGCGATCACCGCAGAGGTCATCGCCGCCGCCCGGGCCAGCGGGGCGACGGTCCTCCTTCCCGGCAATATCTACAATTTCGGCCAGGCCCCCGGCGAATTGACCGAAGCGACGCCCCACCGCCCCACCACCCGCAAGGGCCGCATCCGGGTCGAGATGGAGGAGGCCTATCGCGCCTCGGGCGTGCAGACCATCGTCCTGCGCGCCGGCAATTTCATCGACCCCGAGGGCAATGGCGATATCATGAGCGCGCTGATCCTGCGCGACCTGCGCAAGGGCCATCTGTCGAATGCGGGCGACAGCGCCGCGCTGCAGGCCTATGCCTATGTGCCCGACTGGGCGCGCGCGGCGGTGATGCTGGCCGAACGGCGCGACAGCCTTGCGCGGTTCGAGGACATCCCCTTTCCCGGCCATGCCTTCACGCTGGAGCAGTTGCGCGATGCGGTGGCAGAGGCCACGGGGCAAAGCCTTTCGATCCGGCCCTTCCCGTGGTGGATGATGCGGGTCGCCGCGCCGGTGTGGGAACTGGCGCGGGAATTGCTCGAGATGCGCTATCTCTGGTCCATGCCGCACTGGATCGGGACCGCCAGGTTCGATCGCCTGCTGCCGGACTTTGCGCCGACACCCCTGCGCGATGTGATGCTGGCCGGCGCCTCAGTCGCCCTGGGGCAGGACAAGATCGACCCAGACAAGGCGGTGCGGGCCGGCGCGCAACCCGTCGGGGCCAAGTAGATCGGCCCCCGGCGCATCCGGCGCGGGCCAGAAGACGCCGGCATCCGCCACCGTCCAATCCGCCGAGGGCAGCACATAGGTGACGCGCAGGTTGCCCGGCTCGGCGCGGGGCCAGGCGGCCGTGTCCTGGGCAGGATCGCCTTGATGCCGCGGATCATCGACAAGCGCGCCACCCGCGCTTCGGGGCTGCGGATCCTGCAGCCGGGGGTCGGCCAGAAACTCCCGCATCGCCTCATGCATCCCGTCGCCGTCGAACGGGTCGAGATTGGCATTGCCCAGGATCACGAAGCGCGCCTCGGGCGCCGGTCCGAACCCGCCATCAAGGACATGCGACCAGAGCCGCAATTCATCGCGGTTGCGCAGCCGGTTCAGCATCTCGGGCCCGTCGAAGGCGGGCGGCGTGGCCGCCCAGGCCATCAGCGTCACCGGGCCGGCGGGATGCTCGATCGGCACGATCCAATGGGCGGTGGAGGAAAGCCGCTGGATCTCGAGCACCGGGTCGGGCAGGAACGGCTGTCCGTCGATCTGGGGCAGGACGGCGCCGGGCAGATCGCGCCACAGAAGGCCGCTCAGATCCCGCACCCCCGCCTCGTCGATCGGCCAGCGCGACAGGATCGCCATCCCCCCCTGCCCCGCGAAATCGCCATAGCCCTGCGCATCGCGCGCCGTTCCCGTCCGCCCGTCGCCATCCATGTCAAGCCCGGTCGCCAGCCCGGAATTCGGCAGGGCGCTGTAGCTGTGCGGAAAGGAGGCCCCGAGGTCGGCCAGAACCGCGGCAAAGGCGTCAAGCGCCATCCTGTCATGGTCGTAGTCGAACTTCGTCAGGACCAGGATCTGCGGATCCGCCGCCGCGATCACACCCGCGATGGCAAGAAGGGCATCATCCTCGCCCCGCAGGATATCGCGCAGCAAAAGGCCGGGGCCATCGCGCGTCAGAGGTGCGGCGAAACTGGCAATGCGCAGCACCTCTTCCGCCGATGCGGCGACCGGCAGTGCGGCGATCAGACCGGCTGCAATCCATGCGCGCGGGCATGGGCGCGTCGGCGCTGCTCGGTGATCATGCGCCCGACCCGCATGAGGGCGATCCCGCGCATCAGAAGGCTTGCCGGCAGAAAGGCCCATGCTGTCATCGTCCAGATCAGGGTATAGGGATCGGCGAACATCATCGGATCGATGCGATCGGCCGCGAACTTGACGATCGCCGGAATGACGAATGGCAGCAGAAAGCCTAAGATAAGGTTAATCTGGGCGTCGCGGTTGAGCCGTTCGACGACATCTCCGCCGGCGGTCGGATCGAAGGTCGGCAGATTGACCCAGACATTGAAGGCCCCGTCCCGCACCGGCCAGCCGCGCAGGCGGATCCACAGCCAGAAGACGGCCAGCATCAGCAGCGACATCAGATAGCTGATGCCCGCAGCCGTGCGCAGATTGTCGATCAGAGAGGCCTCCGCCCCCGCCGGCAGCATCAGAACGACCAGCCTGACGGGCGAATAGGGAAAGTCGATCAGGCCCCCGATACGGGTGCCGATGACCTCGAAGAAGCGGGTCAGCGTCGAGGGATCGGCCTGCCCCCGCAGGATCAGCGTCAGGGCAAGTACGGTCGCGGAAAGCGCGATGAAGCGCAGGCGGTTGAACGGCGGGGCGTCGCGGAACTCGATCACGCTGGGCGCGGCAGAGGCATATTCCACGATGGTGAAGACGGCGGCGATCAGGGCGATCAGGACAACGATCTGGGATGAATCGGCGCGCAGGCCCGGCAGCAGCAGATAGGGCGTCGCAATCAGGCACATCACACCCGCTGCGCGCAAAAGCGCTCCTGTCAGACGCGTGACCATTGCGTGCCTGCCCTCGGTCGGCTTCGTCTCTTGCGAAGCTCGTTCTTCTGCCTTGCCCTGCCTTATGTCGACAAGGCGCCTCATTGTTGCCATAATTCTGGTCCCTTCCCCCGAGCCCTTCAACAACGCGTTAAGGTTATCGGAACAGGTGGGACGGTTTTGCGGCAGGACTGGTGCGGCTTTGCAACCATTTCCGCCCATTTCCTGGTCACTGTTGCGGCAGCTTCGTGTCATCCCACGAAAATTGGGCCAAGCCCCTGAGATGACACAAGATCTGGTGCCCCCAAAGCGTGCGGCCTTGAGAGGGCGGTCAACCCTGACGGGTCAATTCGATCTGACCGGGGCAAGGGCAAGGCACCCCGGGGTGCCTTGCCCTCGGCGGTGAAGACCGGCCTAGACCCAGGGGCGGCTTTGCGCGGCCTGGGCCTCGAAGGTCGCGATGGAGGCTTCCTTCTCCATCGTCAGGCCGATGTCGTCGAGGCCGTTCATCAGGCAATGCTTGCGGAACGGGTCGATCTCGAAGCCGATGACCTGCCCGTCGGACAGGGTGATGGTCTGGGCGCCGAGGTCGATCTCGAGCCTTGCATTGGCGCCTTTCTCGGCGTCCTTCATGCAGGCGTCACGCTCGGCCTCGGGCAGGACGATGGGAAGGATGCCGTTCTTGAAGCAGTTGTTGTAGAAGATGTCGGCGAAGCTGGTCGAGATCACGCAGCGGATGCCGAAATCGGCCAGCGCCCAGGGGGCGTGTTCGCGGCTTGATCCGCAGCCGAAATTGTCGCCGGCGACAAGAACGCTGGCCTGACGGTACTGCGGCTGGTTCAGGACGAAATCGGGGATCTCGGTGCCATCGGGATTGTAGCGCATCTCGTCGAACAGCGCGACGCCAAGGCCGGTGCGCAGGATCGTCTTGAGGTATTGCTTGGGGATGATCATGTCGGTGTCGATATTGACGAGCGGCATGGGGGCGGCGATGCCGCTATGGGTGGTGAACGGGGTCATGTCGGTTGCCCTTCGCTTTGCCACGGATCGCGTGGCGGGTTTCTTCCGGGGGGCGCGTGGGCTGCGCCCACCCTACAGGTGATGCCCGACCTTGGTCACAGCCTGTAGGGTGGGCGCAGCCCACGCGCCGACCCCGCTCACATCATCTCGCGCACATCGACGAGGTGGCCCGCCACGCCCGCCGCCGCGGCCATCGCCGGGCTCATCAGATGGGTGCGCCCGCCGCGGCCCTGACGCCCTTCGAAATTGCGGTTCGAGGTGGCCGCACAGCGTTCGCCCGGGGCCAGCTGGTCGGGGTTCATCGCCAGACACATCGAACAGCCCGCAAGGCGCCATTCGAACCCGGCTTCCATGAAGATCTCGGCCAGCCCCTCTTCCTCGGCCTGCGCGCGCACGAGGCCCGAACCCGGCACCACCATGCCCCGCACCCCCGGCGCCAGCTTCTTGCCCTTCAGCACGCCCGCCGCCGCGCGCAGATCCTCGATCCGCCCGTTCGTGCAAGAGCCGATGAAGACCGCGTCGATCCGGATCTCCTGCAGCGGGGTTCCCGCCTCGAGCCCCATGTAATCGAGCGAGCGCCGCGCCGCATCGACCTTGCCGCCGGTAAAGCTTTCCGGGGCGGGCACAGAGCCGGTGATCGGCAGCACATCCTCGGGCGAGGTGCCCCAGGTGACGACGGGGGCGATATCCTCGCCCCGGATCGTGACCACCTTGTCCCAATGTGCGTCCTCATCGGAAAAGAGCGTCTTCCACCAGGCCAGCGCCGCGTCCCACTGCGCCCCTTTCGGCGCGTGCGGCCGGCCCTTCACATAGTCGAAAGTCTTTTCGTCCGGCGCGATCAGGCCTGCCCGCGCGCCGCCCTCGATCGCCATGTTGCATACCGTCATCCGGCCTTCCATCGACAGATCCCGGATCGCCTCGCCGCAATACTCGATCACATAGCCGGTGCCGCCTGCAGTGCCGGTGTGGCCGATGACCGAGAGCGTGATATCCTTGGCCGTGACACCGGGGCGAAGCTTGCCGGTGATCTCGACCTTCATGTTCTTTGATTTCTTCTGGATCAGCGTTTGCGTCGCCAGCACATGCTCGACCTCGGACGTGCCGATCCCATGCGCCAGCGCGCCAAAGGCGCCATGCGTCGCGGTATGGCTGTCACCGCAGACCACGGTCATGCCCGGCAGCGTCCAGCCCTGTTCGGGCCCGACGATATGGACGATGCCCTGCCGGATGTCGGAGACCGGATAGTAATGGATGCCGAAATCCCTGGCGTTCTTGTCCAGCGCCTCGACCTGGATGCGGCTTTCCTCGTTGTCGATATGCGTGTCGCGGCCCTCGGTCGTGGGCACGTTGTGATCGGGCACGGCGATCGTCCTTTCCGGCGCGCGCACCTTGCGGCCGGTCATCCGCAGACCTTCAAAGGCCTGGGGGCTTGTCACCTCATGCACAAGGTGGCGGTCGATATAAAGCAGGCAGGTGCCGTCTTCGGCCTCATGGGCGACATGGGCATCCCAGATCTTGTCATAGAGCGTCTTGGGGGACATCGGTCCTCTCCCTCTCGGAATGGCAACGGGCTTGGAGAAACGGATCAGAAACGGGAGGCCGTCAAAGTCGGGCCAGCACGGAACGGATCGCCCCGTGAAAGCGCCACGGCAGCCGGGCGCGGTCATCCATGTCGAAAAAGCGCATCATCGGCGCAGGTTCTACGCCGCTTGGTGCAGTCAGGCAAGGGGCCCGCGGCAGCAAGGCCCGGCGAGGCCCGGCAAGGCCGGAGATTGGCCAGACAGAGGCCAGACAGGGGCCAGACAGGGGCCCGGCACCGCAGCCCCCTGCCGGGCAGGCCGGATCATCGCAATTCGATGGCTGTCATTGAGATTTCATCCCCGCGATGCTATCTTTGCTGCATGGTCCAGCGCCGGGGCCCCAGGGCGGCGCGCTTGCAGGAGGACGACAATCTGTCTCTTGATACTGCTGCGGCGGGAGCCGCACCGATCCGTGCGATGAACACAACCGCACAGATCCCTGTCACAAGCGACGCAATCCTGACCGAGGTCATCGCTTCGCTCGAGGACGACAAGGCCGAAGACATCGTGAAGATCGACCTGCGGGGCCGCTCTTCCATGGGTGACTGGATGGTCGTCGCCTCGGGCCGGTCAAGCCGTCAGGTCGCCGCAATCTCGGAAAAGCTGCTCGATCGCCTGAAACAGAGGTTCGGGATCATCTGCCGCATCGAAGGCAAGGATGCCGGCGACTGGGTTCTGATCGACTCGGGCGATGTGATCGTGCATGTCTTCCGGCCGGAAGTCCGCGACTTCTATCAGCTCGAGAAGATGTGGATGCCGACCGGGGCCGAACGGGCCGAGGCGGAAGCGGCGGGCAAGCCGCAAGCCTGAGATGCGGGTAACGATCTGTGCGGTGGGGCGGCTGCGCGCCGGCCCCGAGCGCGCCTTGTGTGACGATTATCTCTTGCGGTTCGACCGGACGGGGCGGCCCCTTGGCCTTGGCCCCGCGCAGCTCATCGAGGTCGAGGACAAGCGTGGCGGCGGCAGGACGGCCGAGGCGCGGCTTCTGGCCCGGGCGGTGCCGGATGGCGCGGTGACCTGCGCGCTTGACGAGCGCGGCGTGCAGGCCGATTCCCCGACCTTTGCAAGCTGGCTGGCCGATTGGCGCGACGAGGGGCGCGCTCTGGCCCTCATGATCGGCGGGGCCGACGGGCTTGACCCCGACCTCGTGGCCGGTGCGGACAGGGTTCTGTCGCTGGGTCCGATGGTCTGGCCGCATATGCTGGTGCGGGTGATGCTGGTCGAGCAGCTCTACCGCGCCGCGACCATCCTGTCGGGCGGGCCCTATCATCGGGCATGAGGCTTGGACGGGCTGCCCTGTGTCGTGCCCTGCGCTTTCTCGCGCGACGGCCGTAGCCTTGCCCCAGGAGGTCAGTTGCCTGTTTCCCCGGCAGCGCCGCTCGGCTAGGAAACCGTCAGCAAAGGGAGCCCGGACATGAGCCGACCGAAACCCGTCGTTCTGTGCATCCTCGATGGCTGGGGCAGCGGTGCCTCGGGCAGCGGCGCCTCGGCCAGCGGTGCTTTGGACAGCGGCAATGCGCCCGCTCTTGCCCGGACGCCGACCTTCGACCGGATCATGGCCACCTGCCCGCGGGCCGAACTGATCACCTATGGCCCCGATGTCGGCCTGCCGCGCGGCCAGATGGGCAATTCCGAGGTGGGTCACACGAATATCGGGGCGGGGCGGGTTGTCGCCATGGATCTGGGCCAGATCGACCTTGCGGTCGAGGATGGCTCCTTCGCGCGCAATCCGGCGCTTCTGGCCTTTGTCGAGCGGTTGCAGGCAACGGGCGGCACGGCGCATCTGATGGGCGTGGTCTCGGATGGCGGGGTGCATGGGCATCTGACCCATATGATCGCCGCCACCCGGGCCATCGCCGCGGCCGGCGTGCCCGTGGCGATTCACGCCCTGACGGACGGCCGCGATGTTGCGCCGACCTCGGCGCCCGGCTTCGTCGCGGCACTGGAGAAGGCGCTGCCCCCCGGCGCGCGGATCGCCACCGTGATCGGGCGCTATTACGCGATGGATCGCGACAACCGCTGGGACCGGGTGCAGACCGCCTATGAGGCGATGGTCCACGGCCGCGGCGCCAGTGCGGGGACGGCAGCCGAGGCGGTGGCCGCAGCCCATGCCGCCGGTCAGACCGACGAGTTCATCCCGGCGACCGTGATCGGCGACTACAGCGGGTTTGCCGAAGGCGACGGCCTGTTCTGCCTGAACTTCCGCGCCGACCGCGCGCGCGAGATCCTGGCCGCCATCGCCGATCCCGGTTTCGACGGGTTCGACAGGGGCGCCCCCCCGGCTCTGGCCGCGCGGCTGGGGATGGTCGAATATTCCGAGGCGCATAATGCCTGGTTCGAGGCGGCCTTCCCCAAGCGCGAGATCCGCAACACGTTGGGCGAATGGGTCGCCGCCCATGGCCTGACCCAGTTTCGTCTGGCCGAGACCGAGAAATACCCCCATGTCACGTTCTTCCTGAACGGCGGGCAGGAGGTCGCCTATCCCGGCGAGGATCGCAAGATGCCAAAATCGCCCAAGGTCGCGACCTATGACCTGCAACCCGAGATGTCGGCCCCCGAAGTGACCGAGGCCTTCGTCGCCGCGATCGAGGCGGGCTATGACCTGATCGTGGTGAATTACGCCAATCCCGACATGGTGGGCCATACCGGCGATCTGGCGGCGGCGATCCGCGCCTGCGAGGCGGTGGACAAGGGGCTTGCACTTGCGGTCGCAGCTCTTGAACGGGCGGGGGGCGCGATGGTGCTGACCGCCGATCACGGCAATTGCGAGATGATGATCGACCCCGCAACCGGCGGGCCGCATACGGCCCATACGACGAACCCGGTGCCGATCGCCGTGCTGGGGGCGCCCGCCGGCGCCAGCCTGCGCGATGGCCGGCTGGCCGATGTGGCGCCCACCGTTCTTGGCCTGATGGGCCTGCCCCTGCCGCCCGAGATGACAGGGCAGAACCTTCTGTCCTCATGATCCGGGCGCTGCTTCTGTCCCTGGCCCCGTCTCTGGCCCTGTCCTTGGCCCTGTCGGCCGGCATGGCCACGGCCCAACCCGCCGATCCGGCCGAGGCCGCCCAGGCCGCGGCGCAGCGGCTCGAAGCGGCGCTGGCGGCGCTGGCCGGGGCCGAAGGCTCCAGCGCCCAGATCGCCGCCTTGACCGAGGTGGTCCGCGCCCATGAAGACGGCCTCGCCGCGATGCGCGACGCCCTGCGCCGGATCGAGATCGAGCGCCAGCGCCTCGAGGCGGCGGGCAACCTGCGCTCGGCCGATGTGGCCCGCCTTCTGGGGGTGCTGCAGATGCTCGACCCCGAGACGGCGCCGCTTCTGCTGCTGCATCCCTCGGGCGCGCTGGGCACGGCGCGGGCCGGCATGATCCTGGCCGATGTCACCCCCGCCCTGCAATCCGAGGTCGAGGCCCTGCGCGCAGAGCTTGCCGCCATGGCCGAGCTTCAGCTTTTGCAGGACAATGCGATCGAGACGCTGCAGAACGGCCTGCAAGGGGTGCAGGAGGCGCGGGCACAGCTTTCGGCGGCGGTTTCGAACCGGACCGACCTGCCGCTGCGCTTCAGCGAGGACGAGGTCGGGACGGCGCTGCTTCTGGCCTCGACGGAAACGCTTTCGGCCTTTGCCGACGGGTTGGGCCAGACCATCGGCGTCGAACTGGCGACCGTCATCGCCGATCCCTATGCCGGCAAGGGCGCGCTCGAGCTTCCTGTCGCGGGGCCGGTGCTGCGCGGCTTCGGCAGTGCCGATGCGGCCGGGATCGAACGCCCCGGCATCATCATCGCCACCCGCCCCCGCGCCCTTGTCACCGCGCCAATGCCGGGCACGATCCGCTTTCGCGGCCCCTTGCTGGATTACGGCAATGTCGTGATCCTTGAACCCGGGCCCGAGGTGCTGATGATCTTCGCCGGGCTGGCCGAGGTCCTGGGCGAGGTGGGCCAGATCGTGCCGCAGGGCACGCCGCTTGGCCTGATGGGCGGCATCACGCCGGGCGTTGACGCGATATTGAGTGAAATGGCACAGGGCGGGGGTGCATCCAGAAGCGAGACGCTCTACCTTGAGGTTCGCGAAGGGCAGTCGCCCGTGGATCCGGCTGAGTGGTTCGTGCTGGAATGAGAGGAAGACAGTCATGAACAAGATGGCAATTGCCGCCATTGGCGGATCGATACTTGGCCTTGTGGTGACGACCCAGGTGGCCGCGCCCCTTCTGGCGCAGGACTCGGGCGGGAATGTCTATGAGCAGCTTGACCTTTTCGGCGACATCTTCGACCGGATCCGCGCCGAATATGTCGAAGAGGTCGAGGCGAAAGACCTGATCGAAGCCGCGATCAACGGGATGCTGACCTCTCTTGATCCGCATTCCAGCTATCTTTCGCCCGAGGATGCGGCCGACATGCGCCTGCAGACCCGGGGCGAATTCGGCGGCCTCGGGATCGAGGTCACGCAAGAGGACGGCTGGGTCAAGGTCGTCTCGCCGATGGATGGCACGCCGGCGGATGCGGCGGGCATCATGTCGGGCGATTTCATCACCGCGGTGAACGGAGAAAGCGTGATGGGCCTGACGCTGGATCAGGCGGTGGATCTGATGCGCGGCCCGGTCGGGTCCGAGATCATCATCACCGTCGTCCGCCCGCCGCAGAACGAACCTTTCGACGTCTCGATCATCCGCGACACGATCCGGCTGACCGCGGTGCGCGCCCGGACCGAGGGGCAATCCATCGTCCTGCGGGTCAGCACCTTCAACGACCAGACCTTTCCCAACCTGACCGAGGGCCTTGCCAAGGAAATCGAGGCCGCCGGCGGGATCGAGAATGTCAACGGTATCGTCCTTGACCTGCGCAATAATCCCGGCGGGCTGCTGAACCAGGCGGTCTATGTCTCGGACGCCTTCCTGAACGCGGGCGAGATCGTCTCGACCCGTGGCCGCGATCCGGCCCTGGGCGGGGATCGCTACAATGCCACGCCCGGCGATCTGGCGCAGGGCCTTCCCATCGTGGTGCTGATCAACGGCGGCTCGGCCTCGGCCTCCGAGATCGTGGCCGGCGCGCTGCAGGACCATCGCCGCGCCATCGTCGTGGGCACCCAGAGCTTCGGCAAGGGGTCGGTTCAGACGATGATGCCGCTGCAGGGCTCGGGCGCGATGCGGCTGACGACGGCGCTCTATTACACGCCCTCGGGCCGGTCGATCCAGGCGCTGGGCATCTCGCCCGACATCATCGTGGAACAGCCGATGCGCCGCCCCCCGTCCGACGAGGATGCGGACGAACCCCTCGCCTATCGCGGCGAGGCGAACCTGCGCGGCGCGCTGAGCAACACCACGCTGAGCGAGGACGAGCTGCGCCTGCTCGAGGAAGAGCGCGAGCGCGCCGAAGCCACCGCCGCGCTTCGCGAAGAGGATTACCAGCTCGCCTATGCGATCGACATCCTCAAGGGGCTGTCGGCGCTGGGGCCGGCCTCGGGCACGATCAACCGCGCCTCGGCCGACTGACCCTATGGCCGGGGGAAGGGCCGAGATAGGGGCCAGGGCCTTGACGGCAGAAGAGATCGCCGCCCTGCCCTACCGGCCTTGCGTCGGCGTGATGCTGGTCAACGGCGCAGGCCATGTCTTCGTGGGCCAGCGGCGCGACCGCGATCATGACGCCTGGCAGATGCCGCAGGGCGGGATCGACCGGGGCGAGGATGCACGCGCGGCCGCCTTGCGCGAATTGCGCGAGGAAACCGGGATCACGGCCGATCTGGTCGAGGTTCTGACCGTGACCGAGACGCCGATCCCCTATGACCTGCCGCCCGAGATCGTCCCCACGATCTGGCGCGGGCGGTTTCGCGGGCAGGAGCAGCACTGGGTTCTGGCGCGGTTCCTCGGCTCCGACGATCAGGTCGATATCGAGACGGAGCACCCCGAATTCTCGCGCTGGGAATGGTGCCCGCCCGACGCCCTCGTGCCCCGGATCGTGGCCTTCAAACGCGAGGTCTATCGCGAGGTGCTGACCCGTTTCGGCCCGCATCTTGCAGAGCTTCGGGCCGCAGACTGAGCCGCCCTCAGCGCGCGCGCAGCATTTCAAGCACGGCGGGGCTGGCATAGCCATCGGGCACCAGGCCCTGCGCATCCTGCCAGGCGCGCACGGCGGCGATGGTCAGCGGCCCGACCAGCCCGTCGATCCCCTGCGGATCGAACCCCGCCTCGGTCAGCAATTCCTGCAACTCGATCCTCTCGGCGAAGGTCAGCGCGCGATCCTCGCGCGGCCAGTCGCCGACGAAGGGATCCCCCCCGCGCAGCCGGTCGGCCAGATGGCCCAGCGCGATCACATAGGCATCGGCGGTGTTGTAGCGCTCCAGCACCTCGAAATTCCCGAAGGTCATGAAGGCGGCCCCGCGATGCCCCCCGGGCAACAGGATGATGGCGGGGCCATGATCCGCGATCGGCCCCCCATCGGCAGCAAGGATCCCCAGATCGGCCCAATAGCCCACCGATTGCGGATTGCCCTTGCGCGCCAGAAGATAGTCAAAGCCCTCGGGCAGGATCACCTCGATCCCCCAGGGCTGCCCCGTGGTCCAGCCGTGATGGGCCAGATAGGCCGCCGCCGAGGCCAGCGCATCGGTCGGATCGTCCGACCAGATATCGCGCCGCCCCGTGCCGCGAAAATCGACCGCATGGTCGATATACGAGGTCGGCATGAACTGGGTATGCCCCATCGCCCCGGCCCAGCTGCCGATCAGATCGCCCACCTCGGCCTCGCCCAGATCAAGGATCCGCAGCGCAGCCATCAGCTGCGCCTCGAAGAGGGCGCTGCGCCGGGTGTCATGGGCCAGGCTGGCCAGGGCCGACAGCGTCGGCGTCGTGCCGCGATAGCCGCCATAAGCGCTTTCCAGCCCCCAGATCGCGACCAGGATCTCGCGCTCGACCCCATAGGCGGCCTCGATCTCGGCCAGCAGATCCCCGTGGTTCTCCAGAGCGCGCTTGCCGAAGATCACCCTGTCGTCGGAAACGGCGGTGGCGAGATACTCCCAGATCGTGCGGGTGAATTCATACTGGTTGCGGTCGCGCTCGACCACATCCGGCAGATAGCGGATCGCCGGGATGGCCCTCTCCAGCACCTCAGGCGAAATCCCCTCGGCCTCGGCCCGAAGGCGAAAGGCCGCAAGCCACTCCTCGAACGGCAGCACCTCAGCGGTGGCCGCATCGCCAGCCTCCATCGTGTTGAGCGACTGGGCCAGAGCGGGCAGAGCGACAAGGGCCGGACCGCCCGCCAGAAGTGCGGCACAGAGCAACCGCCGCCCCGCCGCCGATGGTCCGCTTGCCGATAACCCGCCCGTCATCCCGCTACCTCCGCGTCCGCTTGACCTTGCGCCGCACCGCCTCGGCCCGCAGCTTGGCGGCCCCCGCCTTGCGCCGCGGCGCGGCCCCGCGGCCCCGGCCGGACGGGCGCGGCAGGTCGCGCTCTTCCAGCGTCAGAAGCTCGAGCAGAAGCCCGCCCGAGACCGGCACCGCCTCGGACAGCTTCACCGTCACCCGCATGCCCAGCCCGATCACCGTCCCGCTGTCAGCCCCCATGAGGGTCTGGCTCTGGGCATCATGGTGAAAGAACTCGTCCCCCAGCGTGCGGATCGGGATCAGCCCGTCGGCCCCGGTCTCGTCCAGCTTGACGAAGATCCCGAAGCGGGCGATCCCGCTGATCCGGCCCTCGAAGGTCGCGCCCACACGATCGGCCAGAAAGGCGGCAAGATAGCGGTCGGTCGTATCCCGCTCGGCCATCATCGCGCGGCGCTCCATGTCGGAGATATGCGAGGCGGTCTCGTCCAGCGCCTCGATCTCGGCCGGCGACAACCCGTCATCGCCCCAGCGATGCGCGGAAATCAGGCCCCGATGCACGATCAGATCGGAATAGCGCCGGATCGGCGAGGTGAAATGCGCATATTTCGCCAGCGACAGGCCGAAATGCCCGAAATTCTGCGCCGCATAATAGGCCTGCGTCATCGCCCGCAGGGTCGAGAGGTTGATCAGCTCGTCATGATCGGTGCCCTCGGCCTGCGACAGAAGCCGGTTGAGATGCGCCGTCGTCAGCACCTGCCCCTTGGCCAGGCTCAGCCCCGCCGCCTCGGCCACATCGCGCAGCGCCTCGAGCTTGTCGGGATTCGGCTCCTCATGCACCCGGAACAGAAGCGGCGTGCGCTTCTCGACCAGCGTCTCGGCCGCAGCCACATTGGCCAGGACCATGAACTCCTCGATCAACCGATGGGCGGGCAGGCTTTCGCGGAAGGCGACCGACAGAACCTTGCCCTCCTCCGACAGGACGATCCGCCGCTCCGGCAGGTCGATCTCGAGCGGCTGTCGCAGCGCCCGCGCCCGCGCAAGGGCGGCATGGGCGGCGTAAAGCGGCGCGATCACCGTCTCGATCAAGGGCGCCGTACGGTCCGTCACCGCCCCGTCCTGCGCGGCCTGAACCTCCTCATAGCTGAGCGAGGCCACCGAGCGCATGATCGCCCGGGAAAACCGGTGCCCGATCTTGCGGCCCTCGGCGCTGATGCGCATGTGCAGCGCGATGCAGGGGCGATCCACGCCCTCGTGCAGGCTGCACAGATCGCCCGACAGACGATCCGGCAGCATCGGCACCACCCGGTCGGGGAAATAGACCGAGTTTCCGCGCTTGCGCGCCTCGCGATCCAGCGCGGAGCCGGGACGGACATATTGCGCCACATCGGCAATCGCGACCAGCAGGACGAACCCGCCGGGATTGGCGGGATCCGCATCAGGCCGGGCCAGAACCGCATCGTCATGATCGCGCGCATCCGACGGGTCGATGGTGACAAGCGGCAGATGCCGCAGATCCTCGCGCCCCTCCGGGCCTGCGGGCGTCGCGGTCTCGGCCTCCTCCAGAACCGCATCGGGAAAGGCGTCGGGAATGCCGTGCTGATGGATCGCGATCAGGCTCACCGCCTTCGGCCCCGCGGGATCGCCCAGCCGCGCGGTGATCCGCGCCTGCGGCAGACCCATCCGCGATTTCGGGCCGGCGGGTTCCGCCTCGACCAGCTCGCCATCCCGCGCGCCGTGATCGGCCCCGGCAGCCACCCGCCATTCCTTCGTATCGCCCTTGTCCACGGGCAGGATCCGCCCCCCGTCCGAGCCCTTGCGGTACACCCCCAGGATGGCCTGCCGCGCCGCCGCGATCCGGCGGATCAGGGCACCCTCATAGGGATAGGCCCCCTCCGGCGTCGCGGTCAGCCGCGCCAGGATCCGCTCTCCGCCGCCCAGCGCCGGATCACCCCGCCGCGCCACGATCAGGATCCGCGGCGCCTCGCCCCCGGCCTCCCATGTCACCGGCCGCGCCAGCATCTCGCCGGCCGCATCCGGCCCCTCGACCAGCAGCACCGCCACCGGAGGCAGCACATCCGGCTCGCGATAGGATCTCTTGCGCCGGGCCAGACTGCCCTCCTCCTCCATCTCGCGCAAAAGCCGCTTCAGATCGATCCGCGCGGCGCCCTTGATGCCAAAGGCACGGGCGATGTCGCGCTTGGCCGTCTGCCCGGGATTATCGGCGAGCCATTGCAGGATCTCGGATTTGGAGGGGATCTTCATCATGCGCCGGCCCTATCATGCGCCGCGCCCCGCGTCATCGGGATTCATGGCGCAATCCCGCCATCACCCCAAGGCCTCATCGCCGAAACCATGCGCCGGGCCTCCCCACACTCCCGCCTGCCCGCTTCTTTTGTTCAAAAATATCCCGGGGGGAGTCCCGGAACGGGACGGGGGGCAGCGCCCCCCTGCCCCGCCGGACACCCGCGCCCCCTCAGGCGAAATAACCGCCAAGGATCCGGCCATAAACCGCCTTCAGCGCGGTGATCTGGGCCGTCTCGACCCGCTCGTCGGTCTGATGCATCGTCTTGCCCACAAGGCCGAATTCCACCACCGGGCAATGATCCTTGATGAAGCGCGCATCCGATGTCCCGCCCGAGGTCGAGAGCACGGGCCGCCGGCCGGTCTCGGCTTCCACGGCGCCTGCCACCAGATCCGAGAAAGCGCCCGGCGGCGTCACGAAACTCTCGCCCGAGATCCGCACCTCGACCGCCACACCAACCCCGAAAAGCGCCGCCACCGCATCCGCCTCGGCCCGCAGCCAGCCGGCAAGGGCGGCGCCGGAATGGGCGTCGTTGAAGCGGATGTTCACCGTGGCCCGCGCCGAGGCCGGGATCACATTGGTCGCCTCGTTGCCGGTGTCGACCGTGACGATCGCCAGGGTCGAGGGATCGAAATGATCCGTGCCGCGGTCAAGCTCATGGCTCGCCAGCCGGTCCATCAGCCGCATCATCGCCGGCAGGGGATTGCGCGCGCGGTGCGGATAGGCGGCATGGCCCTGCACCCCCGTCACCGTGAAAAACGCATTCAGAGAGCCGCGCCGCCCGATCTTCATCGCCTCGCCCAGAACCTCGGGGCAGGTCGGCTCGCCCACCAGACAGACCGACATCGCCTCGCCCTCGGCCGCCATCCAGTCAAGCAGCGCGACCGTGCCATCGGTCGCGGGCCCCTCTTCGTCGCCGGTGATCGCCAGAAGGATCGCCCCGTCGGGCGGGCTGGTCCGGACAAAATCCACCGCCGCCGCGACAAAGGCCGCAACGCCCGATTTCATGTCGCAGGCGCCGCGGCCCCAAAGATGACCGTCCCGGATCTCGCCCCCGTAGGGATCCACGCTCCAGCGCGCGGGATCGCCCACCGGCACCACATCGGTATGGCCGTTGAAGCCGAAGCTGCGATTGGCCCCCTTGCGCCCCCAGCGGGCAAAGAGGTTCGCCGTCCCGTTCCGGTCCACCCGCGTGCAGGCAAAGCCCGCCGCCTCGAGAACCCCCTGCAACAGAACCAGCGCCCCCCCCTCCTCGGGCGTCACCGAAGGGCAGCGGATCAGGGCCTGGGTGAGGGCCACGGGATCGGTCGTCATCGGGGCCTCGGTCATGGGGGCCTCAGTCATCGGGGCCTCATTTTTCGGGGCCTCATTCATCGGGGCGTCAGTCATAGAAGGGGGTCATCTGCGCGACGATGACGCTGTTTTCGGCCAAGGCCCGGTCCATCAGCGCGCGTTCCTCGGGGGTGATGTCATGACCCTCGGCCAAGCGCTCCTCCAGCGTGCCGTAGCCCGACACATCCAGCGGCGCGAGCTCGGCCTGTTTCAGCACCGCCACCGTCTCGCGCACCGCCTCGGCCTCGTCCACGCCGCTGGCATAGACCATGAGCGCCGCCCCCGTCGTGCCCTCGGGCAGACCATCGCCGGGCTTGCGGCCGATCTGGACCAGAAGCGTGAAGACCTGCTGCCTGCGTTGGGCCGCCGGTTTCGACGCCTGTTCATCCTCGCTCATGGCTCCCTCCATCGACCCCGACCGCAAAACCGTGGGTGGCAAGTTTCTGCGCGGGCCGCAAGGGCTCTGGTATTGTTATGTTATAACATATCCTCTATGGGATCGATGTTTCCCAGCAGGAGGATCCCATGCCCGACCGCCTTCCCGTTACCGTCCTGTCCGGCTTTCTTGGCGCGGGCAAGACGACGCTTCTGAACGCCGTGCTGAACAACCGCGAGGGGCGGCGCGTCGCCGTCATCGTCAACGACATGTCCGAGGTGAACATCGACGCCGACCTTGTCCGCGCCGAGACCGAGCTTTCCCGCACCCAGGAAACCCTGGTCGAGATGACGAATGGCTGCATCTGCTGCAGCTTGCGCGACGACCTTCTGACCGAGGTGCGCCGCCTCGCCGCCGAGGGGCGGTTCGACTACCTGCTGATCGAATCGACCGGCATCGCCGAACCCCTGCCCGTCGCCGCCACCTTCGACTTCCGCGACGAAGAGGGCGAGAGCCTGTCCGACGTGGCGGAACTCGACACGATGGTCACGGTGGTCGATGCGGTCAACCTTCTGAACGATTTCTCGAGCCACGATTTCCTGGCCGACCGGGGCGAGTCGCTGGGCGAGGGCGACACCCGCACGCTGGTCGATCTGCTGGTCGATCAGATCGAATTTGCCGATGTGATCATCCTCAACAAGATCACCGATGCCGGGCCGGAAAGGACGGAGGCGGCGGTCAAGATCATCAAGGCGCTCAACCCTGTGGCCGAGCTGATCCTGACCGACCAGTCCCGCGTGGCGCCTGACCGGATCATGGGCACCGGCCGGTTCGACTTCGACCGCGCGCATGAACATCCGCTCTGGGCGCAAGAGCTTTATGGCCATGCCGACCATACCCCCGAGACCGAGGAATACGGCGTCTCCTCCTTCGTCTATCGCGCGCGGCGGCCCTTTGATCCGGCCAGGGTGCACGCGGTGCTGAACGGCGATCTGCCGGGGGTGATCCGGGCCAAGGGGCATTTCTGGCTGGCGACGCGGCCCGACTGGGTGGCCGAGTTCTCGCTTGCCGGCGCGCTTTCCAGCGTCAAGCCACTGGGCACCTGGTGGGCCGCCGTCCCGCGCGAGCGCTGGCCCCAGCACGAGGCCGGGCAGGCCTATATCCAGAGCCACTGGTCCGAACCCTTCGGCGACCGGCGGCAAGAGATCGTGTTCATCGGCACGACCATGGACCGCGCCGCGATCACCGCAGCGCTCGACGCCTGCCTGACCGGCCCCGAGGATCGGCTGGAGCCCGCCCCCGACCTGCCCGACCCCTTCCCGGTCTGGCGCCGGGCGGGCTGAGCGGGTCATGAGCGGGGGGAACCTGCGCACGGGCTTGCGGCGGCGGCGGCGCGAGGGGGCACCGATGGCCGCCTTCGACCGCCTGCCACCGGCGCTGCG
The DNA here is from genome assembly GCA_051859505.1 of Paracoccaceae bacterium. Classification (GTDB taxonomy): domain Bacteria; phylum Pseudomonadota; class Alphaproteobacteria; order Rhodobacterales; family Rhodobacteraceae; genus JAFIEN01. The sequence goes on from JBHYFN010000007.1 coordinate 78,520, forward strand.
CCACTGGCTCCACACGGCGGCCCTGCCGTGGTCGCCCGCCTCGGCCCGCCGGGTCTGGGAAAGGGCGATGCGCGAGGCTAAGGGCTGCGAGGCGGCGGCGCTGGCGCGGCTGGACCGGGTGGAAGCGGAGCGGTTGGGGAGGGAGGGGGGCTTTCATGCCACGAACTTTCCCCCAAGACACACATCTTCCGAACTCAGTGGCAAATCGACCCATCAAGAAAGAGGCTAGAGAAACTTCAATCCCAGCCGAAGGGCAAGCATATTGCCAGCCCCGCAGTTGCGCAGTGAACAACATTCAAGAAGACAGCAATTTCCTGACTTCGACTATTGCCTTCTTTGAAATAGATTCTCTCTGAATGCGGCAGATATGAGAGCTGCCAAACCAAGAAGAAAGACCAAGGCTGCCCAAAGAAAACTCTCCTTTCTGACGGATTCCCCCGGGCACCCGAAAAGTCGCCACCAGGAACAATTCTCTGCAGGTACTTCTGTCACCCCGCCAAGAAAATATGAGAGTGTCATGGCAAGAAATATGCTTGCTATAAAGATAAACACAAGCCCCTCTGTTGCAAGTGACCTCATTCCGAAAGACTTGACGGCGAGCAGAAACTGCGTTGCCATCAACGAGGCTAGCGGAGCTACAAAGAGCATGATGTCCCGCAGTTGGCTACGCGGAACCAGCTTGGCGAGTTCACTCGACTCAAGAACAATCCTGACCGCCAAAGCAAACGTAAGTGACGTGACTGAAAGCACAATGATTCTGGAAATGAACTTGGTGTCGCGCTTGTTCATTACCAGTCCGTCACTCATCCGCCCGCTTGCCGCGACCGTCTTTACTGATGTGGAACTTCAGTGCGGAATTGGCAATACTGCCGACAACGATCAGGACGACGACCCACCACAACGAGCCAACAGTCTTCCTTACCTCGGCCGAGAAAACGGAGAAGTCAAAGTTTGAGGCCACGACCCAAGCCACCAAGAGAATCCATGGCCAAGGTTTCGTAAGGACATGCGCCGTTCCGTGGGCGATAGCCATTACAATTGGAACAAGAGGAAGGGCCACCATCTATTCCTGATGAAGTCATCTGGCAACAACGGACATGGTCTCGCAGATACGCGATCACTGCCGCCGCCTCCACAGGGAAGCCCGGATCCTAGACGAAATCAAGATGAAAAGCCGCGATTAGCGCCAGGGGTGCAAGCTGCCCGACTAACCCGCGCACACGGTGTCAAGGTGCCCCATCGGTCGATTGGCTGATTTGCCCCTCCTCCTCCACCCACCGCGACTTCGTCGCCCAGAGGGCCGAGGCGATCAGCGCCGCCTGGGATGGCAGGAACACCAGCACGAACAGCACCGCCGCGTTCCCGGCGACCGGCATCTCCGGCGCCATCGCCATATAGGCCCGCACCACCAGCACCACCACGAACAGCACCGCCGCCATATCGAAGGCCACCGGCCCCCAGGCGGCAAGCCAGCCGGGGCGCTCTCCCCTCTCGATCCGGGCGCGGGCGAGCCGCCAGGACAGGATCATGCGTCGCGCAGAAGCTCGTTGATGCCGGTCTTGGACCGGGTCTGCGCGTCCACCTTCTTGACGATCACCGCGCAGTAAAGGTTGATCCCGTTCTTCGACGGCATCGACCCCGCGACGACCACCGAATAGGGCGGCACCTCGCCATACATCACCGTCCCCGTCTCGCGGTCGACGATCTTGGTGGATTTGCCGATGAACACCCCCATGCCAAGGACCGAGCCCTCGCGGACGATGCAGCCCTCGACCACCTCGGAGCGCGCGCCGATAAAGCAGTTGTCCTCGATGATGGTGGGGCCGGCCTGCATCGGCTCCAGCACGCCGCCGATGCCGACGCCGCCCGACAGATGCACGTTCTTGCCGATCTGGGCACAGGATCCGACGGTGGCCCAGGTATCGACCATCGTGCCTTCGTCCACATAGGCGCCCAGGTTGACGAAGCTGGGCATCAGGACCACGCCCTTCGCGATATAGGCCGACCGGCGCACCACGCAGTTGGGCACGGCGCGGAAGCCGGCGGCGCGCCAGTCGGCAGGCCCCCAGCCCTTGAACTTGCTGTCGACCTTGTCCCACCAGCCGCCACCCTGCGGGCCGCCCTCGTGCGGCTCCATATCCTTCAGGCGAAAGCCCAGAAGCACCGCCTTCTTGGCCCATTGGTTGACATGCCACTCTCCGTCGGCCTGCCGCTCGGCCACGCGCAGCGTGCCCTTGTCCAGCGCTTGAAGCGTCGCCTCGACGGCGTCGCGCGCCTCGCCCTTCGTGGCGGGGGTGATCGTGTCGCGCGCCTCCCAGGCGGCTTCGATGGCGGTTTCCAGCGCGGCGTTGGTCATGGCATCCTCCGGTCAGGGGTTCCGGGCGTGATAGCGGCGGGGGCGGCCGGGTGCAATGCGCGAGCCGCCCGGCCCTAGAACGGGGGGTCGGCGGCGGGATTGGCCCCGCAGACCAGCACCGCAACCCGTTCGCCCGGCGCCGGCACATAGGCGCCCGAGGTCAGCGCGGCCAGCGCCGTCGCCCCGGCCGGCTCGACATATTGGCGCAGCTCCGACCAGAGCAGGCGCTGCGCCTTTGCGATCGCCGCGTCGGGCAGCAGGATCGAGGTGATCCCCTGCGCCTTGGCCAGGTCATAGGCGATCCGCCCGATCCGCCTTGCGCCCAGCGCATTGGCGGCGATCCCGCCCACCTCGACCTCAGTCTCGGGCCCATGGGCAAGTGCGGCATGCAGGGTCGGGGACAGTTCGGGTTCGACCGCGACGACTTTGCGCCGGCCCTGCCACCAGGCCAGCGCGCCCGCGATCAGCCCGCCACCGCCCACCGCCACCAGCACCGTATCGGCCTGAAGCCCCTGCGCATCCCATTCGCAATAGACCGTCCCCTGCCCGGCCACCGTTCCGGGGGCGTCATAGGCATGGATCTCCATCGCGCCGGTCCGGTCACGATAGGCGGCGGCGGCGGCCACCGCCTCGGAATAGGTGCCTTCGACCACGGTCAGATCGGCCCCGGTCGCGCGGATCAGCCCGATCTTGGCCGGGCCGGCATATTCGGGCACGAAGATATGCGCCCTGTGCCCAAGGCTGACGGCGGCATGGGCGGCGGCGGCCCCGTGATTGCCGCCCGAGGCCGCGACGATCCCGGCGTCAGGCACCGGACCGGCCAGGAGGGTGTTGAAGGCGCCCCGCAGCTTGAAAGTGCCGGTGATCTGCAGATGCTCGAGCTTGAAGGCGACGGGGCGGTCGATCCCCCGCAGCTGCGCCTCCAGCGTGGGCGTCCGCCGCACATGGGTGGCAATCCGTCCGGCGGCCTGCCGGATGTCCTCGGCTGTGGGGGTCATGTCCCGATCCTTTCCCGCTATACCCGGCCCTCGCGCTGCAGCGCCATGTCAGGCCGCCGCCAGCCCCCGCGCAAGAGCGGCCTGCCGGTCGGCATTGGCGCGCGCCGCAACCTCGCCCTCGGGGCTCAGGTCAAAGGCATGATAGGCGCCGGGCCAGATCACGAAATCGACGGCCACACCGGCCGCGATCAGGCGGCGGGCATAATCCATATCCTCCTCGAGAAAGAGGTCGAGCGCCCCCACCCCGATCCAGGTCGGCGGCAGACCCGAGAGGTCCGCCATCCGCGCAGGCGCGGCATAGGGCGGGGCCTCGGCAAGGCCCGGCTCCTGCCCGAGCCAGGCCCGCCAGCCATGGGCATTGTGCACGCGCGTCCAGATGAACTCGCCCGTGACGGGGTTGTCCTCGCTGCGGGTGACGGTGCGGTCGTCCAGCATCGGGTAAAGCAGGTGCTGAAAGGCCAGCGCCGGCCCGCCCCTGTCGCGCGCGATCAGGGCGGTGGCGGCAGCAAGCCCCCCTCCCGCGCTTTCCCCCATCACGCCGATCCGCGCCGGATCTATGCCCAGATCGGCGGCCTGTTCGGCCATCCAGACCAGCGCCGTGTAGGAGTCCTCGGTCGCAGCGCGCCAGTCATGTTCAGGGGCCAGACGGTAATCGACCGAGACGATGACACAATCCTGCGCCGCCACTGTCGCCCGCAGGAACGGCAGACTGCCTTCGGGCCGCCCGATCACGTAACCGCCGCCATGCAGGTGCAGGATCGCCCCGCGCGGTCCGGCCGAGGCCGCCTCGGGCCGCAGGATCAAAAGCCGCAGGCTGCCCGCACCGCCCGGTCCGTCGATCCGGCGCTCTTCCACCGTGACCGGCAATCCGTCCGCAGCACCCAGCGCCTCCGGCTCCATCGCCAGAACGATGGCGCGCGCCTCGGCCAGCCCCTCGGGCGAAACGTCGATGGGCGGAAAGACCTCGAGCAGCGCAAGCAAGCCGGGATCGACGAGGGGACGTGTGGACATGGGTTTCGCTCCTTCGGATTCCGGTTTCCCGGGGCGCAGTGCCGCATGCGACGGGGCCGCTGTCAATCCCTCTGCCACCCGCCGCGGCGCGGGCCGCGGTTGGACACCGGGGGAGTTTGATGCCATGTCTTGAAGGACAAGTATCGAGGATGACAAAATGGACGACCGCCGCCACCCGTTCCGGGACAGCTCTGCCGACCGCGAAGCCGCGACCCATGTCGCGCCCTCTCCGCAGTCGCAATCGCCCACCTACCGGCTGGCCTTCACCGATCAGGATTTCATGCTGCGCGGAGAGCTGCGCCCGGTCAGGTTGCAGCTCGAACTGCTCAAGCCCGAACTGGTGATGGATGAAGAGGGCATCACCTCCACCATCGTCCTGTTCGGCGGCGCCCGCATCCCCGAAGCGGCCCGGAAGGAGACGGCCGCAACGCCCGCGCTGGCGGAACTGTCACGCCATTACGAAGAGGCGCGCGTCTTTGCCCGCAAGATGACCGAACTGTCACTGATCGCGGGCGGGCATGAGAACGTGATCGTCACCGGCGGCGGCCCCGGCGTGATGGAGGCCGGCAACCGTGGCGCGGCCGAGGCGGGGGGCAAGTCGATCGGGCTCAACATCGTGCTGCCCCATGAACAGGAGCCGAACGGCTACATCACGCCCGAACTCTGCTTCAACTTTCACTACTTCGCCATTCGCAAGATGCACTTCCTGATGCGCGCCCGCGCGATCTGCGTCTTTCCGGGCGGTTTCGGCACCCTGGACGAGATGTTCGAGACCCTGACCCTGATCCAGACCGGCCGCATGGCCCAGGTCCCCTTCCTGCTGTTCGGGCGCGACTTCTGGGACCGGATCGTCAACTGGAAGGCGCTGGTCGAGGCCGGCACGATCTCTCCCGAGGATCTGAACCTGTTTCGGTTCGTCGAAACCGCGGACGAAGCGATCGAGGCGATCCGGACCTGGCCCGACGCGGGGAAAAAGCGGGGCGAGATCCCGGGCAGATAGGATAGGCCCTCAAGCCCGAGGCCAGGCCCGGGCCCGATCTGCGGACCGGGGGCGCTGCCCCCGGACCCCCGGGATATTTTCAAACAAAAGAAGCCCGAAAGAAGGGTCAGGACCAAGTTCGCGGCACAGACCACCGCTCGAGCCTTTGGTCTTTCGCTTCTTTTGTTCCCAAATATCCTGGGGGGAGGCGCGGAACGCGCCGGGGGGCAAAGCCCCCCGACACGCTCTGGATCAGCGCGCGATCCACTTTCCGTCGGCGGCACTCGACGCGATGCAGGCGTTGATGAACCACATCCCCTCAAGCCCCGCCTCGATCCCCGGCAGAAGCGCGCCGTCGCCCGTTCCCTGGATCAGGTCGGCCGCATCCTTGTAAAGCGTGGCGAAGCCTTCGAGATAGCCTTCGGGATGGCCCGGCGGAATGCGGGTCCAGTCGCTGCCGCCGCCGCCAAGGCCCGCGCCGCCGCGGGTCAGAAGCTGCTTGGGCTGGCCGAAGGGGGCCCAGGTCATGACATTGGGGTTTTCCTGCCCCCATTCGATCCCGCCCTTGTCGCCATAGATGCGCAGGCGCAGGCCGTTCTCGTTGCCGGGCGCCACCTGGCTGGCCCAGACCATGCCGCGCGCGCCGCCTTCGAAGCGCAGAAGGATATGGGCATTGTCATCCACCTGCCGCCCCGCGCCGAAGCTTTGCAGATCGGCCGCAAGCGCCGCCGTCTTCAGCCCTGTCACGAAGCCCAGAAGGTTGTAGGCATGGGTGCCGATATCGCCGATCGCCCCGCCACCGCCCGAACGCGCCGGGTCGGTGCGCCAGTCGGCCTGCTTGTTGCCGGTCCCCTCGATCACCTCGGTCAGCCAATCCTGCGCATATTCGGCCTGCACGATGCGCAGATTGCCCAGCTTGCCCTCGGCCACCATCTGCCGGGCCTGACGGATCAGCGGATAACCGGTGTAGTTGTGCGTCAGGATGAACTTCGCGCTGGAGGCCTTCACCGCCGCCGCGATGGCCTCGGCCTGGTCCTGCGTCGCGGCCAGCGGCTTGTCGCAGATCACGTTGATCCCGGCCTGAAGGAAGGCGATGGCGGGGCCTGCATGCATGTGGTTGGGGGTGACGATGGCCACGGCATCGATCCCGTCCGGCCGGGCGGCCTCGGCCCGGGCCATCTCTTCGTAGCTGGCGTAGGAACGGTCGGGGGCGATCCCCAATTCCGCCGCGCTGGTCGCCGCGCGGGCCGCGTCCGAGGACAGGGCGCCCGCCACAAGCTCGTAGCGGTCGTCGATGCGGCTGGCGATGCGGTGGACGGCGCCGATGAAGGCCCCCTGCCCGCCGCCGACCATGCCAAGGCGTACACGTTTCGTCATTGTCGTCTTCCTTTCCCTGCCGGGCGGTGCGCGACTTTGGCCCAATGAGCGCGGCCCGGAATTTTTGCAAAATTCCGGGCCCTCAGAGCCCGAGCATCTTCCGGATTGCGGCGTCGTCGCGCGACCCGCCCGCGAAATCGTCGAAGGCCTTGCCCGTCACCTCGATCAGATGCGCGGCGATGAAGGGGGCCCCTTCCGCCGCCCCCTGTTCGGGCGACTTGATGCAGCATTCCCATTCCAGCACGGCCCAGCTGTCATAGCCGTATTGCGTCAGCTTCGAGAAGATCGACGAGAAATCGACCTGCCCGTCGCCCAGGCTGCGGAACCGCCCGGCGCGGTTCACCCAGGGCTGATAGCCGGAATAGACGCCCTGCCGACCATCCGGGTTGAACTCGGCATCCTTCACATGGAAGGCGTTGATCCGGTCGTGGTACAGGTCGATGAAGGCAAGGTAATCCAGCTGCTGCAGCACGAAATGGCTGGGATCGTAGTTGATCATCGCCGCCACATGCCCGCCGCAGGCATCGACGAACATCTCGAAGGTCGCGCCGTCGAACACATCCTCGCCCGGGTGGATCTCGTAGCCGATCGACACGCCGTGATCGGCGTAGTGGTCAAGGATCGGAGTCCAGCGGCGGCCAAGCTCGGCGAAGGCCTCTTCGATCAGGCCCGGCGGGCGCTGCGGCCAGGGGTAGAGAAACGGGAAGGCGAGCGAGCCGGTGAAGCTGACCGATGTGGTCAGGCCCAGCCGCTCCGAGGCGACGGCGGCCTTCTTCATCTGGTCGATGGCCCAGTCCGTGCGCGCCTTCGGATTGCCGTGGACGGCAGGCGGGGCGAAGGCGTCGAAGGCCTGGTCATAGGCCGGGTTCACGGCGACAAGCTGGCCCTGCAGATGGGTCGAAAGCTCGGTGATCTCGACGCCGGCGTCAGCGCAGATGCCCTTCACCTCGTCGCAATAGGCTGCACTTTCGGCGGCCTTGGCCAGATCGAACAGCCGCCCGTCGAAGGTCGGGATCTGGACCCCCTTGTAGCCCAGGCCCGCGGCCCATTTCGTGATGCCTTCCAGGGTGTTGAAGGGTGCGGCATCGCCCGCGAACTGGGCAAGGAACAGGGCCGGGCCCTTGATCTGGGTGGTCATGAGCTTTCTTTCCGTTGGTTGGTCACAATGGGTGTCTCCGGGGTCTCCGCCCGATCCGGGGCGGCGTCATCCTTCGGCTGGTCAAGGCCCTGCAACGGGGGCAGGTCCGGCTCTCTTATGGCGCGGATCGCCGCGCGGGCCAAGAACTCGCCGGCCATGCGCACATCCTCCTCGACCACGAGGATACCCGGGCGGAACAGCCGAAGGAAGCCGATCGACCCTTTGGCAAAGACGTCGATATCCTCGCCAAGGCGGCGCCCGCAGCCTTCCAGCGCGCCGATGACCGCCATCGTGGCCGAGGTCGAGGAACAGGTGATCCCGTCGACCTCGGGATGGGCGCGCAGGAAGGCGGACATGCGCTCCAGAACGACGGCACTGGGATCATCGCTGGTCACACCGGGAACGGGCGTGAAGCGAACGCCATGCCTGCGGGCGGCATCAGTGGCCCCGTCAAGCGTGTTGCGGGCATAGTTCTGGGCCGGCGGAGGGGCCAGGGCCGCGATGCTGCAGCGGCCGTTGCGCACGAGCCGGTCGACGGCGATCCGCCCGAAGGCCGTATTGTCGAAATCGAAATAGGCATGGCGCTCGGCCATGTCGTCGCGGCCGTGGGTGACGAAGGGAAAGCCGCGATCCAGCAGAAAGCGCACCCGTTCGTCCTGCGGGGTCGTCTGGTTGAAGATGATCGCATCGGCCGAACCCGTATCCACGATGTAGCGGATCGGTTTCATCGGATCCTCGTCGGGGAAATAGGGCGTGATGATCATGTGGTAGGGCGACCCCTTCAGCGCCCCGGCGATCGAGGCGATGAGGCGGCCGGTCTGGTTGTCATGTTCGGTCGAGATGACAAGGCTGATCACATTGGTGCGCCCTGTGCGCAGGCGCACACCGGCCCGATTCGGCACATAGCCGATCTCGTCGGCGATTCGGCGGACCAGCTTCTTGGTCTCGGCGCCGATATCGGGGGCGTCGTTCAGCGCGCGGCTGACCGTCGGCACCGCCAGACCGCTGAGCTGCGAGATGGTCTTGAGCGTCGGCTTGGACGGGACGGCCCGCCCCTCGTCGGAGGCCGGTTCGGGATCGGCACCAGGCGTCATCGGCCGCCCTTTCGCACTTGATATATCAGCACTTCCCGCATCTCCCCCCCCCAGCCCTTCCGCAGGCTTTCCTGTCCGACTTCCGCGCGGCGCGACGCCTTTTCCGAGCGCCCAGGATCTGTGCAACCCCTCCCCCAGGGCGACAGATTGTTACGCGGAACTGAAAACATCTTGGCGAAAAAATCTTGTCATGCCAAACTAAATCGATATAGGACGGCCTACAACGATTTAGAACCAGGGAGGAGAAAATCGTGAAACTCGTCACCAAACTTCTGGGCGCGAGCGCGCTTGTCGCCGCTTCGTCGGCTCAGGCGGTCGAGCTTGAGGTCATGCACTGGTGGACCTCGGGCGGCGAAGCCGCGGCCGTGGGCCAGTTCGCCATCGCGCTGAACGAGCGCACCGATCACACCTGGGTCGACGGCGCCATCGCCGGCGGCGGCGACACCGCGCGCCCGATCATGGTCAGCCGGATCATCGGCGGCGACCCGCCGGCCGCGTTCCAGTTCAACCACGGCCGTCAGGCCGAGGAGCTGATCGAAGCGGGCCTGATGCTTGACCTGACCGATGTGGCCGAGGCCGAAGGCTGGCGCGACATCGTCAACCCGCCCTCGCTGCTGGATGCCTGCACCGTGGACGGCCGCATCTACTGTGCCCCGGTCAACATCCATTCGTGGCAGTGGATGTGGCTGTCGAACGCCGCCTTCGATGCCGCCGGTGTTGACGTTCCGTCGAGCTGGACCGAATTCGTCGAGACCGCCCCCGCCCTGCGCGAGGCCGGTATCGTTCCGCTGGCCATGGGTGGTCAGTCCTGGCAGCAGTCGGGCGCCTTCGGCGTGATGTCGGTCGCTCTGGCCGGCGAGGATCTGTGGCTGCAGATCCACCGCGACAAGGATGCCGATGCCGTCCGCACCGACGAGTTCCGCAACGTTCTGGAAGCCTTCGCCGCGGCGCGCGATCTTGCCTCGGGCCTTGACGTGCAGGACTGGAACCTTGCCACCGCCGCCGTGATCAGCGGCAATGCCGCCGCCCAGATCATGGGCGACTGGGCGCAGGGTGAATTCGCCGTGGCCGGTCAGGTCGAAGGCGAAGACTACACCTGCCTTGCGGGCCTCGGCGAATCGGCCGTCCTGTCGACCGGCGGGGATGCCTTCTATTTCCCGGTCAACAGCGATCCCGAAATCGAAGCCGCCCAGAAAGAGCTGGCCGCCCTTCTGCTGACCCCCGAGGTGCAGGTGGCGTTCAACTCGGCCAAGGGTTCGCTTCCGATCCGCGGTGACGTCGACCTGACCACCGTCAACGGCTGCACCGAGCAGGGTCTTGCCCTGCTGGCCGAAGGCCGTGTGCTGCCCGATGGCAACCAGCTGATCGCGCCCGACACCCAGACCCAGATCAACGATCTGATGACCGAGTTCTGGAACAGCGCGTCGATGTCGATCGACGACGTGCAGGAGCGTTATGCCCAGCTGATCGCGCAGGCGAACTGATCCACAGAGATCGGTCGTCGAGAAACGGGCCCCGCGCGGGGCCCGTTTGCCAATCGGGCCCAGGGCCCGTTCCAACAGGGGGAATCATGTCCAGCATCGAAGCCTCGGCTGCGGTCGATGAGTCACAGACCCGACGCAGACCGCGCCTTTTCCGCAACATGTGGGCCAAGGTCGCGCTGACGCCGATGATCGCCACCGCGCTGGTGGTGTTTCTGGGCGGCACGCTCTGGACGGTCGTCTATTCCTTTACCAGCTCCGGCCTTCTGCCGCGGACCGATTGGGTCGGCCTCGCGCAATACCAAAGGCTCTGGAGCACGCCGAAATGGATCATCTCGATCCAGAACCTTGCCTTCTATGGCGTCTTCAGCCTGACCTTCACCCTTGTCATCGGTTTCACCCTGGCCGCCCTGCTGGACCGCAAGATCCGGGGCGAGGCGGTGTTCCGCACGATCTTTCTCTATCCCTTCGCGCTGTCCTTCATCGTGACCGGCCTTGTCTGGCAGTGGATCCTGAACCCGGAATTCGGCATTCAGGGCATCGTGCGGGGCCTTGGCTGGACCGGCTTCAATTTCGACCCGCTCAACAACCCCGATATCGTGATGCTGGGCATCCTGATCGCCGGGCTGTGGCAGGGGACGGGGCTGATCATGGTGATCATGCTGGCCGGCCTGCGCGGCATCGACGAGGATATCTGGAAGGCCGCCCGCGTGGACGGCATCCCGACATGGAAGACCTATGTCGTCATCATCATCCCGATGATGCGCCCGGTCTTTGTCACCGCCATCGTCCTGATCGCCAGCGGCATCATCAAGCTTTACGATCTTGTCGTGGCGCAGACCTCGGGCGGGCCCGGCATCTCGTCCGAAGTGCCCGCAACCTATGTCATGACCGCGATGTTCGGCGGACAGAACCTCGGGCAGGGCTTCGCCGCCTCGACGATGATGCTTGCCTTCGTGGCCGCAATCCTCGTGCCCTGGGCACTTCTCGAATTCGGAGGGCGCAAGCGTGGCTGACATCTCGACCAACATGGCACTGCCAGAGGGCCCGCGCGGCCCCAAGCCGCAACGCACGCTGAGTTCGCGCAACATCATGCTGTACGGCACGCTGATCATCGTGACGCTGTACTATCTGCTGCCGCTTTACGTGATGATCGTGACCTCGCTGAAGGACATGACCGAAATCCGGATGGGCAATGTCTTTTCGCCCCCCGTCGAGGTCACGTTCCAGCCCTGGGTCAAGGCCTGGTCCGAAGCCTGCACCGGGGTGAATTGCGACGGGCTGTCGCGCGGGTTCTGGAACTCGGTCCGGATCCTGATCCCTTCGGTGCTGCTGTCGATCTCGATCGCGCTGATCTCGGGCTACACCCTGTCGAAGTGGCGGTTCAAAGGGTCCGAGATCTTCTTCTCGATCCTCATCGTGGGTGCCTTCATCCCCTATCAGGTGATGCTCTACCCGATCGTCATCCTGCTGCGCGACAGCGGCATCGGCATCTCGAACGCGATCAACACCGTCTGGCTTCCGGTCTGCGAGGTCTTCGGCGGCGAATGCCGGCGGGTGCGGGTCCAGCTGTTCGGCTCGCTCTCGGGGCTGGTGATCGTGCATTCGATTTTCGGCATGCCGATCCTGACGCTTCTGTTCCGCAACTACTTCGCCTCGATCCCGGAAGAGCTGTTCAAGGCCGCCCGCGTCGATGGCGCAGGCTTCTGGGGCATCCTGTTCCGCATCATGCTGCCGATGTCGCTGCCGATCCTTGTCGTGGCGATCATCCTGCAGGTGACCGGCATCTGGAACGACTTTCTGTTCGGGGTGGTCTACACCCGGGCCGAGGCCTATCCGATGACGGTGCAGCTGAACAATATCGTCAACTCGGTGCAGGGCATCAAGGAATACAACGTCAACATGGCGGCAACGCTGCTGACCGGGCTTGTTCCCCTCACCATCTATTTCGTTTCCGGCAAGCTCTTCGTGCGCGGCATCGCCGCCGGAGCGGTGAAAGGCTGACTTCATGAACGCAACCGCACATTCCGTCCGCATCCGTGACCTCGACCTGCAATTCGGCTCGGTCACGGTTCTCAGCAAGCTGAACCTCGATATCGGGGAGGGCGAGTTCCTCGTGCTGCTCGGCTCGTCGGGCTGCGGCAAGTCCACGCTCTTGAACTGCATCGCGGGCCTGCTGGAACCCACCGACGGTCAGATCTGGATCAAGGGCAAGAACGTCACCTGGATGGAGCCGAACGAGCGCGGCATCGGCATGGTGTTCCAGTCCTATGCGCTCTATCCGCAGATGACGGTCGAGGGGAACCTGTCCTTCGGCCTGAAGAACGCCCGCGTCCCCAAGGACGAGATCAAGCGCCGCGTCGCCCGCGCCGCCGAGATCCTGCAGATCGAACCCCTGCTGCAGCGCAAGCCCGCCGCCCTGTCGGGCGGTCAGCGTCAGCGCGTGGCCATCGGCCGGGCCCTGGTGCGGGATGTGGATGTGTTCCTGTTCGACGAGCCGCTGTCGAACCTTGACGCCAAGCTGCGCGCCGACCTGCGGGTCGAGATCAAGCGGCTGCACCTGCAACTGGGCAACACGATGATCTATGTGACCCATGACCAGGTCGAGGCGATGACGCTGGCCGACCGGATCGCGATCATGAAGGGGGGCAAGATCATGCAGCTTGGCACCCCGGACGAGATCTACAACCGGCCGCAGAACCTCTATGTCGCGGATTTCATCGGCAGCCCCTCGATGAACTTCATCGAAGGGCGGCTCGAGGAGGGCGTCTTCAAGTCGGCCGAGGTTTCGCTGCCGATGGTCGGCTATCAATTCGCCACGCCGCAGGTCTCGGATCGGGCTGCGGTGATCGGGCTGCGCCCCGAGCATATCGTCACCGGAGAGCTGGTCGGGAACGCGCCGGTGCAGATGGACGTCACCGTGGACCTTGTCGAGCCGATGGGATCGGACACGCTTGCCTGGGCGGTACTCGCGGGCAACCGCTTCCGCATCCGGATGGACGGGCAGGCCCGCGTGGCTGCCGGCGACAGGCTTGCCATCGGGATCGACCCCTCCCGCGCTTCGCTCTTCGACAAGAAGACCGAGGATCGCCTCTGACACGACGATGCGCCGCAGGGGCCTTTGCCCCCTCCGGCACCAGACAGCTGAAAGGACCACTCACCATGCCCGCGATCTCGTACCAGCTTTACTGCTCGCGCAACTTCCCGCCCCTTGCCGATACGCTGACCATGCTGGCCGACGTCGGCTTTGCCGAGGTCGAAGGCTTCGGCGGCCTTTACGGCGATCTGCCCGCGCTCAAGGCCGGGCTGGATGCGGCCGGGCTGACCATGACCTCGGGCCATTTCGGCATGGACATGGTCGAGGGCGATCCCGCCCGCACGCTTGAAGTCGCGCGCACCGTGGGGATGACCCGGGTCTATGTGCCGCATCTGATGCCGGCCGACCGGCCCACTGATGCCGCCGGATGGGAAGCCTTCGGCAAGCGCCTGGCCGAGGCGGGCAAGCCGATCCTTGACGCGGGCCTCACCTTCGGCTGGCACAACCACGATTTCGAGCTGGTCGATCTGGGCGGTGGCACCACGCCCCTCGACCTGATCGCGGCGACGGGCCTGAACCTCGAGCTTGACCTGGGCTGGGTTGCCCGCGCCGGGGCCGATCCGGTGGCCTGGATCAACAAGTTCGGCAGCCAGATCACCTCTGTCCATGTCAAGGACATCGCCCCTGCCGGCGAGGCCACGGACGAGGATGGCTGGGCCGATGTGGGCCATGGCGTGATGGACTGGGCCGCGATCCGGCCCGCGCTCGAGGCCAACGGCATCGCCCATTACGTCATCGAACACGACAATCCCAAGGATCACAAACGCCTGGCGACGCGCTCTCTCGCGACGGTCAAGGGCTGGTAAGGACTGCACCCATGGCAAAACTGCGCGTCGGCATCATCGGATGCGGCAATATCTCGACCGCCTATCTGAAACTCGCGCCGCTGTTCAAATCGCTCGAGCTGGTGGCCGTGGCGGATATCAACATGGAGGCCGCCCGGGCGCGGGCGGCCGAATTCGGGGTCCGGGCCGACAGTGTCGAGGATCTGCTGAAGGCGGGCGATGTGGATGCGATCGTCAACCTCACGGTGCCGGCGGTGCATTACGAGATCACCAGGGCGATCCTCGAGGCGGGCAAGCACGCCTATTCCGAAAAGCCGGTGGTCCTCAGCCTCGATGAGGGCAAGGCGCTGCAGGAGCTGGCCGCGAAAAAGGGGCTGCGGGCGGGATCGGCGCCCGACACTTTCATGGGCGGCGCGCATCAGCTGGCGCGCGCGGTGCTGGACCGGGGCGAACTGGGCCGGGTCATCGCGGGCAGCGCCCATGTGATGAGCCACGGGATGGAAAGCTGGCACCCCAATCCGGATTTCTTCTTCCAGCCGGGCGGCGGGCCGGTGCTTGATCTGGGCCCCTATTACATCACCAACCTGATCCAGCTGATCGGCCCGGTGAAATCGGTGGCCGCCCTTGCCAATGCCTCTTTCGCCACCCGCACCATCGGCTCGGGCGCGCGGCAGGGCGAGACGGTTCCGGTGGACACCCCCACCAATACCCATGCCCTGCTGGAATTCGCCAATGGCGCCACGGTGACGCTCTCGGCCTCGTGGGATGTCTGGAGCAACCGGCATGGCCCGATGGAGCTTTATGGCGAGGACGGCACGCTTTACGTGCCCGACCCCAATTTCTTTGGCGGCACGGTCGAGATGGCGGGTGCGGACGGGCAGATCTCCGCGCTGCCCGGTGTCGAGGACCATCCTTTCGGGGCGACCAACATGACCGACGGTCAGGGCAATGCACGGGCCAACTGGCGCTGCGCGGGCCTGGCCGACATGGCCGCCGCCATCGACGAGGGCCGGGCGCATCGCTGCGGGATCGACCTTGCGGTGCATGCGGTGGATGTCATGGTCTCGATCCTGAAGGCGGGGGCCGAGAAGCGCTGGGTTGACATGACGACGACCTGCGAGCGGCCGGCGGCACTGTCGGCCGAAGAGGCGCGGGCGCTGCTGGCCTGAGGCTTGCACTGGCTGCGGCGGCGGACGGGGGGCTGTCTGCCCCCCGGGCCGCTGGTGCGGCCTCCCCCCGAGGATATTTTCGAACAAAAGAAGCAGGGGCCGGGGCGCTTCGGTCTGAGCGGCCGCGGGGCGCGGCGGCTTTACAGACATGCCGCCTTGTCGCTAGCCTCGAGTGCAGCTTGGATGTGTCGGACCGGAGGGCTGCATGATCGCCTGGCTTCTGCGCAAGCTTGTCTCGAGGGCCGAAAGGCGCATCGGAGTTCAGCTGGATTACGCCCGCAAGATTGCAGAGACCGATGTCGGGCTGATGCTGCGCTATGGCAGGATCTTCGGGTTTCTTGATCCCAACAGGCATGTCCCGGCGGAGGCCTATCATGTTGCCCGATTGCGTGGTGCCGTCGCGGCGGATTGCGGAACCTGTGTGGAAGCCGAGATCAACCTTGCCAGAAAGGCAGGCGTTTCTTCGGAGCTGATCAGCGCGACCCTGAAGTCGGACCTTGCGGCCCTGAGCGAGAGCTTGCAGGCTGTGGCCTGTCTGGCCGATGCCGTGACCGGTGATCGCGTCGATGCGCCCGAAGCGCGCGAGCGGGTGCTGCGGGACTATGGCGAGGCGGGGCTGATCGAGCTGAGTTTCGCCATGAACGGCGCGGCCCTCCTGCCCGGGATCAAGAGGGCGATGGGCTATGCCACCACCTGCGATCTGGAGACGCTTCGCAAGCTGGCCTGAGGCGTTCTTCGGCCGAGCGAGGCCGAATTGCGAAGGCCTGCGGGCAGGTTCCTACCCGACCAACCGCTCCAGCCCCGCCCCTTCGAGCACCAGAAGATCCGCCCTCTCCCGCAGGCCGAAGCCCTGCGCGGCGTAGAAGGCCTGGGCGGCGGTGTTGTGGTGGTGGACGAGCAGGGTGACGAAGGCGGGCTCCCAGTCGGCGCAGGCGCGGACCATCTCGGCCAGAAGCGCGCGGCCAAGGCCCCGGCCGCGCAGGTGGGGGCGCAGGTAGAGATCCTGCACGAAGACCCCGACCCGGCCCCGCCAGCTGGAATATTCCGGGAAGGCCATGCAGAGGCCCTGCGGCCCGTTCCTGTCCTCGGCCAGGACCATGCGGAACATCGGCTGCGCGCCAAAGCCCCAGCGCAGCAGCGCCTCTTCGCCGCCCCGCACCACGCCGCCGTCATTCTCGGCATTCTCGACCAGCAGGGCGTAGAGACCCGGCACATCCGCCGCCCTTGCCCGGCGCAGGGTCACATCGGTCAAAACGCCACCTCCCCGCGCCCTTTCAGCCCCAGCATAGCGCGCGCCTCGTCGGGCGTGGCGACCTCGCGCCCCAGCCCCTCGACGATGCTGCGGATCAGGCGCACCTGTTCGGCATTCGACCGGGCCAGTTGCCCCTTGCCGATCCAGAGCGAATCCTCGAGCCCCACGCGCACATGCCCGCCCATTGCTGCGGCCATCGTCGCCATCGGCACCTGTGCGCGGCCCGCGGCGAGGACCGAGAACAGGTAGTCCGACCCGAACAGCCGGTCGGCGGTGCGTTTCAGATGCGTCAGCGTGTCGGGCTCGGAGGCCATGCCGCCCAGGACGCCGAAGACGAACTGGATGAAGAAGGGCGGCCTGACGGCGCCCCGGTCAACGAAATGGCGCAGCATGGTCAGGTGGCCGATGTCGTAGCATTCGAACTCGAACCTTGCGCCGCGGAGCGTGCCCATCTCGTGCAGGACGGTGGCGATGTCGCGGGGCGTGTTCTTGAAGACAAGGTCGTCGGTGGCTTCAAGGAAGGGCCGCTCCCAGGCGTGTTTCCAGTCGGTGATGCGGCGGATCATCGGGTAGAGGGCGAAGTTCATCGTGCCCATGTTGAGGCTGCACATCTCGGGCGCGAAGCGGCGGGGCGCGGCAAGGCGCTGGTCCAGCGTCATGATGGCCGAGCCGCCGGTCGTCATGTTGACCACGGCATCGCAGCCCGCGTGGATGCGTGGCAGGAAGGCGGCCCAGTGGTCGGGATCGGCCGAGGGGTGGCCGTCCTCGGGCCTGCGGGCGTGGAGATGCAGGATGGTGGCGCCGGCCTTTGCCGCCTCGATCGCCTGATCGGCGATCTGGTCGGGCGTCACGGGCAGGTGGGGCGATTGCGAGGGGACGTGGATCGCCCCGGTGATGGCGCAGGTTATGATGATCTTGGTCATGATGCGTTATCCCAGTCC
Source organism: Paracoccaceae bacterium (assembly GCA_051859505.1). GTDB lineage: Bacteria > Pseudomonadota > Alphaproteobacteria > Rhodobacterales > Rhodobacteraceae > JAFIEN01. The sequence continues at coordinate 96,198 of JBHYFN010000007.1, forward strand.
GGTCTCGGTCGCGAAGGCCGCCAGCGCCTCGGTCAGGCGGCCAAGGATGTCGTCCACCTGATCGGCCGTCACGATCATCGGCGGGGCGAGGATGACGTGATCGCCCGCATGCCCGCCCCGCGACCGGCGCGGATAGATGATCAGGCCGCGTGCATAGGCCGCCTCGGTCAGCCGGTCGTAGGCCTTGAGCGCGGGGGGCAGCGGTTCCTTCGTCTGCCGGTCGGCCACCAGTTCCATCGCCAGCAGCAGGCCCTTGCCCCGCACATCGCCGATGAAGGCGAAGCGGTCCATCAGCGCCGCCATCCCCGCCTTCAGCCGCGCGCCCATGGCTGTCGCCTTCTCCATCATGCCTTGCCGTTCGATCTCGTCCAGGACGGCGAGCCCCGCGGCGCAGGCCAGCGGGTTGCCGGCATAGGTGAAGCCGTGCAGGAACCCGCCCGAGGCCATGACCGCCTCGACGATCTCGCCCCGTGCGACCATCGCGCCCAGCGGCACATAGCCCGCGCCAAAGCCCTTGGAGACGGCGAGGATGTCGGGGGCGGCGTCCCAGTGCTGCCCGCCGAAGAAGCGCCCGGTGCGGCCGCCGCCCGACATCACCTCGTCATGGATCAGAAGCACGCCGTGGCGGGTGCAGAGGTCGCGCACCGCCTCCATGTATCCGGCCGGCGGCACCAGCGCGCCGGTCGAGGCGCCGCCGACGGGCTCGATCATGACGGCGAGCACCGTGTCGGGGCCTTCCTCGAGGATCTTCGCTTCGATCATCGCGGCGTAATGTGCGCCGGTCGCGGGGTCGTCGGGGTCGAGCCCGTCCAGCCAGGCGCGCGGGGCGGGGACTTTCGGCATCGCCTGCATCATCGGCGCGAAGGGCTCGGTCAGCGGGTCGTAGCCGGTGACCGCGAGCGCCCCCAAGGTGCAGCCGTGGTAGGAGGGCCAGCGCGAGATCACCTTCCAGCGCCCCGGCTGACCGATGGCCAGCGCATGTTGCCGGGCAAGCTTCAGCGCCGATTCCACCGCCTCGGACCCGCCCGAGACGAAGAACACCCGCTCCATCCCCGGCCAGGCCAGGGCGGCGGTGCGGGCGGCCAGATCCTCGGCCGCGTCGGTCACGAAATGCAGGCGATAGCCGAAGGTGAACCGCTCCATCTGCGCGCGCATGGCGGCCAGGACGGCGGGGTTGGAATGGCCGATGTTGCAGACCATCGCGCCGGAGGATCCGTCGATGAACCGGTTGCCTGCGGTATCCCACATGTAGATCCCCTCGGCCCGGTCAAGGGTGGGGCGGGGATGTTCGGTCTGGTAGAAGAGGTGCGAGGCTGCCGCTGCCCGTGTATCCGCTGCCTGTCTAGCCGGAGCATGTGTATCCGGTAGCATGTCCGTCCCTTTGGCCTGCGTCGGGCCGGGTGCCCGCCTTCGCGCGCCACTCTGCCACGCGGCGCGGCGCAGAGCCAGCACCATGGTGAGGCGTCAGCACCGGTCTGTTGCGGCGGCCGGCACGGCCACGGTCATGCCGGGCAAGGTCTGCGGCACCGGCGCGCGCCTGGTCCGGACCCGGCTTTCCCAGCCGGGCCCGGACATCGGGCGGCCCTGGATCAGTTCTGCAGGCCGAAGAAGGTTCCAGAGACGACATCCACCTCGAAATCGCCGGTTCCGGTGCCCAGGGCAGAGCCATAGACGGCATTGCCGAAATCGCCCCGCGCCCCGCCATTGAGGCTGAGCATCATCTCGGTGCTGCCCGAGAACGGCAGGTCGCTTTCACGGACCTCCAGTTCGCCCGATGCCATGGCGGTGATGTCGCCAAGGCTCTCGGTTCCCAGGATCTCGAGCGAGCCCAGCATCGTCTGTTGCGGCACCCCACCCTCGAGCAGGTTGACATTGGTGACAGAGCCGGTGACGGACTCCGCCCCTCCGGTGAAGTCGACGACCATGGCCATCGCCCCCAGCATGCCATAGCCTGCGGCCCCGTCGATGTTGACATCGTCGAGATAGAGATTGCCGCTGTAGCTTGCAGAGCCGGGCGGCGTGTTGGCCGGCATCGTGACGGGCAACATGGCGATCGTGTCGCGCAAGGCCCCGGCATCGGTCACATCATCCGCCGAATAGGTCGGAGGAAGCGGGGCGGGTGTGGACGTGGATGTGGAGCAACCTGCCCCGAACGCGATGACCAGAACGGAAGATATGGCAGCAATTCTCATCGAAAATCCTCCCTGAGAACACACCGGGAAAAATGCTCCGGTGGGGCATGGTATCATGAGTCGCCCGATCCTCCAAAACGGCGGGGTCCGTGCAGGGTTGCCCGCGAGGCGCGCATCCCCCGCGGGGCCTTCTCCCGCGGCCTCGCCCCGGCGGCCCTTTCCCCCTTTTCCACCCTGCTGTATTGGACAGCGCAACCGCGTCACGGTCAGGACCATTGCATGAAACCCATCCGCCTGATCCGCGGCATCGTCACAGTCGGGTTCTGGACCTTGATCAGCCGCATCGCCGGTTTCGCCCGCGATGTCGTGATGGCGGCCTATCTTGGCGCGGGGCCGGTGGCCGAGGCCTTTCTCGTGGCCTTCAGCTTGCCCAACATGTTCCGCCGCTTCTTTGCCGAAGGCGCGTTCAACATGGCCTTCGTGCCCATGTTCTCGAAAAAGCTCGAGGGGGGCGAGGATGCCGAAAGCTTTGCCCGCGACGCCTATTGGGGGCTGGCGACGGTCCTGATCCTGTTCACGCTCGCGGGGCTGGCGCTCATGCCGCTTCTGGTCATGGCGATGGCGGCGGGGTTCCGGGGGGACGAGCGGTTCGACATGGCCGTCCTCTATGGCCGGATCGCCTTTCCCTATATCCTGTTCATCTCGCTGACGGCCCTTCTGTCGGGGATGCTGAACGCGGGCGGGCGGTTCATCGCGACCTCGGCGGTGCCGATCCTGATGAACGTGGTCTTCATCGGCGGCCTTGTGCTGGCCGACTGGCGAGGGTGGGACGCAGGCCTGACGCTGTCCTGGGCGGTGCCGGTGGCGGGCGTGGTGCAATGGGCGGTGATCTGGGTTGCGGTGCGGCGGATGGGATTTTCGCTGCGGTTCCGCTGGCCACGGCTGACGCCCGAGTTGAAGCGGCTCGCGATCATCGCGGGGCCGGCGCTCCTGGCGGGCGGCGTGGTGCAGATCAACCTGATCGTGGGGCGGCAGGTGGCAAGCTTCACCGCAGTGGCGGTGGCGTGGCTGTCCTCTGCGGACAGGCTCTATCAGCTGCCCTTGGGCGTGGTGGGCATCGCCATCGGCGTGGTGCTTCTGCCCGACCTGTCGCGCCGGTTGCGGGCGGGGGATACGTCGGGCGGGCAGGATGCGTTCAGCCGGGCGATGGAGTTTTCGCTGGCGCTGACCATGCCGGCGGCGGTGGCGCTGATGGTGATCTCGGTGCCGCTGATCGGGGTTCTGTTCGAGCGCGGTGCCTTCGGGCCCGAGGATACGGTGAACACGGCGCTGGCGCTGGCGGTCTATGGGGCGGGGCTGCCGGCCTTCGTGATGCAGAAGGTGCTGCAACCGCTGTTCTACGCGCGCGAGGATACGCGGCGGCCGTTCAACTATGCGGTCGTGTCGATGTTCATCAATGCGGGCGTGGCGGTGGGGCTGATGCCCTTCATCGGCTTCATCGCGGCAGCATTGGCGACGACGCTGGCCTCCTGGGGGATGGTGCTGCAGCTGTGGATGGGCTCGCGCGGGATGGGCGCGGCGGCGGAGCCGGATGCGCGGATGCGGGCGCGGATCTGGCGGATCGTGGTGGCCTCGGTGGTGATGGGGGCGGTGCTCTGGGGGCTGCAGATGGCGCTGGCCGGGCCGCTGGCCGATCCGCGGTTGCGTTATCCGGCGCTGGCGGGGCTGATCGGGGTCGGGATGGTGGCCTATTTCGCGCTGGGCTTCCTGATCGGGGCCTTCCGCTGGATCGAACTGAGAGCCTCGTTCCGGCGCTGAGAGCCGGAAAATCTGATTTTCCGGCGCGGAATTCGATCCGAATTCCGCCCCCGGCCCCTAGCGCGCGCGCAACCTTTCCAGAACCGCCGCCCAGCCGCCGGGCGCCACCAGGACCGAAAGGCCGAACCCGGTCACGAAGCCCGCGATATCGGCCACCCATGAAGGCTGCGCCCCGAACAGCAGCGCAAAGACCAGCTGCAGCAGCAGCAGTACGCCGATCAGCTGGAAGGCGCGCAGGCGGTTCCCACCGCCCTCGCCCAGCCGCGTCCAGAGGATGAAGCTGTAGGCCCCGATCAACCCGTAGACGGCAGGATAGATGCCGAAAAGCGCCGGGTTGCCGACCGCAAGGAGGCCGAAGGCCACGGCGCCAAGGATGGTCGAGGCAAGCAGGACCGCCAGCATGGCTGTCGCGCTGAACACCTCGCCCACGAACTTGCCCAGCGCCAGCAGCAGGACCACACCGAAGATCGCATGGGTGGCAGATCCGTGGATGAAGGCATAGGTCACGAAGCGCCGCATCAGCTCGACCGAGCGATTGCCGCCCATCACCAGCTCCCAGACCATGGGCGAGAAGGCATAATCGTTCAGCGCCGAGACCCTCCAGCCGATCCCCGCCCGCCCGCCGATCAGCCCGGCCGAGGCCATCTGGAAGACGATCTCGATCCCGCCCACCAGAAGGGCCAGTGCCACCACCACCGGCGGAATCGCGTTGAACGGGCTTTCGGATTGCATGCTCTGACCTCGGGTTCGCAGGGGGCGCTTCGCTCGGGCGCTTCGCTTGACGCTGGCCCGGCCCATCGGTAAGCCACCCGGGCCGTCAAATCCAGCAGGACCAGCCCCATGACCGAGGCGCCTTTCACCCCCCGTGTCTTTTCCGGCATCAAGCCCTCGGGCGGGCTGACGCTGGGCAACTATCTGGGAGCCATCAAGCGTTTCGTCGCCATGCAGGGCGGCGCGTTCGAAACGATCTACTGCGTCGTGGATCTGCACGCGATCACCGTCTGGCAGGATCCTAAAACGCTGCGCGATGCCACGCGCGAAGTGGCGGCCGGCTATCTCGCCGCAGGCATCGACCCCGCCCGCTCGATCCTGTTCAATCAAAGCCAGGTCGCCGCCCATGCCGAGCTGGGCTGGATCTTCAACTGTGTCGCCCGTGTCGGCTGGATGAACCGGATGACCCAGTTCAAGGACAAGGCGGGGTCGAATGCCGAAAAGGTCAGCCTCGGGCTTTACGCCTATCCCTCGCTCATGGCCGCCGACATCCTGCTTTATCACGCGACCCATGTGCCGGTGGGCGAAGACCAGAAACAGCATGTCGAGCTGACCCGCGACATCGCCGCCAAGTTCAATCACGATTTCGGAGTGGAGTTCTTTCCCCTGACCACGCCCGTGATCGAAGGCCCCGCCACCCGCGTGATGAACCTGCGCGACGGGACGAAGAAGATGTCGAAGTCGGGCGAAAGCGACATGGAACGCATCAACATGACCGATGATGCCGATACCATTGCGAAAAAGCTGAAGAAGGCCCGCACCGACCCCGCCCCCCTGCCCGAGACGCTGGCCGAGCTTGATGGCCGGGCCGAGGCGCGGAACCTTGTCGGCATCTATGCAGCCCTTGCCGACATGACGCCCGAGGCGGTGATCGCGGAACATGCGGGCGCGGGCTGGGGCACGTTCAAGCCGCGGCTGGCCGATCTCGCGGTCGAGAAGCTGTCGCCCATCTCGACCGAGATGGCGCGGCTCATGGCCGACCCGGCCGAGATCGACCGGATCCTTGGCCTTGGTGCCGAAAGGGCCCGCGCGATCGCCGAGCCGATCCTGCGTCAGACCTATGACATCGTGGGGCTTTTGCGCAGCTAGGGTTTCCGGGGCGCGCGCCTGCCGATCCTGTCCCGACAGCGCCCGCGCATTGGCACCCCTGTGCAATTCCGCTCCGTTCCCATCTTGACTTGCGCCTTCTGCGCGGCACGCAGAAAGGCTATGTCTGCCCCGCCAATCCAGGGAGCGCAAAATGCCTGATCTTGCCCCGCCGACCACGCGAATCGGTCATGTCCATCTCAAGGTCGCCGACCTCGACCGCGCCATTGCCTTTTATCGCGACGTGATCGGCCTCGAGGTCATGCAGCGATACGGGCCGGGGGCCGCCTTCCTTTCCGCGGGCGGCTACCACCATCATCTTGGCCTGAACACCTGGGAGAGCCGGGGCGCGACGCCGCCGCCTCCGGGCCATACGGGGCTTTACCATACGGCCTTCCTGTTCCCCGATCGCAAGGCCCTGGCCCAGGCCCTCGCACGGGTCGTCCGGGCCGGTATCGCGCTGGACGGCGCGGCGGATCATGGCGTGTCCGAGGCGATCTATCTGCGCGACCCCGACGGAAACGGGGTCGAGCTTTACCGTGACCGGCCCGAAGCAGACTGGCCGCGCGCCCTCGATGGCAGCCTGGCGATGACCAATGCGCCACTCGATCTTCGCCAGCTTCTGGCCGAAGCCTGAGGTCCGGCGGGGGTCAGGCGCGGGCCCGGCGCGGGCCCGGCGCGGGTCAGGCCCCTGCACAGTCCGGTTGCCAGGCCCGAGCCGATCCGCCACTATCGCGAGGTCTGGAGGGGGGCCGAATGCGCAAGTTTCTTGTCGTGCTGGATGACAGCCGCGAGTGTCTGAATGCCATGCGCTTTGCCGCGATGCGGGCCGCCAAGACCGGCGGCGGCGTGCAGATGCTGTCGATCATCCATCCCGAAGAGATCAGCCATTGGGCCGGCGTGGGCGAAATCATGCGCGCCGAGGCCCGCGAACGGATCGAGGTGCATTTCGAGGTCTTTGCAAAGTGGATGCGTGACAAGCAGGGCATCAATCCCGAACTCGTCATCCGCGAGGGGGAGGCGGTGCCCGAGATCCTTGCCCAGATCCGCGAAGATGCCGAGATTGGGATCCTTGTCCTTGGCGCAGGCACCGAAAGCAACGGCCCCGGGCCGCTGGTCACGCAATTGTCGCGCGCCTCGGGCAGCCTGCCGATCCCGATCACCATCGTGCCCGGCGACATGAGCAAGGAACGGCTCGAAGCGATCACCTGATAGCGGGGCCGGACGCGGCCCGCCGCAACCGCAGGCGCCGGCCCTCAGAGGTTGTTCACCGCAAAGACACAGCCGTCGCTGATCAGGGTCGGCGGGGTCTGGCACAGGCCCCGGGCCACGGTCCAGGCGGCCAGCACCTTGGGGACATAGCCGCGCGTCTCGGAAAAGGGCGGGACGCCGGCATGGGTGCGGACATTGCCTTCGCCCGCGTTATAGGCCGCCAGCACGAGGATCGGGTCGCCGTCGAAATGGCCCATCAGCCAGTCAAGATAAGCCACGCCGCCGCGGATGTTCTCGGATGTCACCATGCGGTCGGACACGCCGAAACGTTCGGCGGTGGCGGGCATCAGCTGCATCAGCCCGGCCGCCCCGGCCGAGCTGACCGCATCGCTGCGCCCCGCGCTTTCGACCGAGATCACGGCCAGAACCAGCGCGGGAGAGACCCGCGTGCCAACCGTGGCGCGCAGGATATCGGGGCCATGCGTGCCCGCGATATCCTGCAAGGACTGGACGCGCGGGGTCGCAACGGCCTGACCGGGCGGGGCATTGGCCAGATGGCGCAGCGCCGGCTCAAGCCGGCCGGGCCCTGAATCGGTGATGCGAGGCGAGATCGTCGTCCAGAACCATTCGAATCCCGACGGCTGCGGCATCGCCGGCAGAGCCGCCCCCGCCCCCGCGCCCGGCGCCGAGGCCGGAATTGTCGGCGTGACGCCGTTCATGACGCTGTCGGGCGGGCGGATGGCACTTGGCGCCGAAGGGTCGATCTGCACGGTGATCCTTGGCCCCGAACTCGCGTCGGGAACCGTCACGCGACGGAAGGTGAAATCCGGCTGCAACCGGTTGTCCTGCGCCACAAGGGGCGCCCCCGTCGCGACCGCGACGGCAAGGGATATCGGTACGATCCGACGCATTGTTTGCGCCTTTTGCTGCTCGTTTGCCTGACGGGCCTTATCGCACAGCGGCGCCGGTGAACCCAGACCCGGGGCGCGAATCAATGACGAATCTGCAGGGGAATGGGGCGCTTTCGCCACGTTACCCGGGCCGCCAAAGGCCGGGAGGGATGGGGCCGAAGGAATTTAGTCGCGCCTTATCAGAATGTTAACGATTTTCTTAAGAAACCTTCAACAGGCATGAAAATGCACCTGTCCTTCCCAAATCCAGCCGCATTCGAGCGGCCATATATGCCCATCGACGGCGGGGATCGGGCCAACAAGAGGCCGGCCTGAAGGGATCCGACGCGATTTGTGAAACCGGACCTACCCTGAGGAGGGATATCCAATGCTGAACTTCATCCAGAACTTCGCCCGCGACGAAGATGGCGCCGTCACCGTTGACTGGGTCGTGCTGACCGCAGCCATCGTCGGCCTCGGCATCGCCGTGCTTGCTTCGGTCCGTTCGGGCGCCGAAACGATGGCCGGCAACATCGAGACGGAACTCGGCACCGCCGTTCCGACCATCTCGTTCGGCTCGTAAGTCTCGCAAGGCCCAGGCCTTGCAAGCAGAAGGGACCGTGCCAACCGGCACGGTCCCTTTTTCTTTTGTGCCCGCCAGGCACGCCCGCCCCGCGATGTGTCCGAAGCGCCGTTGCCCCCGAGGAGCTGGCCGACACGGCCGACACGGCCGAATCGGACCAGGCGCGGCACGACAGCAAAAGATGAACAAATCACCAACCGCCGTGAAATGGTGCCGAACCCGCCCGAATCCCGCCGCATTCTTCGCCGACACAGGCTTCATCGAAAGGCGGTCGCGATCTCACGGATGTCTGCACTGCGGCGCTGCCCCGATCATGGTTTCTGCCACCACCCCAAGGAGGGATGTACAATGTTCGACTTCATCAAGACTTTCGCCCGCGACGAAGACGGTGCCGTCACCGTTGACTGGGTCGTGCTGACCGCCGCCATCGTCGGCCTCGGCATCGCCGTTCTCGCTTCGGTCCGTTCGGGCGCCGAAACGATGGCCGGCAACATCGAGACGGAACTCGGCACCGCCGTTCCGACGATCTCGTTCGGCTCCTGATTTCTGACTGCGGGCACAAGCCCCGCAAAGGATCAGCCTTCACGGAACATCGCGCCCCCAGGGCGCGATGTTTTCGTTTGGCACACCCGCCGCCTTCCCCGCCCTCAACCCGGGCCGCCGCCTTCCCCGGCCGCCGCCTACCCGAGCCGCTGCCAGGCGCCAGTCGGCAGGTTTGCCCGGAAAGTTACGCGAACATGCCCAAATCCCGACACGATCACGAGGCAAAGTCAGAGGGCAATACGGTGGGCGGCCATCTCATGGACCGGGAGCGGCGACAGTGACGAACTTTCTGAACAACTTCCTCTGCGACGAGGATGGTGCAGTAACGGTGGATTGGGTCGTTTTGACCGCAGGTATCATGGGCTTTGGTGTGCTTGTCGCGGCAAGCATCATCAGTGGCTCGACCGAAGGGGCCGGCAGCCTCGAGAACCGGATGAGCGAAGCTCAGGTTCCCGAGGTCCGCTGGCAGTAATCGCAAAGCACGGGGGGCTTGCAGATGCGCGTGGTATTTGGACTTGTTCTGGTGGCAGGCCTCGGACTGGCGGGGACGGCTGTCTATATGGTGCGTGGGCATCTGGAAGGCCAGGCGGCGCAGCTGGCAGCCGAACGGGCCGCCGCCGCGCAGCGGACGCCGACCGTCGAGGTGATCGCCCTCAACCGGTCGGTCGTCTTTGGTGAACCGCTGACACCGGCCGACCTCAAGATCGTGCGCTATGCCGAACCCTATCTGCCTGACGGGGTCTTTAGGAGCATCGACGAGGTCTTTCCCCAGGGCGAAGGCGTCGTGCGCCGTGTCCTGCGGCCGATGGAGCCGAACGAGCCGCTGATGGCGGTCAAGGTGACGGCCCCCGGCGAAGATGCGGGCATCACCAACCGCCTGGCACCGGGCATGAACGCCTTTGCGATCAGCGTGGACGCGACCTCTGGCGTGTCGGGCTTCCTGCGTCCGGGCGACCGGGTGAACGTCTACTGGACCGGCAGCGGCAGCGGGGATCGCTCCTCGGTGACGCGGCTGATCGAAAGCGGGCTCAAGATCGTGGCGGTCGATCAGTCGACCGATGACAACGTCTCGCATGCGACGATTGCGCGGACGGTCACTGTGGAAGTCAGCCCCCAGCAGGTCGCGCGGCTGGCCCAGGCCCAGTCCAGCGGCGCGCTGTCGCTCGCGCTGGTCGGACAGGATGTGGCCGAAGGCACCATGGTGGACCCCGTGACCGGCAGCGATATCAGCGGCCGGGTGGAAGCTCCGCCCGAAGAACCGGTCGAACTGGCGCAGATCTGCCACATCACCGAGCGCAAGGGCGGCCAGATCGTCGTGACCGAAATCCCCTGCAACTAAGGCGCTTTCCGACAGCAAAAGGGGGCACGCCAGCCGGTGTGCCCCCTTTTTGCATTGTGCGGACTGTTGCGCCTTATCCACATAAGCAGTGCAGTGCAAAACATTGATTCTTGCAAACAAAGGCATTGCAGGGCATCGTTGCGAACAATGACGGGTAAAAACTGCCCGCGTCCAGTGATCCGAGAGGCAGGTCACATGAGCTATGACAGATTTATGAAGGCCGTTGTTATCGGCCTTGCCGTGGGTTTTGGCGCATCGCCGGTCTATACGGCGATGCCAGCTTCGGCAGAAGTTCTCCGGGTCGTTCAGGGGACGCGCTCGGCACCGCTCAACGTTCCGATGAACCGGGCCGTTGTGGTGGAAAGCGAAGTGCCCTTCAGCGAGCTCAGCATCGCCAACCCGGGCATCGCGGATATCTCGTCCCTGTCGGACCGGTCGATCTATGTCCTGGGCAAAGAGCCCGGACGCACCACCCTGACCCTTCTGGGGGCCGACGGGCGGCTGATCAGCAATGTCGAGGTCCGCGTGACCCCCGATATCGCCGAGTTCAAGGAACGGCTGGAGCAGATCCTGCCCGGCGAGCCCATCGAGGTGCGCACCGCGAACGACGGGATCGTGCTTTCGGGCACCGTATCCTCCATCGCGCGGCTGGATCGTGCGCTTGAGCTGGCTCAGCGCTATGCGCCCGACCGGGTTTCCAACCTGATGACGGTCGGCGGAACCCAGCAGGTCATGCTGCGCGTCCGCTTTGCCGAGATGCAGCGCTCGGTCACCAAGTCGCTTTCCTCCTCGCTGGCGCTTCAGGGCGTGGGCCTGGGGGGCGATCTGGGCCTTGCCGGCGGCACCAACACGCTCAACACCTCGGGCGCGCTGACCAGCGGCCTTGGCGGGAACATCCCCCCGACCAACACCAACAACGCGGCGATGCTGTTCGGCTTCAATGCCGGCGGCGTGCAGGTCGGCATGCTTCTCGAGGCGCTGGAAACGCGCGGCGTGGTCCGCACCCTCGCCGAACCCAACCTGACCGCCCTTTCGGGGCAGGAGGCGCGGTTCCTTGCGGGTGGCGAATATCCGGTGCCCGTGGCGCAGGACAACAACACGATCACCGTTGAATACAAGCCTTTCGGGGTCGAGTTGAACTTCATCCCGCGGGTCATCGACGGCGATCTGATCAATATCGAGCTGAATGCCGCGGTCTCGTCCCTTGATCCGACCAATGGCTTCAGCCAGGGCGGCTTCCAGATCGACGCGTTCCGCCGGCGCGAAACCTCGACCACGGTGGAACTGCGGGATGGGGAAAGCTTCGCCATCGCGGGCCTCCTGTCGGATGATTTCCGCGACCTGAGCGGTCAGGTGCCGTGGCTGGGCGACATCCCGGTTCTGGGCGCCCTGTTCCGCAGCGCCGAATTCCGCCGCGAACAGACCGAGCTGGTCATCATCATCACCGCCCATCTGGTGACGCCGACCCGCGGAGAGGTTCTGGCCCTGCCGACCGACAGGGTGCGGCCGCCGACCGAAAGCGATCTGTTCCTGTTCGGCCGGGTCGCGGCAACCAATGCGCCCACGACGGGTGGCGCGGGCGAAGTGGCGCGGCAGGATTTCAGTGGATCCTACGGCTACGTTCTGGACTGAGCACAAGATAGGGGTGCAGGCCGATGAAACGTTTTCTGATCGCCGGTGCGGCCCTTCTGGCCCTCGCCGCCTGTAACGCGGACGATCCGACTTGGTCGAGCTTCTACAGCGAAGCGGGCATGGCGGTGAACGATGGCGGCTTCGGCAATGCCACGATGAACAACACGCTGGCGCAAACGGGCGACAGCACCTACCGGGTCAACCTCGCCCAGCGCTTTGCCGCCGAGGTGCCGACGACGATCAACTTCGCCTTCGGTTCCCACGCTCTTGATGACGATGCGCGCAGGGTTCTGCGGCAACAGGCGGCCTGGATCAACCAGTTCCCCGAAGTGCGCTTCACCGTCTATGGCCATACCGATCTGGTTGGGTCGGCCGCCTACAACCAGGCCCTTGGCCTGAGACGGGCCGAGGCGGCGGTGTTGTATCTGACCAGTCAGGGCGTGTCGCGCTCGCGCCTTGATGCGGTGGTCAGCCGGGGCCAGACCCAGCCGCTGATCATGACCCAGGAACCCGAGCGTCGCAACCGGCGCACCGTGACCGAGGTCTCGGGCTTCGTCCAGAGCCACCCGACGGTGATGAACGGCCGCTATGCCGAGATCATCTTCCGCGAATATGTGGAAAGCGCCACCTCGCCGCAGTCGCTTGGCCAGCAGTCGCTGGGCTCTGCCTCGGGCGAGTGACGCCACGAAACTCTGATCCATCGTGATCCTGCCCAAGCCCGCGTCCGGCAACAACGCGGGCTTGACGCGTTGATCGTCGCACCATTTCCAACAATGACTTTCTTTCCGCCCCAATCCTGCCCCCTTTGACAGGGAAACAGTCTCCAGTGGGACCACTGCGTCGGGCGAAGCCCGGTCGCGGTATCAGCTGGGGCCGAGGCAGAGATGTTGCTGCGGTCATGGCAGGTCCCTTGCAAAAGAGGACCTGTGGCTATGAGCAGCAACGCAGCATTGCAACCCGAACCGCAGCCCATCGTGGCCTGCACGATCAGCCGGGACGTTCAGAATTTCGACCTGCTGATCGAGGATATGGAAGCCGCCCTCGGAGAAACCTGGGGCGATCTGACCTTTGCCGAGGCCCTCGCCTTTCTGGAACAGCCCGACGCGAACCAGCTGGAATTCGTGGCCATCGCGCTCGACAGCCAGGACGAGGCCGATCTTTCCCTGGTGACCGACATCATCGCAGCCGCCAAGGCCCAGCAGATCAAGGTGATCCTGATCACCGAGGATGTGCGCCCGGCCTCGCTGCATCAGTTGCTGCGCGAAGGCGGGGACGAATTCGTCCCCTATCCCCTGCCCGAAGGCGAACTGGCCCGCGCGATCGAACGCGTCACCCAGCCGGTACCCGAGGTGCCGGCAATCGACGAGAACCGCACCGCGCTCAAGGCGACGGGCGACCGGTCGGGCGTGGTGATCCCGGTCTATGGCATGTCGGGCGGCACCGGGGCCACGACCCTCGCGCTCAATCTCGCGTGGGAGCTGGCCCTGCTGGAAAAGGACGCACAGCTTCGGGTCTGCCTGATCGACTTCAACATCCAGTATGGCGCGGTCGCGACCTACCTTGACCTGCCCCGCCGCGAGGCGGTGCTTGAAATGCTGTCGGATACCGACAGCATGGACAGCGAGGTCTTCATGCAGTCGCTTTCGACCTTCAACGAAAAGCTGCATGTCCTGACCTCGCCGGGCGAAATGGTGCCGCTCGACCTGATCAACAGCACCGATGTCGAACGGCTGATCGAGATGGCCCGGGTCAATTTCGACTATGTCATCATCGACATGCCGCCGGTGATCGTCGAATGGTCCGAAGCGGTGCTGCAGGCGGCCCATATCTGCTTTGCCACGCTGGAACTCGACATGCGCTCGGCCCAGAACACCCTGCGGCTGAAACGGGCGCTGCAGGCCGAAAGCCTGCCGTTCGACAAGTTCCGCTTCATCCTGAACCGCGCGCCCGGCTTTACCGATCTGAACGGCAAGAGCCGGGTCAAGCGGCTGGCCGAGACGCTGGGCATCGCGCTCGAGGTGCAGCTGCCCGATGGCGGCAAGCCTGTGGCCCAGACCGCCGATCAGGGCGTGCCCCTGGCCGAGGGCATCGCGAAGAACGCGCTGCGCAAGGAAATCGCGAAGCTGGCCAAGTCGATCCACGACGTGAACGTGGCCGATGCTGACAAGGCAAAGGCGCAAGCCCGGGGGTAACGAAACATGTTTTCCAAGTTCAAGAAGCCCGATCAGGCCCGCCCGGCACCCGCTGCCCCGGAACGGGCGGCCCCGGCTGCTGCGGCAGGCGCAAAGGCGGCGGTGACGCCGCTGCCCAAGCCCGAGCCCAAGGCCTCGGGTTTTGCGCGCATGGCGCCGAAGAAGCCTGCCGAGGCCGTGCCGCTGGACAAGGAACGCAAGCGCAAGGAACGCCTGTCCGAGATCAAGCTCGACCTGCACAAGGCCCTGCTCGACAACCTCAACCTCGCCGCCCTCGAAAAGGCGAGCGAGGCGGATTTGCGTCAGGAAATCAACGCCATCGCCACCGAGACGCTCGAGGAGATGGGGATCGTCCTGAACCGCGAGGAACGCCAGACCCTGAACCAGGATCTGTTCTTCGAGGTTACCGGGCTTGGCCCGCTCGAGACGCTTCTGAAGGACGAGTCGGTCAACGATATTCTGGTCAACGGCCCGCAGCAGATCTTTGTGGAACGGGCCGGCAAGCTCGAGCTGACCGACATCACCTTCAAGGACGAGCGGCACCTGCTGCGCATCATCGACAAGATCGTCTCGGCCGTGGGCCGGCGCGTCGATGAAAGCAATCCTTACGTCGACGCCCGCCTTGCCGATGGATCGCGCTTCAACGCGATGGTGCCGCCGGTTGCGGTGGACGGATCGCTGGTTTCGATCCGTAAGTTCAAAAAAGACAAGTTGGGCATTGATGACCTGGTCAAATTCGGGGCTTTTACCGAAGAGATGGCTGCATATCTGCAAGCGGCTGTGGCGACCCGGCTGAACGTCATCGTCTCGGGCGGGACGGGTTCGGGCAAAACCACCACGCTCAACGCGCTGTCGTCCTTCATCGACGACAACGAACGGATCCTCACGATCGAGGATACGGCCGAACTTCAGCTGCAGCAGACCCATGTGGGCCGGATGGAAAGCCGCCCCCCCAACGTGGAAGGCAAGGGCGCCGTCACCCAGCGCGACTGTCTGCGCAACGCGCTGCGGATGCGGCCGGACCGGATCATCGTGGGGGAAACGCGGGGCGAGGAAGTCATCGACATGCTTCAGGCCATGAACACCGGCCATGACGGTTCGATGACCACGATCCACGCCAACAGCGCCCGCGACGGGGTCAGCCGTCTTGAAAACATGGTCGCCATGGCCGGGATCGAGATGCCGATCAAGGCCGTCCGCTCCCAGATCGCCAGCGCCGTCAACCTGATCGTGCAGGCCTCCCGCCTGCAGGACGGCTCGCGCCGGATGACCTCGATCACCGAGATCACCGGGATGGAGGGCGAAGTCATCTCGATGCAGGAGATCTTCCGCTATCAGCGCGTGGGGCTGACGCCCGACAACAAGATCATCGGCCATTTCACCGCGACGGGGGTGCGCTCGCATTTCTCGGAACGGTTCCGTCTCTGGGGCTATGACCTGCCGGCCTCCATCTTTGAACCTTTCTCGGGGTAAGCGACATGGGCATTTCCGCCGAACCGATCATCTACGGCCTGATCTTCATCGCCGTCCTCGTTCTGGTCGAGGGCGTCTATCTGACCGTTTTCGGCCGGTCCATCAGCCTGAACAACCGCCTGAACCGGCGGCTGGAACTGATGGAAAAGGGCGGCGGGCGCGAGCAGGTTCTTGAACAGCTCCGCAAGGAGATGACCCAGCACCTGCAATCGCAGGGCATTCCGCTGTATTCGATCCTGGCCTCGAAGGCGCAAAAGGCCAACATCGCCTTTTCGCCCAGCCAGTTGATCATGCTGATGGTTGGCGTCTCGGTCGTGGCCTTCATCGGGCTGACCGTCGGCACCGGCGCGGATACCGCCGTGCGCGCGCTGGTCGCCGTCGCGATGGGCGTGGGCGGGGTCTATATCTGGGTCGACAAGAAGGCCAAGAAGCGGATGTCGATGGTCGAAGAGCAGCTGCCCGACGCCGTCGAACTGATGGTGCGGTCCCTGCGCGTGGGCCATCCCTTCTCGTCGGCCGTGGGCATCGTCGCCAAGGAAGTGCCCGATCCGCTGGGGTCGGAAATGGGCGTCATCTCGGACGAGGCCGCCTATGGCCGCGACATGGCCGAAAGCCTCAAGGCCATGGCCGAGCGGATGGACATGCAGGATCTGCGCTTCCTTGCCGTGGCCGTCGCCATCCAGAGCCAGGCCGGCGGCAACCTGGCCGAGATCCTCGACGGTCTGTCCAAGGTGATCCGGGCCCGGTTCAAACTGTTCCGCCGCGTCAAGGCGATCACCGCCGAGGCGAAATGGTCGGGCATGTTCCTGTCGGTCTTTCCGCTCTTGGCGCTGGTCACGATCAACGTGCTCGAGCCGAATTACTATGACGATGTGAAGGATACCGCCGTCTTCATCCCCGCCTGTCTTGCGGTGGCGGCCTTCCTGACGGTCAACATCTTCGTCATGCGCTCGCTCGTGAATATCAAGGTCTAGGGGGCGATCATGGGAATTCTGCAGAATATCAACGACTTTCTGGTCGAACACCTTGGCGAGATGGGCCCCCTTCTTGTCGTGGGCGCACTTGGCTTTGTCATGGTGCTCATGGCCCTGCCCACGATGCTGCGCAAACAGCAGGATCCGCTGGACCGCCTCAAGGCCGCCAACCGCGACATGCCGGCCCAGAAGGGGGATCGGCTGCGCAACAACAACGGCAAGGACAAGCTGGAACGCTATGCCGAATTCCTCGAGCCCAAGGATGCGCAGGAATATTCGGCCACGCGGCTCAAGCTGTTGCAGGCGGGCTATCGCACCAAGAACGCGGTGCGGATCTATTACTTCGCCCAGTTTGCGCTTGGCCTCGGGCTTCTGGCCCTCGGCGTGGCCTTCGCCCTTTACAAGTCGGTGACGTCGGAGCCGACGACGGTGAACCTTCTGACCTGGATCCTGATCCCCGGCGTCGCCGGCTACATGATCCCGAAATACTGGGTCACCCGGCGGCAGGCGACCCGGCAGGAAAACATCACCAACGCCTTTCCCGACAGCCTCGACATGATGCTGGTCTGCGTCGAGGCGGGCCAGTCGCTTGATCAGGCGATCCTGCGGGTGTCGCATGAACTCAAGACCGGCTTTCCCGATCTGGCCGAAGAATACGAGATGATCAGCCACGAGATGAAGGCCGGCAAGGACAAGACGCTGGTTCTGCGCGACATGTCGGAACGCTGCGGCGTGGCCGATATCGCAAGCTTCGTCACCGTGCTGATCCAGTCGCAGCAGTTCGGCACCTCGATCGCCGAGGCGCTGCGCGTCTATGCCGGGGAAATGCGTGACAAACGCGTCATGCGCGCCGAGGAAAAGGCGAACGTCCTGCCCACCAAGATGACACTTGCCACGATGATGTTGACGGTGCCGCCGCTCCTCATCATTCTGATCGGGCCGTCGATCTACGAGATCTCGGTGACGTTGGGTGGTGGTGTTCAGGGGGCGCAGAATGCGGACTGACGACGAGGGACGATGTCCTTTGGCAGGCTAGGCCTTCTCGGGGCCGTCGCGATCACCTTTCTGGCCGCCTGTTCGACAGGCGGCCTGAACCGTTCCGCGGGCGGGGTTTATGCGCCCGGCATCGCGCGGGGGCAGGATGTCGACGGGTTGATCGTGGGACACCGGCTGATGGCGGCCGGGGAATATGAGCTGGCCCTTGATGCCTATACCCGCGCGACGCTGGATCAGGGCTATAACGTCGATACGCTGTCGGCGCTGGGATCGGCGAACCTGCGGCTGGGCCGCCTGGGTCAGGCCGAGGATTTCCTGCGCCGCGCCGTGGAGGAGGACGAGACCTTTTCCCCCGCCTGGAACAATCTGGGCGTGGTCCTGATGGAACAGGGCAAGGTCGGCGAGGCCTCGGAAGTATTCCGTCGCGCCTATGCAACGGATAACGGCAATAGCGACGAGATCCGCGACAACCTGCGCTTGGCGCTCGCAAAACTCGAAGATCCGTTCTATACAGGCGTCAATACAGACCAGGATTTCCAACTGGTGCGGCGCGGCTTCGATGAGGTCGAGCCACTTTGAGGGCAAGAGCAGTAAAAGGACGCAGCAAAGATGCGCCACCCTATTCTGATGTCGATGGCGGGTGTCGCCATCCTGAGCCTGTCGTCCTGTGGCAGCCTGTCGGGCGAAGCCGAAGTTGACCGCGCGCTCAGGGAACTGAACCTTCTGGAAGAGTCGAGCATCACCCAGATGATGCTTACCGTCGCCGAACCGAACGAGGCGATCGCCTTCTTCACGGCTGCCCTGCAGCAATCCCCCGGCGATATCGACGCGCAGCGCGGCCTTGCCACCTCGCTGACGCGCGCGAACCGCAATACCGAAGCCATCGCCGCCTGGCGCAGCGTTCTGGCCCATCCCCAGGCCGGCCCGGCCGACAGCGTGGAACTGGCCGATGCCCAGATCCGCAACAACATGTGGGACGATGCGGCGGCCACGCTGAACATGGTCCCCCCCACCTACGAGACGTTCAAGCGCTACCGGCTCGAGGCGATGGTGGCCGATGCGAACGAGCAGTGGGACAAGGCCGACGCCTTTTACGAGACGGCGGTCGGGCTGACGACCACCCCGGCCGGCGTGCTGAACAACTGGGGTTTCTCGAAGCTCACGCGCGGCGATTATCGCGGGGCCGAGCGGCTGTTCACCGATGCCCTGCGCCACGAGCCGGGCATGTTCACCGCCAAGAACAACCTCGTCCTCGCCCGCGGCGCCCAGCGCAATTACGACCTGCCGGTGATCCCGATGACCCAGGTCGAACGGGCGCAGCTGCTCTATACGATGGCGCTGACGGCCATCAAGCAGAACGACATCAACATCGGCCGGGGCCTTCTGCAGAACGCGGTCGAGACCCATCCCCAGCATTTCGACGAAGCGGTGCGGGCCCTGCGCGCGCTTGACGCCTGAGGCGGGTTTCATGGTCACGACTGCCTCTCAGGCGCTGATCTTCCTGATCGTCGCCCTGCCCGTCTCGATCTGGGTCGCCTGGTCCGATCTCAAGACGATGAAGATCCCCAATATCGCCGTTCTGGCGATGGTGGCGGGTTTCGCCGTCCTCGGCCTCATCGCCCTGCCATTCGAGGAATATCTCTGGCGCTGGTTGCATCTGATCGTCGTGCTGGTGATCGGCATGGCGCTGAATGCGGTGCGCCTGATGGGCGCGGGGGATGCGAAATTCGCCGCCGCCGCCGCCCCGTTCTTTCCGCTGGGCGATCTGGGCACGCTGTTCTACGTCTATGTCATCTGTTTCCTGCTGTCATGGATCGGGCACCGGATCGCCGCGCGCACGAAGATCCGCGCACTGGCGCCGGACTGGGCCAGCTGGGATGCCGGCAAGCGCTTTCCGATGGGCCTTGCCCTTGGCTCGACGATCATCGCCTTCTTCGTTCTGGCCCTGATCCGGGGGCAGGCCGGCTAACGGCCCCCCCCCTTTCCCCCCGAACTTCGGCGACATTGCCCCGGCCTTGTGCCGTTTCGTCCCCGTTTCCGCCACAAATGCCGGTCATCGTCATGCTCAGCCTCCGGTTCGACCCGGGGGAGGGGACCCAGTTGACAGGCATATCCAGATGAACATGCAGACCACCTCGGTGATGGCACCGCCGGCCCCGAAGACGCTTGCGGGCATGCAGCTTCCCCCCGTCATGATGCGGGACATCCTGCTCAAGACGATGTTCCGGATGAACGTGACCATCGTGTCCGAGATCGCCCGGGCCATCTGCCTGCCGATCCCTGTCACACAGGAGCTGGTCGACATGGCCCGCTCGCAGCGCCTGCTCGAGGCGATGGGGACGCTGAATGCCAATTCCGGCAACGAGATGGCCTATCAGCTGACCGATGCCGGCAAGGCCCGCGCGCTCGATGCGCTGGCGCAGTCGGAATATTACGGCGCCATGCCGGTGCCGCTCGCGCTTTATACCGAACAGGTCAAGCGCCAGTCGATCCGCAACATCCAGATCACCCGCGACCAGCTGACCGCCGCGATGGGCCACCTGATCCTGCCGCCCGAGCTTCTGGGCCAGCTGGGCCCCGCCGTGGGGGCGGGTCGGTCGATCCTGATGT
>JBHYFN010000008.1:0-79232 GCA_051859505.1 Paracoccaceae bacterium
GCCAAGCTGAACCAGGGCTGTGCCCACCGGCACCTCATCGGTCGTGACCGGCAACAGGCCGCCCGAGGGCGCGCTGGCCGTGCTCGCCCCGCTGGCCGAAGGGGCCGAGGCGGCCGCCGCCGCAAAACCCGCGGGCCGGGCCGGCGGGCGGAGCGCGGTGCTGACGCCGGGAACGGAGGCGGGGATCACCTCGAGCGACGCCTCGCCCTGGGCAACGGCCTCGCCATCAAGGCTGACGGAAACGGGCGCATCCGTGCCGGCCTCGAGAGCGGCGAGCGGATTGGTCTCGGCCGCGATCAGATCGGCAAGTGCCAGCACATCCTCGGCCGAAAGCGTGCCGTCGGCCGAGGCCAGGATCGGCACCTCGCCGGTCGCGGCAACCCCCGCCTCGACCGGCGGCGCGCCGATCGGGGCCACTTCGCCCGCCTCGGCCATCGACTGGACCTCGAGATCCTCATCCGCAAGGGCGATGGGCGTGGGCGCCAGCAAAAGCACGTCCTCGGGGGCGCCCGCCTCGCCCTCGGCCACGACGGTATTGACCGAAAGGCCGGTGTTCTGGGCGATCTGTCCGCCGGCATCCGCCGGGGCCACCCGCATCGGCCCTTCCATCGCGCGCACCACCGGAATGCCCGTCACATCCCGCACCAGAAGCTTGTAGCCCCAGAACGCCACGCCCGCGACAAGCGCAACCGAGACCGCCGCCCCCGCAAGCTGCATGACCTTGCCCGCACGCTCGACCGCACGGGCCGCGAGAGGGGCCACAACGGGCCCGTCGGTACCTACTGCCATCTTCGCCTCACTGCCGACGCAAGAGGCCAAAGCCCCCGGCCGATCGTTTCTTGCTGCCTCGCTCGATCCGCCGGAAGTGGTGCGCTTCAGCGCATCTCGTCCACCGGGGTCACGCCAAGGATACCAAGACCGGCCGAAATAACAACTGCCGTGGCCCGAATCAGGGCGATTTTCGCCTGTGTGACCTCTGGATCACCCTCTTGCAGGAAGCGCAGGGCCGGATCGTCATTGCCCCGGTTCCAGAGCGCGTGGAAATCCGAGGCCAGATCGTAGAGGTAGAAGGCGATGCGATGCGGCTCGTTCCCGCGGGCCGCGATTTCGACCAGACGCGGCCATTCGGCGATCTGGCGGGCAAGTTTCAGCTCGGCCTCATGGGTCAGGCCGGACAGATCGGCCCGCGTCACGGCGGCGTTGGAGACATCGACCCCCGCCTCATGCGCGCGCCTCAGGACAGACTGGATCCGGGCATGGGCATATTGCACGTAGAAGACCGGGTTGTCCTTCGACTGTTCCAGCACCTTGTCGAAATCGAAATCCAGCGGCGCGTCGTTCTTGCGCGTCAGCATGTGGAACCGCGCCACATCCGGCCCCACCTGTTCGATCACGTCGCGCAGGGTGACGAAGGTGCCCGCCCGCTTCGACATCTTGAACGGCGCGCCGTCCTTCCAGAGCTTCACCAGCTGGATCAGCTTGATATCCAGCGGCACCCGCCCCTCCGACAGCGCCGCGACCGCCGCCTTCATCCGCTTGACATAGCCGCCATGATCGGCGCCGAACACGTCGATCAGCGCATCGAAGCCGCGTTCGACCTTGTCGAAGTGATAGGCGATGTCGGGGGCGAAATAGGTCCAGCTGCCATCGGATTTCTTCACCGGACGGTCCACATCGTCGCCATGCGCGGTCGAGCGGAAGAGGGTCTGCTTGCGCGGTTCCCAATCCTCGGGGGTCTTGCCCTTCGGCGGGTCCAGCTGGCCCTCGTAGATCAGGCCCATCTCGCGCAGACGGGTGATCGCGGCCTCGATCTTGCCGGTGCCGTAAAGCGCCTTTTCCGAGGAATAGACATCCATCGTGACGCCCAGAAGCGCCAGATCCTCGCGGATCATCTGCATCATCCGCTCGGTGGCGAAGTCGCGCACCTCGGCCAGCCAATACTGCTCGCCCTTGTCGAGCAGGCTCTCGCCGTATTTCTCTTTCAGCGCCTCGCCCACCGGAACAAGGTAGTCGCCGGGATACAGCCCCTCGGCGATCTCGGGCGCATGGCCACAGGCCTCGCGGTAGCGTTCATAGGCCGAGCGCGCCAGCACATCGACCTGCGCGCCGCCGTCGTTGATGTAATATTCGCGCGTCACATCCCAGCCGGCATAGGCCAGAAGGCTTGCCAGCGCATCGCCGAAGATCGCGCCGCGGGTATGGCCCACATGCATCGGGCCGGTGGGATTGGCGCTGACGAATTCCACATTCACCCGACGCCCCTGCCCCAGGGTTGAGCGGCCGAAATCCGGCGCCGTGAGGGCCGCCAGCAGGACCGAGTGCCAGACCGCAGGCTCAAGCCGCAGGTTGAGGAAGCCCGGCCCCGCGACCGTCGCATCGGCCACCCTGGGATCGGCGCGAAGCCCCTCGGCCAGCGCCTCGGCGATGGCGCGGGGGGCAAGGCCCGCGGGTTTGGCCAGGACCATCGCGGCATTGGTCGCCATATCGCCATGGCCCGCATCCCGCGGCGGCTCAACCGTGACGGCATCGAAGGACAGGCCCGCGGGCAGGCGCCCCTCTGCAACCATCGCGTCAAGCGCGGTCAGGACGGTCTGGCGGATCTCGGTAAAGATGTTCATCGGTCGGCTCCTGTTTCGCCCCGGCCGGGAAGGCCGCTGCCCCATCGGGGGTGACTGCGGGCCGGAACGGGCGATTGCGCGGGTTTATCATGGCAAGGCGGCGCGTCAACTTGTGCCGGACCCGCTGCGGGGCCGGCATGGGGCCGCCCGCCCCTTCCGCCGGATGCAAGGTGAGGCAACCCGCCGCATCCTGATGCCGCAACGCAGCATTATATCCGCCGCCATGAGCATCCTGACCCCCATCCCGCCCCGCACCCCCCTGGCCGCCCGCGCCCTTCTGTCGCTTCCGCTGATCGGCTGGATCGCGCGTGATGTGGCCTTCGGCGACAAGGACAACATCTGGTATGCACTCGTCATCCTGCTGACGACGGCGATCCTGTCGCTGGCGACCTGGGGCCTTCCGGCGCTGGTGATGATGGCGCTGCTGCTGGTGCCGGTCTGCTTCGGCCTGATCATCGTCTTCTCGCTTCCCTGAGCGATTGCGCGGCGCCGGCGGCTCTGCCATCCTTCGGCCATTACCGGATCGAAGGATTGCAGCATGCCGTTTCCAAAGCGCCTTTGCCTGACCGGGGCTGCCACTGCACTGGCCCTGCCGCTTCTGGCCCAGACCGCCCATGCCGATGACCCCTGCTTCCGCCGGGTCTTCGACTTTTCCGAATTGCGCGCCGAACCGGACCGGATGGTGACAGAGATCGCCCTTGGCCCCGCAGACCCCGCCGATGCGGGCAGCGGCCTGAGGATCATGCTTTTCGAGGTCTGGAGCCGGGACCACAACGCCCGCTTCATCGAACGGGCAGAGTGCCGCGACGGCATCCCCTCGGTCTGTTTCGTCGAGGGCGAGCAGGGATCCTTCACCACCGAGCCCTGGGAGGGCGGCATCCTGCTGAAACCGGGCGAATACGGCGCGAGCCTGTTCAGCGCCGAGGGCGTGATCTCGCTCTGGGCCGACGACGGCCCGGACAGCGAATTCGTGCTCTATGCCGTCGGGCCGGAGATGTGCCCGGAACCGGGCTGATGGGGCGGGTCTCGACGGGCAGCGGCGCTCAGCCCGCTTCGGCCTTTTCCTCCAGCGTCAGCCATTCCTCCTCGGCCGCCGCCAATGCGGCCTGCCGCTCGGCCAGGGCCTCGCCCGCCTTGCGGAACTTGACCGGCTCGCGGGTGAAAAGATCGGGGTCCGACAGGAGGGTGGTGAGCTTGTTCACCTCGGCCTCGAGCTTTTCGATCACCGCCGGAAGCTCGGCCAGCCGGTGGCGTTCAGTGAAACTCAGCCCCGCCTTGCGCATCGGCCCCGGTTTGCTCTCCGGCGCGGGCTTGCTGTCCGCCGCGGGCGCCGCCTCTGCCTTGCGCCGGGCTGCGGGCTCGGACCCGGCCGCCCCGCTTTCGCCGCGCTGCGCAAGGGTATCCGACCAGCCCCCCGCATAGACCACGGCCCGCCCGTCGCCTTCCATCGCCACGGTCGTGGTGGCGACCCGGTCAAGGAAATCGCGGTCGTGGCTGACAAGGAGCACCGTGCCGTCATATTCGCCAAGGATATCCTGAAGCAGGTCGAGCGTCTCGATATCCAGATCGTTGGTCGGCTCGTCCAGCACCAGGAGGTTGCTCTCCCGTGCCATCAGCCGGGCCAGCAGAAGCCGCGCCTTCTCGCCCCCCGAAAGCGATCTGACGGGGGCGCGGGCCTGCGCCTCGTCGAACAGGAAATCCTTGAGATAGCCCACCACATGCCGCGGCTGGCCGCGCACCATCACCTGATCCGAACGCCCCGAGACCCCCATCCCCGGATCGCCGGTCAGGCTGTCCCAAAGCGTCGCGTCCGGGTCGAGCGCCGCCCGCGTCTGATCGAAGACCGCGATATCAAGGTTGGTGCCAAGGATCACCCTGCCCTCATCGGGTGCAACCTCGCCCAGAAGCATCCGCACCAGCGTGGTCTTGCCCACGCCGTTCGGCCCGACAAAGGCCACGCGATCCCCGCGCTGGATCGTCAGGTCAAGGCCGCGCACGATCTGGCGGCCGTCATAGCTCTTGCCCAGACCCCGCGCCTCGATCACCTTCTTGCCGGAAACCGCCCCGCCATCAAAGGCCATCGCCGCCGTGCCCTGCCTGCGGATCTGCGCCGCCCGCTGGGCGCGCAGCTCCTGCAAGGCGCGCACGCGGCCCATGTTGCGCTTGCGCCGGGCCGAGATCCCCTCGACCGCCCAGCGCGCCTCGGCCTTGATCTTGCGGTCAAGCTTGTGGCGGGCGGCGTCCTCTTCCTCCCAGATCCGGTCGCGCCAGGCCTCGAACCCGTCAAAGCCCTTGTCCAGCCGCCGCACCTCGCCCCGGTCGATCCAGAGCGTGGCCCGGCTCAGCGCCTTGAGGAACGCCCGGTCATGCGAGATCAGGACGAAGCCGGCGCGGGTTTCGCGCAGCGCGGCCTCGAGCCAGCCGATCGCGGTGATGTCGAGGTGGTTGGTCGGCTCATCCAGCAGCATCAGTTCCGGCGCCTCGGCCATCAGCCGCGCCAGCGCCGCCCGCCGCCTTTCGCCGCCCGAGGCGGTTGCCACGTCACGGGACGGATCGAAGCGCAGCCCCTCGGCCACGACCTCGATCCTGTAGCCCTCGCCCTCGGGCAGGGGGCTGGCCGCGTAATCGCCAAGCGTGGCGAAACCGGCCATGTCGGGATCCTGCTCCATGTAGCCCACCCGCACGCCGGGGGCGAGGGCACGCTCGCCCCGGTCGGGCTCGACCAGCCCGGCCATGACCTTCATCAGCGTGGATTTGCCCGATCCGTTGCGCCCGACCAGGGCGAGCCTGTCCCCCGGCTGGACCGAAAGCGAGAGGGCATCAAAGACCGGATCGCCCCCGAAGGTGAGCGAAATGTCGGAGAGTTGCAGAAGCGGAGTGCGGGCCATGCCGCCCAGCTAGTCCGCCCCCCGGCCAACCGCAAGCCCCCCGCCACCGGGCGCGCCCGTCCCTGCACCAAGGGCGGCCTCCGCGCCCTGCAGCGTCACCGCCTCGGCCAGCTGCCGCAGGGCACGCAGGCGGGCGGGAGGGATGGCGGCGATCTCGACCCCGGTGAAGACATGCAGGGTCGCCAGCGTCCGGTCGATCACCGCATGGTCACTGACGCGGCCGCCCATGGCGAGGTAGCTGCGCAGAAGCGGCGGCATGGCGCGCTGGGCCGCTGCGGGATCCGGCACATCCGCCGGATGCCCCGCCCGGGGAAGGGGCACCGTCTCGGAGGCGCACCGCCCCGGGGCCCAGTCGGGCGGCGCCAGGTGGCCGGCGGCAAGGGCGGCAAGGGCGGGCGCATGGCGGGCGGGATCGGTGCCGGCGAAGGAGGAACAGCCGAACAGGAAGCCGATGTCATGGGCCGCCACAAGACGCGCCATCCCCCCCCAGGCGAGACGCAGAAGATCGGCATCCTGCAGGCCGGGGCGGATGCAGAAGCGGCCGATCTCGGCCAGGGGGCCGGTCCTGCGGGCCAGCAGGGTCAGGTCGTAGAACCGGGCCGCATAGCAGCGCGACAGGGCGGCCCCCGAGGGCAGGAGAAGCATCCGGTAGGTCGCCGCGGGCTGTCCTGTCGCCACGTCCTCGATCAGGACATGCAGCGCCCGGGCATCGAAGGCATCGGCCTCGCGGCCGTCCTTGCGGGGCGCAAGGCCCGCCCGGGTGATGAAGCAGTCGTGCCGCAGACGCTGGGCCGCGGCAAGGCCGGCGGCATCGGTGACGATGCGGACCCGGTAGCCGTCGTTGCGGCGGGGGCGGGGCAGAGCCGCAGTCATCAGGCACCTCATCGGACTTGGCACATGGCGCGCGGCGCCCTAACTCTCGTGGGCGACAGGATAGGGGGCGACATGGACAAAGTCATCAAGTCCGATGCGGAATGGCGGGCGCAGCTTTCCGAGCTGGCCTACAAGGTGACGCGCCGGCATGGGACCGAGCGCGCCTTCACGCATGACGATTTTCCCAAGGGGCCGGGACGGTATCATTGTGTCTGCTGCGGCGCGGCCCTGTTCGATGCCGGGGCCAAGTTCGACAGCGGGACGGGCTGGCCATCCTTTTACGCGCCACTCGCCCCGGAGGCTGTGGGCGAGAGGGTCGACCGCAGCTTCTTCATGAAGCGCACCGAGGTGCATTGCGCGCGGTGCGAGGCGCATCTGGGGCATGTCTTTCCCGATGGTCCGCCGCCAACGGGGCTGAGATACTGCATGAATGGCGTCGCGCTGGTCTTCGAGCCGGACAACGGTTGAGGGCGGTTGAGGGCGGTTGAGGGCGGGAGCGGCCGAATTTGGCCAAATTCGGCCCCGCCGGGGCCCGGCCTTCGTCAGTTGACCCTTTTGCTGCGCCGCCCCGACGCTGACGCAACCGGTTGAGCGCCGCCCAAGCGCGAAAGATTTGGCCAAATTTTTCGCGCCCGGCCCCGGGCCGCGACCGTCGCCCGACGTCTGCCCCCCCGCGCCCGGTTCATCCGCCGCTCGGCTAGACTTGTGATCCTCCAAGCCTTGCGCCACAACCTTGCCCAACCTCTCCCCGACAGCTGGGACGCCTCCCAGGAAGGACAGCAGATGACCGCCGCCACGCACCCCGCCCCGATCTTCTCCGGCACGATCCCCGCGCTGATGACGCCCTGCAAGCCCGACCGCACGCCCGATTACGACGCCCTCGTCGCCCGGGCCGAGGCGTTGATCGGGCTGGGCATGCGGGCCGTGGTCTATTGCGGCTCGATGGGGGACTGGCCGCTTCTGACCGATGACGAGCGGATGGAGGGTGTGGCCCGCCTTGTCGCCGCAGGCATCCCGGTCATCGTCGGTACCGGCGCGGTCAACACCAGGATCGCCGTCGCCCATGCCGCCCATGCGGCAAAGGTGGGGGCGGCGGGCCTCATGGTGATCCCGCGGGTGCTCTCGCGCGGGTCGGTGGTGGCGGCGCAGAAGGACCATTTCAAGGCGATCCTCTCTGCCGCGCCCGATCTGCCGGCAGTGATCTACAACAGCCCCTATTACGGCTTCGCCACCCGGGCCGATCTGTTCTTCGCGCTTCGCGCCGAACATCCCAACCTTGTCGGCTTCAAGGAATTCGGCGGCCCCGAGGATCTGTCCTACGCCGCCGAGCATATCACCAGCCGCGACGGCGAGGTCACGCTGATGATCGGCGTCGATACCTGCGTCTTCCACGGCTATGTCAACTGCGGCGCGACCGGCGCGATCACCGGGATCGGCAACGTGCTGCCGCGCGAGGTGTTGCACCTGACCGCGCTGTGCGAGGCGGCCGCCAAGGGCGATGCCGCCGCGCGGCGGTTCGCGAAGGAGCTGGACGAAGCGATGCTGGTCCTTTCCACCGTGGACGCGGGCCCCGATCTGGTCCTGTTCTTCAAGCATATGATGGTCCTGAAGGGTCATGCCGAATTCACCCTGCATTTCAACGAGACGGACCGGCTTTCCGACAGCCAGCGCGGCTTTTGCGAGGCGCAGCTTGCGCTCTTTGACAGCTGGTATGCCGACTGGATCCGCGATCCTGCCGTCGCGAAATACCGGGTCTGAGGCCCGACCCCGTGGCCGAGGCCGACAGGGCAGATGTGATCGTCGTCGGCGCCGGTGTGATCGGCCTGTCGGTCGCGCTGTCGGCCCGCGCGCGGGGGCTGTCGGTCCTCGTGATCGACCGCGAGGGGCCGGCGGCAGGCGCCTCGGCCGGGAACGCCGGCGCGCTGGCCTTCACCGATATCTTCCCCCTCGCCTCGCCCGGGATCCTCCGCCGCGCCCCCCGCTGGCTGCTCGATCCGCTGGGGCCGCTGAGCATCCCGCCCGCCTATGCGCCCCGGATCGCGCCCTGGCTCTGGCGGTTCTGGCGCGCCTCCTCGCCTGCCCGTGTGGCGGCTTCCACCCGCGCGCAGACGGCGCTGATGCGGGCATCGGAAGCAGCGCTCGACCCGTTCCTTTCGCGTGAGGGGCTGACCGGATTCCTGCGGCGCAAGGGGCAGTTGCAGGTCTATGAGGGCGAGGCCGCCTTCCGCGCCTCGCTTCCGGGGTGGGAGGCGCGGGCCAAGGAAGGCATCCCCTTCCGCCACCTCAAGGGCGACGAGATCGCCGAGATCCAGCCCGGCCTTGCCCCCCGCTTCACCCATGCGGCCTTCACCCCCGGCTGGTGCTCGGTCAGCGACCCCAGGGACTATACCCTTGCCCTTGCCGAGCGTTTCCGCGCCGGCGGCGGCGAGATCCGCAGAGCCGAGGCACAAGCCATCCTGCCCACCGGGGTGCGGACCTCCGGCGGAGACCTGCACAGTGCCAAGCTGGTCATCGCCGCCGGGGCCTTTTCCCACCGCCTGACCCGCACCGCCGGCGTCACCCTGCCCCTGGAAACCGAGCGCGGCTACAACACCACCCTGCCCGCCGACGCCTTCGACCTGCGCACCCATGTCACCTTCGAGGCGCATGGCTTTGTCGTCACCCGCCTGACCTCGGGCATAAGGGTCGGCGGCGCGGTGGAGCTGGGCGGGCTGGAGCGCGCCCCGAACTACGCCCGCGCCGACGCGATGCTGCAGAAGGCCGCCGCCTTCCTTCCGGGGCTGAAAACCACCGGCGGGCGGCAATGGATGGGGTTCCGCCCCTCGCTGCCCGACAGCCTGCCCGCCATCGGCCCCCTGCCCGGCCGGCATGACGTCATCTGCGCTTTCGGCCATGGCCATCTGGGCCTGACGCAATCCATCGGCACGGCCGAGATCGTCGCAGACCTTCTGACCGGGCAGACCCCGCCCCTTGACCTTGCCCCCTATTCCCCCGCCCGTTTCTGACCCCCGGACAGCTTGACCAAAGGCCCCCCAAATGGCGACCCATACCTTCCAGTGCATCGACGGCCATACCTGCGGCAACCCGGTCCGCCTCGTCTCGGGCGGCGGCCCCCGGCTCGAGGGGGCGGACATGCTGGAACGCCGGGCGCATTTCCTGCGGGAATTCGACTGGATCCGCACCGGGTTGATGTTCGAGCCGCGCGGCCATGACATGATGTCGGGCAGCATCCTCTATCCCCCCACGCGGCCCGATTGCGACGTGGCGGTGCTGTTCATCGAGACCTCGGGTTGCCTCGCCATGTGCGGCCATGGCACCATCGGCACGATCACGATGGGGATCGAGAACGGCCTGATCCATCCCCGCGAACCGGGCAGGCTGTCGATCGAGACGCCCGCCGGCAAGGTCGATATCGCCTATCGGCAGGAGGGCCGCTTCGTCGAGGAGGTGCGGCTGACCAATGTGCCCTCGTTCCTTCATGCCGAGGGGCTGACGGCAAAGGTCGAGGGGCTGGGCGAGATCGTGGTCGATGTCGCCTACGGCGGCAATTTCTACGCCATTGTCGAACCGCAGGAGAACTTCCGCGACATGGCGGATTTCAGCGCGGGCGAGCTGGTGGGCTTCTCTCCCAAGCTTCGCGCCGCGCTGAACGCGGCTTATGACTTCACCCACCCGCTGGACGCGCGGATCAACGGCCTGTCGCATATCCTCTGGACCGGCGCGCCGAGGGCCGAGGGCGCCCATGCGCGCAACGCGGTCTTCTATGGCGACAAGGCCATCGACCGCTCGCCCTGCGGCACCGGCACTTCGGCGCGCATGGCGCAGTTGGCCGCCAAGGGCAGGCTGAAGGCGGGGGACGAATTCTGGCACGAAAGCATCATCGGTTCGATCTTCAAGGGCCGGGTCGAGGCCGAGACCGAGGTCGCGGGGCGGCCCGCGATCGTGCCCTCGATCGCCGGATGGGCGCGGATGACGGGCTACAACACGATCTTCATCGACGACCGCGATCCCTTCGCGCATGGCTTCGTGGTGACATGACCGACATGACCGATACGGCCCGCGCCGTCCTGCCCGGCCATGCTGCAGGCCCCGTTCTGGCGGCGACCGAGGGGCTGAGCTTCTGGGGCGGGGTCGATCCGGCCACGGCGCGGGTGATCGACGCGCATCACCCATTGCACGGCGAGAGTGTGGCGGGGGCGGTGCTGATGCTGCCGACAAGCCGCGGCTCCTGCACCGGCAGCGGGGTGATCCTCGATCTTGCGTTGAACGGGCGTGCCCCTGCCGCACTGGTCTTTGCCGAGGCCGAGGATGTGCTGACCCTTGGCGCGCTGGTGGCCGGGCGCCTGTTCGACTGCGGCTTTCCCGTCCTGCGCCTGCCCCGCCCGCTTTGGGACCGGGTCGCAGGGGCCGCGCGGGTAAAGATCACGCCCCAGGCGCTGGTCGCGGATGGCGAGGCCCACCCCGTTGCCCCCCCCGCCGCCACAGCCCTTGACCTGACCGAGGGCGACCGCGCCCTGCTGGCGGGCGAGAGGGGCGAGGCGGCGCGGATCGCGATGGAGATCCTCGTCGCAATGGCCGCAAATCAGGGGGCCGCGCGGCTCTGCGACGTGACCCGCGTCCATATCGACGGCTGCATCTATGCCAGCCCCGCCAACCTGACCTTCGCCGAGAAAATGGCCGCTCTGGGCGCGCGTGTCGTCCTGCCGACAACGACCAACGCGATCTCGGTTGATCAGGCCAACTGGCGGGCGCAGGGGGTGCCGGAAAGCTTTGGCACCCCCGCCGCGCGGCTTGCCGAGGCCTATGTCGCCATGGGGGCGGACCCCAGCTTCACCTGCGCGCCCTATCTTCTGCCCGACCGGCCCGCGAGGGGCGAGGTCATCGGCTGGTCGGAATCGAACGCCGTGATCCATGCCAATTCGATCCTCGGGGCGCGGACGGTCAAGCACCCGGATTTCCTCGACCTCTTCATCGCGCTCACGGCCCGCGCGCCGCATTCGGGCGTCACTCTCGACGCCAACCGCCGCCCGGCCCGCATCCTGCGCGTCGACGCCCCGGTCAAGGTCGATGACGCCTTCTGGCCGATGCTGGGCTGGCTTGCCGGACAGGCCGCGCCCGACCGCGTGCCGCTGATCACCGGCTGCGAACAGCTTTCGCCCGGGCCCGACGACCTCAAGGCGCTTTGCGCGGCCTTCGGCACCACCTCGGCCGCACCGATGCTGCATCTGGCGGGCCATACGCCCGAGGCGGACCTGCCCCCGGCGGCGGGGGCCGAGACCTGCGAGGTGAGGCTCGAGGACTTCCGCGCCCTCTGGACCCGGTTCAACGCGGCCCCCGATGCCGTCGATCTGGTCGCCATCGGCAGCCCCCATGCCTCGGCCCCGGAGGCGCGCGCGCTGGCCGCGCTGATGACCGGCCCACGCGCGCCCGAAACCCGGCTCATCGTCACGCTGGGCCGGGCGACGCTGGCGGAGCTTGCAGCCGACGGCACGCTAAACCGGCTGCGTGCGGTGGGCGCGACGGTCGTGCCCGACCTCTGCTGGTGTTCCATCTCCGAACCCGTCTTTCCGCCCGAGGCAAGGGTCGTGATGACCAATTCCGGCAAATACGCCCATTACGGGCCGGGCCTCACGGGGCGGCAGATGCGGTTCGGCAGCCTCGCGCATTGCGCCCGAACCGCCATGACCGGGCTTGCCCCCTCAGAACCGCCCCAATGGCTGCACCGCGAGGGATCAGGAAACGGTTGACCCGGCCAAGGGTTGCGCGCCACCCTGTCGCTGCGCCCTTTCCCTGCCCCCGCCACCGCGCCACCTGACCCTCTTGCCAAGGACGATCATGCCCCGTACCCCGTTGATCTGTTTTGCCGCCGCCCTGCCCTGCCTGCTGCCGCTGGCCGCCATGGCGCAATGCCCCACTGGCCCCGATGACCTGCAGGCAGGCATCGAACTCGGCTACGAGGACGGCGCGACCACGGTTTACACCCGCAACGACGCCGGGCTGATCATCGAGACCGTCACCTATGGCGATGACGCCGGCTGGGGATATCAGACGGTCAGCCACTACGGCTATGTTCTGGTGAGTTTCGCCACCATCGAGAACGATGTCGTTCAGACGGATTTCCTCGATCTCTATTCCTATCCCGGTCAGCGACTGGAACGGTTTGCCTCGGTCCAGTCGCCGAATGTCTCGGTCAGCGCCACCCTGTTGACCCGCTACGCCGGGATGAGCGGTTTCGATGATGCCGGTTACAAGGCAAGCATCACCTTCACGAGCAAGGAGCCCGAGGCAATCACCTGGGGCGGCTGCAGCTACAGCGTCATCCCGATCGAAGTCGACGAGGACGAATATGGCTCGCTCTACTACTTCGTGCCCGAGATCGGCATCGGCTTCTACGTCGATTCCCTGTTGAACGGCGTGCCCGACGCATTGCCCCGTCCGGTGTCGATCCGGGTTCTTCCGGGCACGCGCTGAGCGCGACCGAAACAGAGCAGGAAAGCACATGCGCAGCACCCGCACGATCCATGTCATCTCGGCCCATGCCGAGGGCGAGGTGGGCGACGTGATCGTCGGCGGCGTCGCCCCCCCGCCGGGCGAAACGCTCTGGGCGCAAAGCCGCTGGATCGCGCGCGACGGGGCCTTGCGTGATTTCGTGCTGAACGAGCCGCGCGGCGGCGTGTTCCGCCATGTCAACCTGCTGGTGCCGCCGAAAAACCCCGCAGCCGATGCCGCCTTCATCATCATGGAGCCCGAGGACACGCCGCCCATGTCGGGCTCGAACGCGATCTGCGTGGCGACGGTGCTGCTGGACAGCGGCATGATCCCGATGGAGGAACCCGAAACCCGCCTCACGCTCGAGGCGCCGGGCGGGCTGGTCGCGGTCCGGGCGATCTGCCGGGATGGCAAGGCCGAGCGGATCTTCGTCGAGAACCTGCCCAGTTTCGCGGCCCGGCTCTCGGTCCCGCTCGAGGTCGAGGGGCTGGGCACGCTGACGGTCGACACCGCCTTTGGCGGCGACAGTTTCGTGATCGTCGATGCGGCCGCACTCGGCTTTGCCCTGACGGCAGACGAGGCGCATGAGATCGCCCGGCTGGGCGCCCGCATCGCGAAAGCCGCGACCGAGGCGCTGGGGTTCGAGCATCCGACCAATCCCGACTGGCGGCATATCTCGTTTTGCCTGTTTGCCGGCCCGCTCGGGCGGGATGCGGCGGGCCTCTGCGCCGGCTCGGCCGTGGCGATCCAGCCGGGCAAGGTGGACCGCTCGCCCACCGGCACGGCGCTGTCGGCGCGGATGGCGGTGCTTCATGCGCGCGGTCAGATGGCGGTGGGCGAGCGGCTGACCGCCGTTTCGGTGATCGGCTCGACCTTCGCGGGGCGCATCCTGGGCAGGACCGAGGTCGGCCCCCTGCCCGCGATCCGGCCCGAGATCTCGGGCCGGGGCTGGATCACCGGGATACATCAGCACATGCTGGACCCGAGTGATCCATGGCCCCGAGGCTATCGGCTGAGCGACACATGGGGGGCACGGTGACGGACTACGACAAGCTGATCGACGCCGAAACCTGGGCCTTCATCCGCGCCACGGCGGAACTTTACCCGGATGATGCGGTGGCGCTTGATATCGCGGGCCAGCGCCGGGTCTATGACCAGATGGCCGCGGCCTTTCGCCGGCCCCGCCCCGAGGGGCTTCGGGTCGAGGACCGTGCCTTCGGCGGCGTGCCCTGCAGGCTGTATCAGGCGGCGGGGGAACCGGCGGCGACGCTGGTCTATTTCCACGGCGGCGGTTTCGTCGTCGGCGGGCTGGAGAGCCATGACGATGTCTGCGCCGAGCTTGCGGCGGGGGCGGGCGTGCGGGTCGTGTCGGTCGATTACCGGCTGGCCCCCGAGCATCCCCATCCGGCGGCCTTCGAGGATGCGCAGGCGGCGACGCGAGGCGTGGCCGGGGCCTTTGCGGGGCGGCTGGTGCTGGCGGGCGACAGCGCGGGCGGCAATCTGGCCGCCGCCGTGGCCCATGCGGCGCGGGCGGGCGGGCCTCGGGTCGCGGGGCAGGTGCTGATCTATCCGGGGCTGGCGGCGGCGCCGAAGGCGGGGGGCAGCTATGCCCTTCACGCCCATGCGCCGATGCTGACGCTGGCCGATCTGGTGGCCTATCGGGGGTTGCGCCACGGGGACGGGCCGGGCCCGGAGGGCGATCCGACCGCAGCACCGCTGGAGGATCCCGATTTCACCGGCCTGCCGCCGACCCTGGCCTTCGCCGCCGAATGCGATCCGCTGGCCGATGACGCGGTGGATTATGCCGCCCGGATCGTCGCTGCCGGAGGGCGGGCAAGGGCGGTGGTAGAGCCGGGGCTGGTGCATGGCTATCTGCGCGCGCGGAGCACGGTGGGCAGGGCAAGGGAAAGCTTCGGGCGCGTCGTCTCGGCGGCCGCGACGCTGGCGCGGGGGGAGTGGATGTAGGGTGGGGGCACCCCACCATTGCCGGGGATGGTGGGGTGCCCCCACCCTACAGGAAGGGCGCCGCGGTCATCGTCTCGGGCACCTCGACCCCCAGCCGCGACAGGATCGTCGGCGCCAGCGCCAGCTGGTCAAGCACCGCACCCCCGTCCGGCCCCTCGCCCGCGCCGAACCAGTAGAGCGCGACCTCCTGCTGATCCGCCCCCGACCCGCCGTGATGGCCCCGCACCGATTGCCCGTGATCGGCCGTCACGATCACCTCGTAGCCCATCTCGCGCCAGCGCGCGACGAAGGGCGCCAGCATCGCATCCATCGTGTAGCAGGCCAGGTCCATCTCGGTGCAGTCATGCCCGAACCTGTGCCCCATGCTGTCCAGCGTGCAGGTATGCAGGATCCCGTAATTCAGCCCGAACCGCCCGCAAAGCATCGTCAGCGTGGCGAAAAGATCCACATCCGAGGGCGTCATCTGGTTCAGATGGCCATAGCCCGTCATCGTGTGAAACCGGCCGTGGTTGATCGTGGCGCTGTCGGCTTCGTCATATTCCAGATCCCGCACCAGATCGAAGGGCGCGCGGTTGAAGAATTCCGACCAGAAGGAATGCGTGACCGCCCCCGTCACCCCGCCCGCGCGGCGGACCTGCGAGAAGATGTCGGGCAGGTCCAGCCGCCGCACCACCTCGTTGCCCCAGATGCCATGGACCTGCGGCGGCACCCCGGTGTGGATCGAGGCATAGCACGAGGCCGAGGTCGAGGGCAGGACCGAGCGCATCTTCCAGACCCGCGCCTCGCCCGAGGCGACCCAGCCTTCGAGATTGCCGAAAAGGCGGCGGAAATTGCCGTAGGGCACCCCGTCGAGGATGATCAGGAGGAGCTTGCGGTCCATCGCCTCAGTTCCCGGCGCTTTCCATCCGGCGGTTCTCGATCACCTCTTCCAGCCAGCCCAGCCGCATTTCCGGCACCGAGGCAAGCAGCAGGTCGGTATAGGCGTCGAAGGGCGGCGCCAGCACCTGGCTCTTCGGCCCGTAGCGCACCACCTTGCCCTGATACATCACCGCGATGGAATCGGCGATGGCGCGCACCGTGGCCAGATCATGGGTGATGAAGAGATAGGCGACATCCTCGTCCTTCTGCAGTTTCAGCAGAAGCTTCAGGATCCCGTCCGCCACCAGCGGATCAAGCGCGCTTGTGACCTCGTCACAGATGATCAGCTTGGGTTTCGCGGCCAGCGCCCGGGCGATGCAGACGCGCTGTTTCTGCCCGCCCGACAGCTCGGCCGGGTAGCGGTCGGCAAAGCCCTTGCCCAGTTCGATCTCGTCCAGCAGCTCCTGAATCCGCTCGTCCCGCGCCTTGCCGCGCAGGCCGAAATAGAATTCCAGCGGCCGCCCGATGATCGTCTTGACCGTCTGGCGCGGGTTCATCGCCACATCGGCCATCTGGTAGATCATCTGCAATTCGCGCAGATCCTCGCGCGGGCGATCCTCGAGGCGCGGGGTCAGCGTCCGGCCCGCGAAAGTGATCTTGCCCGCCGAGGGCGGCAGAAGCCCCGTGATCGCGCGCGCCAGCGTGGATTTGCCCGAGCCGCTTTCCCCCACCACGGCCAAAGTCTGCCCCGGGGCGATCTCGACCGAGATCTCGGAAAGCACGTCGCGCGCAAGGCCCGCATAGCGCGCCGTCACGCCTTCGACCGTCAGGATCGGGGCGGCGGGGGCCTTTTCCTCATGCTCGATCGAGCGGACCGAGACAAGGGCGCGGGTATACTCCTCTTGCGGATCCTCGATGATCTGGCGCGCGGTTCCATGCTCCACCATCCGCCCGTGGCGCAGCACCATGATCTCGTCCGAGACCTGCGCCACGACGGCAAGGTCATGGGTGATATAGAGTGCGGCCACCCCGGTTTCCCGGATCGCCCGCTTGATCGCGGCCAGAACGTCGATCTGGGTGGTCACGTCCAGCGCGGTGGTGGGTTCGTCAAAGACCACGAGGTCGGGCTTGGGGCAGAGCGCCAGCGCCGTCATCGCGCGCTGCAACTGGCCGCCGGAAACCTGGTGCGGATAGCGCCGGCCAAAGGTCTCGGGTTCGGGCAGGTCAAGCTGGCGGAAAAGGTCGACCGCGCGCTTCTCGGCCTCGGCGCGGCTCATGATGCCGTGGTGCAGCGTGGCCTCGATCACCTGTTCCATCAGCCGCTTGGCCGGGTTGAAGGCGGCGGCGGCGGATTGCGCGACGTAAGTCACCTCGCGCCCGCGGACCTTGCGCAATGTGCCGGGCGAGGCGGTGCGGATCTCGCGCCCGTTCAGCCGGATCTCGCCCCCCGTCAGCCGCACCCCGCCCCGCCCGTAGGACATGGCAGACAGCCCGATGGTCGATTTGCCCGCCCCGGATTCCCCGATCAGCCCCAGCACGCGGCCCTTTTCCAGCGTGAAGGAACAGTCGTGCACGATGACGATATCCTGCGGCGGCTCGCCGGGGGGATAGGCCGTGGCCTCGATGCGCAGGTTGCGGATATCCAGAAGCGCGTCAGCCACCCCGGCCCCCTTTCAGGCTGGTCGTCCGGTTCAGGATCCAGTCCGCCACAAGGTTGACCGAGATCGCCAGCGTCGCGATGGCGAAGGCGGGCACAAGGGCCGCGGGGATGCCGTAGACGATCCCCTCGCGGTTCTCGCGCACGATGCCGCCCCAGTCGGCCAGCGGCGGCTGCACGCCAAGGCCAAGGAAAGAGAGCGTCGAGATGAACAGGATCGCGAAGATGAAGCGCAGGCCCATCTCGGCCACAAGCGGCGACAGCGCGTTGGGCAGGATCTCGCGGAAGATGATCCAGACGCTGCCCTCGCCGCGCAGGCGGGCGGCCTCGACATAGTCCATCACGGTGATGTCCACCGCCACCGCCCGCGACAGGCGGAAGACGCGGGTTGAATCGAGGATGCCCATGACAAGGACAAGCACCAGCACCGTCACCGGCATGACCGAAAGGACGACCAGCGCGAAGATCAGCGAGGGGATCGACATGAGCAGATCGACGAAGCGCGACAGCGCCTGATCGACCCAGCCCCCCATGACCGCCGCCGTGAAGCCCAGGATCGAGCCCAGCGAGAAGGACAGGAGCGTCGCCATGGTGGCGACGAAGATCGTCGTCTGCCCGCCGTAGATCATCCGGGTCAGCAGATCGCGGCCGATATTGTCGGTGCCCAGCCAATGCTCACGCGAGGCGGGATCCCAGACGCCGCCGACGATCTCGGCCATGCCATAGGGCGCGATGAAATCGGCGAAGATCGCGGCGAGGAAATAGAGCGCCGTGAAGAACAGGCCGATCATGGCGGAAAGCGGCATCCTCATTTCGGGTGCCTCAATCGCGGATTGGCCAGGATCGAGACGATATCGGCCACAAGGTTCAGCCCGATATAGACGGCGGCAAAGACAAGGCCGCAGGCCTGCACCACCGGAATGTCGCGCTTGGCGACATGGTCGACCAGATATTGCCCCATGCCGGGATAGACAAAGACCACCTCGACCACGACGACGCCCACCACCAGATAGGCGAGGTTGATCATCACCACATTGACCACCGGCGCGATGGCATTGGGAAAGGCGTGGCGCCAGATGATGCTGAAGCTGCGCAGGCCCTTGAGCTCGGCCGTCTCCACATAGGCCGATTGCATCACGTTCAGGATCGCCGCCCGCGTCATCCGCATCATGTGGCCCAGCACGACCAGCACCAGCACAAGGACGGGAAGGGCAATGGCGTTGAGCTTGTCACCAAGGCTCATCGAGGCGTTGATATTGGCGACGGACGGAAAGATGCGGAACTGCACCGCAAGGAAATACATCGCGATATAGCCCAGCAGGAATTCCGGGATCGAGATGGTCGAGAGCGTCGCCCCCGAGATCACCTTGTCCGGCCAGCGCCCTTCATAGCGCACCGCCAGAAGGCCCAGCAGGATCGCCAGCGGCACCGCGATGATCGCGGCCCAGAAGGCCAGGAAGAGGGTGTTGGACAGGCGCACCGACATCGCCTCGGCAATGTCGCGCCGGTTCGAGAGCGATACTCCAAGATCGCCCTGCAACACCCCGAAAAGCCAGTTGAAATAGCGGGTGACGGGCGGGTCGTTCAGGCCCAGCTCGAGCCGCAGATTGGCCAGCGCCTGTTCGGTCGCGCCCTGACCCAGGATCGCCGAGGCCACGTCACCGGGCAGGATCTCGGTCCCGACGAAGATCAGGACCGAGGCCGCAAGAAGCAGCAGGACGCCCAGCGCGAGGCGCTGGACGACCAGTTTCAGGATCGGACTCAACGGCCCGTCACGCGTTGTTCAGCCAGACCTTGACGGCGGCAAAACCGGCCATCATCTCGCCCGCCGGATCGGTGACCCAGCCTTCGACCGTGTCGTTCTGCGCGTCGATGAAGTCGTTGAACATCGGGCAGATCAGGCCGCCCTCGTCGCGCACGAGCATCCCCATTTCGGAATACATCTCCTTGCGCTTGACCTCGTCCAGTTCGGCGCGCGCCTGCAGCAGGAGCTCGTCGAAACGGTCGTTGAAGAACCGCGTGTCGTTCCAGTCCGCGCCCGAGTAGTAGGCGGTGGAGTACATCTGGTCCTGCACCGGACGCCCGCCCCAGTAAGAGGCCGAGAAGGGCTGCACGTTCCAGACTTCGGACCAGTAGCCGTCACCCGGCTCGCGCCGGATCTCGATCGGGATGCCGGCCTGGGCTGCGGTCTGCTGGAACAGCTGGGCCGCATCGACCGCGCCGGGGAAGGCCACGTCCGAGGTGCGCAGCACGATGGGCGAACCGTCATGGCCGGACTGCTCGTAGTGGAAGCGGGCCTTGTCGAGGTCAAACTCGCGCTGCGGGATCGCCTCGTCGAACAGCGGATAGGCCGCGTTGATCGGCATGTCGTTGCCGATGCTGCCATAGCCCGAGAGGATCTTTTCCACCATGTCTTCGCGGTCGATGGCATATTTCAGCGCCAGCCGCAGATCGACATTGTCGAAGGGCGCGGTGTCGCAATGCATGATGAAGACGTAATGGCCCCGGCCCGGCGTCGAATGGATCGTGACCCCCGGCGCCCGGCCAAGGAAATCCGCGGTGCGCGGCTCGACCCGGTTCATCAGCGCGACCTGACCCGACTGCAGCGCCGAGTTGCGCGCCGTGGCGTCGTTGATCACCAGGATCTCGACCGAATTCACATGGCCGACATTGCTGTCCCAATGGTTCTCGAACTTTTCGAGGACGTGACGCACGCCGGGCTGATCCTCGACCCATTTGTAGGGGCCGGTGAAGATGCCTGCCGCCGGATCGTCAAATCCGCCGTCGGGCTGGATCACGAGGTGGTAGTCGGTCATCAGGTAGGGAAGGTCGGCATTCGGCGTTGCGAGCGTGACCTCGAAGACATTGCCATCCACGCGCATGCTTTCGATATCGCGCATGATGCCGAGCGCGCCCGACTGGCTGTCCTCGTCCGAATGGCGCTGCATGGTGCGCAGCACATCTTCGGCGGTCAGCGTCTTGCCGTTGTGGAACTCGACCCCCTGCCGGATCGCGAAGCGCCAGATCCGCGCATCGTCTGACGCCTCGACCGACTCGGCCAGCCGCATCTCGATATCGCCTTCGGGCGTGGTGTTGACCAGCGTATCGCCCGAGGTGCGCAGATAGGTATAGGGCACCTGGCTGGCGGCCAGCGCGGGGTCAAGGCTGTTGGTGCTTTCGCCGCCAACAAGGCCGATGACAAGGTTGCCGCCCTTCTGCGGCCCTGCGGCGCGCACCGCCGTGGCCAGAAGCGAATTCGCCGCCGCCGCCGTCAGGCCCAGCGCGCCGGCGCGGCCCAGAAAGGCGCGGCGGCTGTGCTTGCCCTGCGCCGTGCGGGCAAGAAGATATCTCAGTTCGTCGTTCATTGGCCTCTCCCTGTGTTGGCCCTGATGGCGTTATTGATTAACCGATCAATAACCCGCCCTGTGACGCGGGCGCAACCTTTACCTAGGTTTGCATTGTGACAGACTTCAGACAAGATCCCTCGGGATCGCCTCGGTCACTTCACGGTCATGCACGATTTCGTCGCCTTCAAAGGCCTGCAGGCGGGCCCTGAGGTGAAAAGTGGTCGCATCCGACCACATTTCGGCGAAGGTTTCCGTCCGCAAGCTGATCTCGCCGCGCGTCATTTCCTCGGTCCAATGGGTCGTGCCGCGGGCCGAGAGGGGATCGTCGGGGTGGATCTCCCAGCGCTCGCGCGCCACGCCGCCGTTGA
The DNA here is from genome assembly GCA_051859505.1 of Paracoccaceae bacterium. Classification (GTDB taxonomy): domain Bacteria; phylum Pseudomonadota; class Alphaproteobacteria; order Rhodobacterales; family Rhodobacteraceae; genus JAFIEN01. The sequence continues at coordinate 21,064 of JBHYFN010000008.1, forward strand.
TAAGGCCATGGTCCAGATGCTCGATCAGGCCGAAATCATCCTCGACGATCAGGCTGACCACGCCGGTCTGGCGGTCGATCTCGGTCCGGCGGATATGGGCGGCGGGACGGATCTCGCGGGTGCGTTCCTCGGGGGCGGCTTCGGGCGGGGGGAAGCTGCATTCGTCGGCCTGTGCCGGGTGGCGCACGGGCAGGTCGAGCGTGCCCGAGGTCAGCGTCAGCGTCGCCGCCCCGGGCGCGGGCCAGATCATCGGCCAATAGGCCGAGGATACGGCCACGCGCAGCCGGTGCCCCTCGGGAAGCCGATAGGCGATGTGGTCAAGCGCCAGCGTGACCTCGATCTCCTCGCCCGGGGTCAGCGGTTCGGGGGTTTCGTGGCTGGCGCGATGCGTCAGGTTCAGGACGCCCCAGGTGATCCGGCTCGAGGCGCCATCCGGGTGCAGGTGGTTCAACCGCACGGCGATCTGCGCGACCGGACTGTCGGCACAGAGCCGCAGCCGCAGGACGGGGGCGCCGACGATATCGGTGGCGGGCATGGCCCCCGTGTCGAAACAGGCCGAGAGCGCGTCATCGGCGCGCTGGTCGCCTGGCATTTCGGGGCCAAGCCAGATGGCGCAGAACTCGCCCCCCTCCGTCCCGCAATGGGCGGGGCTGGCGACGGTCACCTCCAGCGGCCCGCCCGCGCCGCCCAAAGTGCCGCCGGGGCCAAGGGCCAGAACCTCCGCCCCGATGCCGGGGCCGGGCCAGGCGCTTTCCGCGATCCAGAGGCCGGGGCGGTGGTCATACCATGTGGCGGGCCGCAACCCCTCCATCAGATAGGCGCGATAGGCGGGGTCGTCCTCGACGCCGGTGTCCTGGCCCTTCAGCCAGCGGTCCCACCAGCGCAGGCCTTCCTGCAGGAAGCCGATCCGGGGTTCGGGCACGGCGAAATGGGGATATTTGTGGACCCAAGGCCCGACGATCCCCTTCACGGGGGCCGAGAGGTGCTGCACCAGTTGCGGCACCGCGTTCTTGTAGCTGTCGCCCCAGCCGCCCACGGCCAGGGTCGCGGCCTTGATCGCCCCGAAATCCTCGCAGACCGATCCATGCCGCCAATAGGCATCCCGCCTCTGGTGGCGCAGCCAGAGCGCGGGCAGGAAGGGTTCCCCCTCCAGCCGCTTCAGCCATTCCTCGCGCCAGTCCTGCCGCAAGGCAGGGTCCGGCGCGCGCGAGGAATAGGCCCACATCGTCGCGCCCCAGCCAAGGTTTTCGTTCAAGAGGCAGCCGCCCTTGTAATGGATGTCGTCGGCATAGCGGTCGACGGTGGAGCAGAGCGTGATGATCGCCTTCAGCGCGGGCGGCTGCAGGGCGGCGACCTGCAGGCTGTTGAACCCGCCCCAGCTGATCCCCATCATGCCGACGCTGCCACTGCACCAGGGCTGCGCCGCGATCCAGGCGATGACCTCGCAGGCGTCGGCCAACTCCTGCGCGGAATATTCATCCTCCATCAACCCGTCGCTGTCGCCATTGCCGCGCATATCGACCCGCAGACAGGCATAGCCGTGGCCCGCGAAATAGGGATGGGTCAGCGCATCGCGCGCGGTCGTCCCGTCGCGCTTGCGATAGGGCAGGAATTCGAGGATCGCGGGCACCGGATCGTCGCCCGCATCCTCGGGCATCCAGACCCGGGCCGAGAGGCGGCAGCCATCCGAGAGCACGATGGGCATGTCGGCCGTCTCGACAAGCTTGCGGGGGAAATCTGTGACTGTTCGCATCCGGCCCTCCTCCTGCTGCCCCACCCTGAGAAAGCCGGTTCGCCTGCCGGGGGCAAGAGCTTTCCGCATCCGTTTCCGGTTTTCGGCGGCCCGCGCGCTTCCCCCCTTTTCCTCGGCTGGCCGCCCCCCTAAGCTGAGCGCCGGCAACCAGAGGGAGTATCCCATGCAGACGATGATCGGCATCATCGGCGGGTCCGGTCTTTACGAGATCGAAGGGCTGGAAGGGGCCTCCTGGGTCAAGGTCAAGACCCCCTGGGGCCAACCCTCCGACGAGGTGCTGGTCGGACGGCTGAACGGGGTGCCGATGGCCTTTCTGCCGCGCCACGGCCGGGGCCATGTTCATTCGCCCACGACCGTGCCCTATCGTGCCAATATCGACGCGCTCAAGCGGTTGGGCGTGACGGATGTGTTCAGCATCTCGGCCTGCGGATCCTTCCGCGAGGATATGGCGCCGGGCGATTTCGTCATCGTCGACCAGTTCATCGACCGCACCTTCGCGCGGGAAAAGTCGTTCTTCGGAACCGGCTGCGTGGCCCATGTGAGCCTCGCCCATCCCACCTGCCCCCGGCTTGGCGATGCAGCCGAGGCGGCGGCGAAGGCGGCGGGCGTGACGGTGCATCGCGGCGGCACCTATCTGGCGATGGAGGGGCCGCAGTTCTCCTCGGTCGCCGAATCGCGGATGTACAAGGGCTGGGGCTGCGACGTGATCGGCATGACCAACATGCCCGAGGCGAAACTCGCCCGCGAGGCCGAGCTCTGCTACGCCTCGGTCGCGATGATCACCGATTACGACAGCTGGCACCCCGGCCATGACACGGTGGATATCGCCACGATCATCGCCACGCTGTCGGGCAACGCGGCCAAGGCGCGCGCGCTGGTGGCGGGTCTGCCGGCGCGTCTGGGGGCCGAGCGCGCGCCCTGCGCGCATGGCTGCGACCGGGCGCTGGAGCATGCGATCATGACCGCCCCCGAGCGCCGCGATCCCGAGGTGGTGGCGCGGCTCGATGCCGTTGCGGGCCGGGTCTTGTGATCCGGACTGGGCTGGCCGGACTGCTTCTTGCACTGGGTCTGCCGCTTTCGACAGCGGCCGAGGCGGTGGATTTCGTGGTGACCGAGGGCAAGCTTTCGAACGGCGATTTCTACCGCCTCGTCGCCTGCGCCGCACCTCCGGGCCAGCCTTGCGTCGAAGAGATCGTCCGCTGGCCAGCCGATCAGGCGCTGGGCCTTGGCGTGGCGCTGGCGCCGGTTTCGGACGCGTATCCCGCGCCGATGGCGGTGGCCATGTCACGCGCGCTGGACGATGCGATCATCGCCATCAATCGGGTGGGCGCCGGCGTGCGGCTGCACCGGGTCGCCCGCGGCGCCGATGCGCCGATCGTCGTGCATCTCGTGCCGGTGGGAACAGGCGAAAGGATCGCGGGGACCGGCAATCGCTGGGTCGATGGCACGACCATCGGCGCGGGGCTGGTCACGGTCTGGTGGAACGAACAGCTGGAACTGACCGACGCCCTGATCGCGCTGGTCGCCGATCTGCCGCGCGACGAGGTCTATCCGGTGATGCTCGAGGAACTGACCCAGAGCCTCGGGCTGCTGACCGATATCCGCAATCCGGACTATGTGAAGCTCTCGGTCTTTTCCGAAGACAGCAACGCCGTGACGCGCCTTGGCCCGCAGGACAGGATCGCGCTGCGGCTGCATTATCCACCGCACCCCAAGCCGGACCCGAAACAGATGAAGGACGCGCCATGACGCCCGTGAAGGACCTGATCCGCACCATCCCCGACTTTCCCGAACCGGGCATCATGTTCCGCGATGTCACCACGCTCTTCGGCGATGCGCGCGGGTTCCGCATGGCGATCGACCAGTTGCTCCACCCTTTCGCCGGGTTGCGGATCGACAAGGTCGCGGGGCTCGAGGCGCGGGGCTTCATCCTGGGCGGCGCCGTGGCGCATCAGCTTTCGGTGGGTTTCGTGCCGATCCGCAAGAAGGGCAAGCTGCCGGGCCGCGTCGCGGCGCAGGACTATGCGCTGGAATACGGCAGGGCGACGATGGAAATCCACGAGGATGCGCTGACCCCCGGCGAGAGCGTGCTGATCGTGGATGACCTTCTGGCGACCGGCGGCACCGCAGAGGCCGGGATCAGGCTGGTCGAGAGGCTGGGCGGGAAGGTGGCGGGATGCGCCTTCGTGGTGGACCTGCCCGAACTGGGCGGGCGCAAGCATCTGGAGGCCATGGGGGTGTCGGTCCATGCCCTGTGCGCCTTCGAAGGGCATTGAGCGGGCGGAATTTCAAAAAATTCCGCTGCGGAAATTTTCAATTTCCGGCGCCAGCGCCCCGCAGCACGGCGCCGGGATTGAGGATGCCGCGCGGATCCAGCGCGGATTTGACCTGACGCATCAGGGCGAGTTTGACCGGATCGCCGTAAAGCTCCAGATCGGCCACCTTGAGCCGGCCCACCCCATGCTCGGCCGCGACCGAGCCGCCGCAATCCTGCACCAGGTCATGCACCACCTGCTTGATGCGGGGGCGCAGATCCTCGTAGTCCGACCGGCTGCGCCCCTTGGCGGGAAAGACATTGTAATGCAGGTTGCCGTCGCCCAGATGGCCGAAGCAGTTGATCCGCAGATTGCCGATCCCGGCCACCGCGCGGTTGGCCCGGTCGATGAAGCCCCCCAGTTCCGACAGCGGCACCGAGATGTCATGCGAACTGACCGAGCCGATCCGCCGGTTCGCCTCCGGTATCGCCTCGCGCATCCGCCAGAGGGCCTGACGCTGTGCCTGCGTCGCGGCGATGATCCCGTCGCTTGCCAGACCACGGCCCAGCGCCGCCTCGAAGAGATCGCTCAGCAGGTCTTCGGCCAGGATCCCCGCAGGCAGGCCCAGATCGATCAGGACCATCCAGTCCGGCAGCGGTGACAGCGGCGCCGCCTCCGCGCCGAGGCCCGTCTCGGCCATGAAGTCCAGGCCCTGCCGATGCAGGATCTCGAAGGCCGAGACCGATTCTCCGGCCCGCTCCTGCAGCAGCCCCAGCAGATCGAGCGCTGCCGCGGGCGACGGCACCGCCACAAGGGCCGCCCCCGTCACCGCAGGACGCGGCACCAGCCGGAGTGCGGCCGCCGTGATCACGCCCAGCGTTCCTTCCGATCCGATCATCAGGTCGCGCAGGTCATAGCCGGCATTGTCCTTGCGCAGCCGGCTCAGCCCGTGCCAGACCTCGCCGCCCGCCGTCACCACCTCGAGCCCGAGGCACAGCGCCCGCATGTTTCCCCAGCGCAGGGCATTGGCACCCCCGGCATTCGTCGCCAGAAGCCCGCCGATCCGGGCCGAGCCTTCCGAGGCCAGCGACAGCGGAAACAGGCGCCCCACGGCCTCGGCCGCGGCCTGCAGTTCGGCGAGGATCACGCCGGCCTCGGCGATCACGACATTCTCGGAGGGATGCGTCTCGCGGATGCGGCGCATGCGCGCGAAGGACAGGATCAGAGGCGCAGGCCCCTCGCTCAGGATCTGCCCGCCCACAAGCCCGGTGCCGCCGCCATAGGGCACCACGCCCACGCGCGCCGCATGGGCCGTGCGCAGGATCAGGGCCACCTCTTCCGTCGTCCCAGGCGTAAGGATCGTCCCCTGCCCCCGGAACCGGCCGCGCGGCTCTTCGAAATAGCCCTCTTCCGAGGCCGAAAAACAGGCGGCGGGCAGGGCTTCGGCCAGCCGGGCAACCAGGTCGGGGGTGACGGGGTTCAGCATGGCACCTGCTTCGCTTGCTCTGCGACGCACCACCCTTTCGGGGCCGGCGCGCCCTGCCGGTTTGACCACGCCCCGGGGGCGGGAACAAGTCGCGCCAAAGGCACGGGCCCGCAACAGGGCGCCGCAGGCCCCGCCCCTGGCCTAACCCGTCTCGGTCCGGCCCCGGCGGTCATGGCGCAGGTTGGCGTATAGCACATGGTTGCGCCAGCGCCCGTTGATCTGCAGATAGCTTTGCGCCACGCCTTCGTATTTGTAGCCGCAGCTTTCCAGAAGACGGCGCGAGGGCGTGTTCTCGGGCAGACAGCCCGCCTCGATCCGGCTGAGATCCATCGCGGTAAAGGCGTGATGGACCAGCGCCCGGATCGCCTCGCGCATGTAGCCCTGCCGCGCGAAGGGCGCGCCGATCCAGTAGCCGGTGGTCCCCGCCTGTGCCGGCCCCCGCCGGATATTGTCCAGCGTGATCGCGCCCAGAAGCATGTCATCATCGCGCCGGATCAGGAACAGCGGCAGCGCCGTCCCGGTCGAGATCGAGCGCTGCGCCCAATAGACCCGGTTGGTAAAGCTCTTGCGGCTCAGGTGATCGGCGGCCCAGGTCGGCTCCCACGGGGTCAGGAAATCGACCGAATCCTGCCGCAGCGCGGTCCAGGCGCGAAAATCGCCATGTTGCGGCGGCCGCAGGATCATCCGCTCGGTCTCGAGCCGGACCTTCCGCCGCCCGCCCAGCATCACGCGGCAAGCCTCTCCCGCAGCGCCTCGAGCCGGGGCGCGGCATCCGCGGGGCCGTACACCGCCATGGCGGTGCCCGCGCTTCCCGCCATCTGGCCCGCGAAATCGCGCACGTCGCGTGCGGTGACCGCGTCGATCCGCTCGATCGCCTCGTCCAGCGTCGGCACCCTGCCCCAGATCGACAGCATCCGCGCCAGCCGCTCGGCCCGGGTCGAGGGGTTTTCCAGCCCCATCAGCATCCCGGCCTTCATCTGGGCCCGGGCACGGGCGACCTCGGCCTCGGACATGTCATCGGCAGCGCGGCGCATCTCGTCCATGGTCAGAAAGGCCAGCGCCGCGATCTGATCGGCCGAGGTGCCGGCATAGATCGTCGTCAGCCCGGTATCCTCATAGGCCCCGGCCTGGGCGAAGATGGAATAGCACAGGCCCCGGTTCTCGCGCAGTTCCTGAAACAGCCGCGAGGACATGCCGCCGCCAAGGGCCAGCGCCCAGACCTGTTCGGTGAAGATCGCCGGATCGCGGTAATGCGGCCCCTCGATGGCCAGCGCGAAATGCACCTGTTCCAGCGCCTTGATCTCGCGCCGCTCGCCGCCGCGCCAGCAGGCGGGCTCGATCCGGCAGGGCTGGGTGATGGGGCTCAGATGGCCGAACAGCGCCTCGGCCTGCCGGCAAAGCGCGTCGTGATCGACAGCCCCGGCGGCACAGAGGATCATCTGCCCCGGCCCGTAATGTTCGCCCACGAAGCCCGCCAGATCGCTGCGCCCGAAGGACCGGATCCGCTCGGCCGGGCCAAGGATCGTCCGGCCCAACGGCTGATCCGGCCAGGCGGCCTCCTGCAGCCAGTCAAAGACGATGTCATCGGGCGTATCGAGCGTCTGGCCGATTTCCTGCAGGATCACGCCCCGCTCGACCTCGATCTCCTCCTCGGCAAAGACCGGGTTGAGCAGGATATCGGCGATCACCTCAAGGCCAAGCGCCACATCCCCCTCGAGGACGCGCACGTAATAGGCCGTCATCTCGCGGCTGGTATAGGCGTTGATATAGCCGCCCACATCCTCGATCGCTTCGGCGATCTGCAAGGCACTGCGCGTCGCCGTGCCCTTGAAGGCCATATGCTCAAGGAAATGCGCGATGCCGTTCTGCTCGGCCCGCTCGTGCCGGCCGCCGGCCAGCACCCAGACACCGACCGAGGCCGATTTGAGCCCCGGCATATGCTCGGTGGCGACCCGAAACCCGTTCGACAGCGTGTGCAACCTGACGTTCACTTGGCGATCCGTTCGCGAATGAGGGCTTGCAGGGGACCAAGGTCATCGGGAACCCGTGTCACCCGCTCCGGACGCTCATACAGATCGGCCATGCGCGAGGGAAGGGGGGGGCGGAGGCCCGTCGCCGCCTCGACCGCATCGGGGAACTTGGCGGGATGGGCGGTGGCAAGCGTGACCATCGGCCCATCCTCTGCCGCGCGGCCAAGATGCGCCTCGGCCACATGCACGCCCACGGCACTATGGGGGCACAAAAGCTCGCCCGTCTGGTCCAGCACGCGCCGGATCGTGGCGCTGGTCTCCTCCTCCGAGGCACGGCCCGAGGCAAAATGCTCGCGCAGCCAGCCCAGGGCCCCCTGCCCCAGCGCAAAGCCGCCCGTCTCTTTCAGCTCGGCCATCTGCGCGGCCACGACCGCGCCGTCGCCGCCATAGGCCTCGAACAAGGCGCGTTCGAAATTGGACGACACCTCGATATCCATCGACGGGCTGATCGAGGGCCGCACCCCGGCCTTGTCCTGCCGCCCGGTCTCAAGCGTGCGGTGCAGGATGTCGTTCTGGTTGGTGGCGATGACCAGCGCGCCGATCGGCAGGCCCATCCGCCGCGCGATATGGGCGGCATATATATCGCCGAAATTGCCGGTCGGAACGGTGAAGCGCACCTTGCGATAGGGCGCGCCAAGGGCAGTGGCGGCGGCGAAGTAATAGACCACCTGCGCCAGCACCCGCGCCCAGTTGATCGAATTGACCCCGGCCAGAGCGACGCTGTCGCGGAACTCCAGATCGTTGAACATGTCCTTCAGCCGCGCCTGGCAGGCGTCGAAATCCCCCTCCAGCGCCAGCGCATGGACATTGCCCTCGGTCGCCGTGGTCATCTGCCGGCGCTGCACCTCCGAGACACGGCCATGCGGATAGAGGATGAACACATCCACATTGGACAGGCCCCGGAAGGCCTCGATCGCGGCCGATCCGGTATCGCCCGAGGTGGCGCCGACGATGGTGATCCGCGCGCCCGAGCGCGCCAGCGCCTCTTGGAACATGCGCCCGATCAGCTGCATGGCGAAATCCTTGAAGGCCAGCGTCGGCCCGTGGAACAGCTCCAGCAGGAAATGGTCGGGCCCCAGCTGCTTCAGCGGCGCGCGCGCGGCATGACCGAAGGCGCCATAGGCCTCGGCGATCAGCCGCCGGAAGGTGGCATCGTCGAAGGCATCGCCCACGAAGGGGCGCATCACGGCAAAGGCGATCTCCTCATAGCTCTGCCCGGCCAGCGCGGCGATCTCCTCGGGCGCCATCTGCGGCACGGTTTCGGGCACATAAAGGCCGCCGTCGCGGGCCAGCCCGGTCAGCATCGCCTCGGAAAACCCCAGTACCGGCGCCTTGCCCCGGGTCGAAACATAGCGCATCACGCGTCCTTTCGCAGGATCCTGACGGCCATAAACCCCGCCATCGCCGCCCAGACAAGGGCCAGCAGGAACCAGGTGATGGCATAATTCAGGTGATCATTGGGAATACCGGCCGTATCGATCGGCATCAGCCGCGTGCCCAGGGCCTCGCCGTCCATATCACGGGCGATGACCAGCACCTCCTCGGTCCCAAGCGTCCGGGCCAGTTCGGCCACGTCACGGGCGAACCAGATCCCCGCCGCCCGGTCGGGCTCGGGCGTCCAGCGATCCACCTCGTCGGGCCAGTGCAGATTGCCGGTGACGGTGATCCCGGGCGCCATCCGGCTGTCATGGCGCGCCTCTTCGCCGACAAAGCCCAGGTCGACAAGGATCCGCCGCTCGCCCGTCGTCAGGGCCGAGATGATCCGGAACCCCGGCCCGACATCCTTGATCGAGACGAGGACCGGTACCTCCTCCCCCCCCAGCGCGCCCGAGACCACGACCGGCAGATAGCGGTCCACCACGGGATCGGGCGCCTCGGGCAGGGGCACGGGCGGGGCGGCGATGCGCGCCTCGATCTCGGCCAGGATCGCCTCCTTCCAGGCCAGCCGCTGCAGCTGCCAGATCCCCAGCGACAGAAGGATCGCCACCCCGCCCAGCCCCAGGGCCAGGGGCCCGATCAGCCGGCCGATCATGCGTCCCATCCTGCCGTCCCCGTCCAAACCAGAAGGCGCGGTCCGACCGCGCCCCTGCTTCTTTTGTTCAAAAATATCCCGGGGGGAGCCCCGCAGGGGCGGGGGGCAGAGCCCCCCTGATCCCCTCGGTCATATCTCCCGCGGCCCCATTTCCGGCACCTCGGGCACCGGCCCGCCTCAGGCAATCCGACGTCAGGCGCCCCAGATGTAGATCGACAGGAACAGGAACAGCCAGACCACATCAACGAAATGCCAGTACCAGGCCGCGGCTTCAAAGCCGACATGTTTCTCGGGCGTGAAATGCCCCAGATAGACCCGCCGCAGACAGACCGCCAGGAAGATCGTCCCGACGATCACGTGGAACCCGTGAAAGCCCGTCGCCATGAAGAAGTTGGCGCCATAGATATTGCCGGCAAGGCCGAAGGCGGCATGGCTGTATTCATAGGCCTGGAACCCGGTGAAGACGATCCCCAGGAGGATAGCGAGCCAGAGGCCCTTCTTCATGTCCTCGCGGTTGTTCTCATGGACCAGCGCGTGATGCGCCCAGGTCGCCGCCGCGCCCGAACACAGCAGGATCAGCGTGTTGATCAGCGGCAGGTGCCAGGGGTCGAAGGTCTCGATCCCCACGGGCGGCCAGACGCCGTCCTGCGCCGGGCTGTTGGGCCCCATCGGATACATCGCGTGCTTGAAAAACGACCAGAACCACGCGGCAAAGAACATCACTTCCGACATGATGAACAGGATAAAGCCGTAGCGCAGCCCGATCCGCACCACCGGGGTATGATCGCCCTGCCCGCTCTCGGTCACGACATCGGCCCACCAGCCATACATGTTGTAAAGCACGATCACGAGGCCGATCAGGAACAGCCAGTAGTTCGAGGCAAAGGTCACGAAGCTCGTGGTGCGCCCCTGCATGCCCAGCACTGCCCCGAACAGCATCAGGAAGACCCCGATCGCCGTGGTCAGAGGCCAGATCGAGGGCGGCAGGATGTGGTAATCGTGGTTCTTCGAATGCGCCATTGTCGGGGTTCCCTCGCGGCTTGTCTTCAGTAGGTTGCGGTGGCGTCTTGGGCGCCATCCGAAGAGGAGGTCAGCGCGGCCTGCTCTTCGGGCAGGGCGCTGTCGATTTCAACGTCGGTCTCGATCTCGTAGAAGGTATAGCCCAGCGTGATCGTATGGACGTATTTCGCCTCGGCATGATCGACGATGGCCGGATCGACGAAGAAGCTGACCGGCATCAGCACCGTCTCGCCGGGTTGCAGGACCTGTTCGGTGAAGCAGAAACAGTCGATCTTGTCGAAGAAACCGCCGGCCGAATAGGGCACGACATTATAGCTCGCGGTGCCTGCGACCACGCGGTCGGTGGGGTTGTGCGCCTCGTAGAAGGCCAGGCCCGGCTCGCCGATGCGCATGGTCATCTGCCGCTCGACCGGGCGGAAGGTCCAGGGCATGGAGCGGTCAAGCGAGGCGTCGAAGCGCACGGTGATGGTGCGATCCAGCACCTCTTCGGGCGCCGCCTCGGCCACGCCCGTCGCCCCGCCAAAGCCGGTCACGCGGCAGAACCAGTCATAGAAGGGCGGGATCACGACCACCGTGGTGAAGGCCATCGTCACCACAAGCGCTCCGGCCGAAAGGGCGGTGCGTGTATTGGGGGCAAGGTTGCGCCAGAAGGTCATTGGCCGCCCTCCTCTGCCTCATGGGGGATGAGTTGGGGCCGCAGCACATGATCGAAGGCCTGCAGCTGTCGCGCATCGCCCAGTTGCAGCACCTTCACCACCGTCAGCCCGAAGACGATGCAGATGAAGCCCAGCAGCAGAAGGCCGACGCCCCGGTTCCGGCCGCGACGCCGGTCGTGCAGCGGATGTTCGACCTTGATCACCACGCGAGCCACCCCTCAAGGCCGAAGCCCGCAGCCCGCAGACCCGCCTCGGCCATCAGGGCGCCGAAATGCAGGAAGAGATACGACAGCGACACGCGAAACAGCTTCTTCTCCGCGCCGTAATTGTCGGCCTCGGCCTGCGCTTCGTCGCGCCGCCAGACCGCCCAGGCCCACCACAGGAACCGCGCGTTCAGGAACAGGCTCGCCGCGATATAGACCGGCCCGCCGATCGAGGTGAAGCCGATGCCCACCGCCACCGGGATCAGGAAGAGCGTATAGACAAGGATATGGTTCCGCGTCGCGGGGCGGCCATGCGTCTCGGTCAGCATGGGCACCCCGGCATCGCCGTAGTCCGAGCGTACGAACAGCGCCAGCGCCCAGAAATGCGGCGGCGTCCACATGAAGATCAGCGCGAACATCAGCGCCGCCTCGACCGAGAGGCTGCCCGTCGCCACGACCCAGCCGATCACCGGCGGAAAGGCCCCCGCCGCGCCGCCGATCACGATGTTCTGCGGCGTGGCCCGCTTCAGCCACATCGAATAGACCACGGCATAGAAGAAGATCGTGAAGGCCAGAAGGGCGGCCGCGGCCAGGTTCGTGGCCAGCCACAGAAGCACGACCGAAAAGCCCGACAGCGTCAGCCCAAGCCCCAGCGCCTCTTGCGGGGCGACCTTGCCGGCGGGGATCGGCCTTTTCGCGGTGCGCCGCATCCGCGCGTCGATATCGGCATCCCACCACATGTTGAGCGCGCCCGAGGCCCCTGCCCCGACCGCGATGCAGAGGATCGCCACGAACCCGATGAAGGGATGGATCGGCACCGGCGCCACGACCAGCCCCGCCAGCGCCGTGAAGACCACAAGCGACATCACCCGCGGCTTGAGAAGCGCGATGTAATCGCCGAACTCCGCCTCCTGGCAGATGCCGGAGCCGGGGGTGGTGCTGGTGCTGGCCGTGTTCAGGCTGGCGTCGGTCATGGCTCTGTTCTGCTCACTTCGGGCGACCCCTCGGGGCCAGGACTCGCGCCGCGCGCGAAGCGCGCGCGGCGGCGGGTCAGATCGGGAATTCGACCTTGGCGTAGTCGAGCCAGGCCTGATACGCCTCTTCCGAGACGACCTTGACCGTGATCGGCATATAGGCGTGATCCTTGCCGCAAAGCTCGGAGCACTGGCCGAAATAGATGCCTTCCTGTTCCGCCGCGAACCACAGCTGGGCATTGCGCCCCGGCACGCCGTCCTGCTTGACCCCGAAGGCCGGGATCGTCCAGGAGTGGATCACGTCGCTGGCCGTCACGGTCATCACGACCACCGCGCCGACGGGCACGACGACCGCGGTATCGGTGGCCAGCAGGAATTCGTCTTCGGAATAGCCCGCCTCGACCAGCTGTTCGCGGATGTCGTCGTTCAGGTTGCCCTGGCCGTAACCGATCATGTAGCTGTCGAAGATGATGTCTTCATCGGTGTATTCATAGGTCCAGTACCACTGGCGCCCGATCACCTTGATATGGATATCGCCCTCGGGGATCTCCTGCTGCTTGAACAGGACCGGCAGCGAGAAGGCCCCGATCACCACAAGGATCACGATCGGCACGACCGTCCAGGTCACCTCGAGCGGCGAATTGTGGGTAAAGCGCGCCGGCGTCGGGTTGGAACGCGCATTGTAGCGGATGATGACCCAGGCCAGCAGCGCGGTGACAAAGATGGTGATCGCGGTGATGATCACCAGGATCATCCCGTCCAGCCATTGCAGATCGCGCGCAAGCTCGGTCGCGGCGGGCTGGAACCCCATGCCACCCTGAACCGGCGCGCCAATGATCTCCAGCTCGCCCAGATCGGGCTCGGCCCGCGCGACGGTGGCCCAAAGCAGCGCGCCTGCGGCGGCAAGACCGGAAGCCGCGGCTTTCGTGACGCCCCCGGCGCGAACCCCAAACGTGTTGAAATCCATCTTGTTCCCTTTATGTCAGGCTTGACCGTATACGACGGGATTCCCTGTTTCTGAGTTCCTATTCCCATATCCTGCCGACCATCACAAGAAGTCGAGTTGCGTCAAACAGCCGCTTCATGATCCAGATCAAGGCAAAGCCGAGGCAAAGCTGATGACGCACACCCCCTTCCGCCCCTTCGAGACCGCGCTCGACCGCGACGGCGCGCTCAAGCTGCTGCAAGAGGCCGTCGCGGGCGCCGAAGATGGCGAGCTGTTCCTCGAGCGGCGCCGGATCGAGTCGATGGCCTTCGACGACGGACGCCTGCGGCAGGCCAGCTATGACGCCTCCGAAGGCTTCGGCCTGCGCGCCGTTCTGGGCGAGACGGCGGGCTATGCCCATTCCACCACGATCGACGAACATTCCCTGCGCCGCGCCGTCGCCACCGCGCGGCTGGCGGTCGGATCGGGCGGCGGCACGCTTGCCGCGGGGCCGCAGGGCACCAACCGCAGGCTCTATGGCGCCGAGGATCCGACCGAGGGCAGCGCCTTCGCGACCCGTGTCGATCTTCTGCGCGAGATCGACGCCCATGCCCGCGCGCTTGATCCGCGGGTGGTGCAGGTCTCGATCGGGCTGGGCGCCAGCCTGCAGGAGGTGGCGATCCTGCGCCCCGACGGCACGCTTGTCACCGACACCCGCCCGATGGCGCGGCTGAACCTGACCGTGATCGTCGAGGAGAACGGCCTGCGCGAAAGCGGCAGCAGTTCGATCGGGGGGCGGCACGGCCTGCTTGGCCTGACCGGCCCCGAGGTCTGGAAACCGATGGCGGCCGAGGCGCTGCGCATCGCGCTGGTCAACCTGTCCGCCGAACCGGCCCCGGCCGGCGTTCTGGACGTGCTGCTTGGCCCGGGCTGGCCGGGGATCCTGCTGCACGAGGCGGTGGGCCACGGGCTTGAAGGCGATGCGAACCGGCGCGGAACCTCGGTCTTTGCCGGGCTGATGGGCCAGCAGGTGGCCGCCCGCGGCGTGACCGTGCTGGACGATGCCACCCTGCCCGACCGGCGCGGCTCGATCACCGTGGATGACGAAGGCACGCCGGGCGCGCGCAATGTCCTGATCGAGGACGGGATCCTTGTCGGGCTGATGCAGGATCGCCAGAACGCGCGGCTGATGGGCACGGCGCCCACCGGCAACGGGCGGCGCGAAAGCTTTGCCCATGCGCCGATGCCGCGGATGACGAATACCTACATGCTGGCCGGGCCGGACGAGCCTGCGGCGATGCTGGCCGATCTGAAGGACGGGATCCATGCGGTGGGATTCGGCGGTGGTCAGGTCGATACGACCAGCGGCAAGTTCGTCTTCTCCTGCACGGAGGCCTATCGCGTCAGGAACGGCAAACGCATCGCCGCGGTGAAGGGCGCCACGCTGATCGGCGACGGCGCGACGGCGCTGCAGAAGATCCGCGCCGTGGGCACGGACATGGCGCTTGATCCCGGGATGGGCACCTGCGGCAAGGCCGGGCAATGGGTGCCGGTCTCGGTCGGCCAGCCCTCGCTCCTGATCGGCGGGCTGACGGTGGGCGGCGCGCAGACCTGACCGGGGGAGAGAGAGGGGGGGCGAGAGGGAGAACGAAACGGGATCCGGGATTTACCTCGCGTTAACCTCGCTGCCCTAAACGTGATTCTGCAACAGGCGGAGTTTCGGATGGCCGAGGTACCCACTTCTTCCTCTCACCCCCCACTCCCACCCACGACGGAAGATGATCGGCTGTGCCGGCTTCGCCTGTTGCGCTCGCGCAAGGTGGGTCTGTCGACCTACTGGCGCCTGATCGCCGACCACGGCAGTGCCAAAGCCGCACTGCTGGCGCTGCCCGAAGTGGCGCGCGCGGCCGGCGTGAGCGACTATCACCCCTGCCCCGAAGGCGTGGCCCTTGCCGAGCTGAAGGCGGGGCGCGCGGCGGGGCTGCGGCTTCTGTGTCATGGCGAGGCGGATTATCCTTCGGCCCTTGCCGAACTCGCGGATGCGCCACCGCTTCTCTGGGTGCGGGGCGATGCGGCGCTTCTGCGCCGTCCGATGCTGGCGCTGGTGGGGGCACGAAATGCCTCGTCGCTGGGCACGCGCATGGCGCGCGCGCTGGCGGCCGGCCTGTCCGAGGCGGGCTTCGTGATCGTCTCGGGCCTGGCGCGCGGGGTCGATACGGTGGCCCATGAAGCCGCCCTTGAAGGGGGTGGCACCATCGCGGTGCTCGCGGGGGGGGCGGATGTGATCTATCCGGCCGAGAATGCGGTGCTGGCCGAACGGATCGCGGCGCGGGGCCTGCTTCTGTCGGAACAGCCCGTCGGCCTGCAGCCGCAGGCGCGCCATTTCCCGACCCGCAACCGCATCATCTCGGGCCTGGCCCGCGCCGTGATCGTGGTCGAGGCGGCGGCGAAATCCGGCAGTCTGATCACCGCGCGCACCGCACTCGATCAGGGGCGCGAGGTTCTGGCGGTGCCGGGCCATCCCTTCGATGCGCGCGCCTCGGGCTGCAACATGCTCTTGCGCGACGGGGCCACGCTGGTGCGCTCTGCCGCCGATGTGATCGAAGCGGTGGGGCCGGCGGAACCCGCGATCCCGGCCCAGGCCACCCTGCCCCTGGGCAGCGCCGCGCCGGCGGGGATGGACCGGCCGCCGACCGCACAGACCCCCGGCCCCCGCAAGCGCCCGGCTGCCTTGGCACCCACTGGCCCGACCCGGCCCGATCGCAGCCTGCGCGAGGTGGCGGCGCTGCACCGGCAGATCCTCGATCAGCTCGGCCCCTCGCCGGTGGCCGAGGATCAGCTGATCCGCGACCTCGCCCATCCGGCGGCGGTCGTGGTGCCGGTCATCGTCGAGCTTGAGCTTGAAGGACGCCTGACCCGTGGACAAGGCGGGATGCTGGCCCGGGTCTCCTGATCGGTCGGGCAATCAGAGGGGCCATCTCGCACAGGCTGCATCGGGCGGGCGGGCGCCTTGGGAGTAGCGAAGCGGAGCGGCAGTCCGAGACCGGCGAGGTCAGCCGCGGCTGGGGGCGAGGCGCCGTCGCTCTAGCAATATTCCGGGATCACCACCCGGTAGCGCAGGCAGAGCGGGCTTTGCGCCCACCAGACATCGGTCGAGGCCGCGCCCCAATCCTCCACGATCCAGGCACCCCCGACCCGGTGGAAAAAGACCTGAAGCTGCGTCGGATCGCCGCCAAGGGGATCGTAAAACTCACTCCGGGCGAATGGCGTGCTGCGGATGTCGATCGGCACACCGCCCGGACGCTGTGCCGAAAGCATGGCGAAGGCCACATCTCCGGCGACCCGCAACTCGTCCACCACGAATTCGACCGGCGCGCCCAGCAGCGCCTCTGCATCGGGCCGGATCGCATCCATCAGGGCGCGCCTCTCGGCCGTTCCGCGGGCCGGTTCGTGATAGCCCTGGGCCAGAACCGGCCCCCCCAGCAACAGCGTCAACGCAAGCAGGACCCGGATCATCGCCGTCAGGCTCCTCGTATAGATGCAAACCATGGCCGGTTGATACACCGGAAACAGCCATCCCCAAAGCGTCAATCGAGGGCGCCCCGGGACCGCATTGACAATCCATGGCCCCACCGCCCATGTTGCCCGACCATCGGTGCCCCCTCTGCATTCAAGGATTCCCATGCCCGTCGTCGTCGTCGAGTCGCCCGCCAAGGCCAAGACAATCAACAAGTATCTGGGCTCCGACTACACGGTCCTTGCCTCTTATGGCCATGTCCGCGACCTGCCGCCCAAGGATGGCTCGGTCGATCCCGATCGGGATTTCGCCATGCAGTGGGAGGTCGCGGCCGACAGCCGCAAGCACCTCAAGGCCATTGCCGATGCGCTGAAGGACGACCCCCACCTGATCCTCGCCACCGACCCCGACCGCGAGGGCGAGGCGATCTCGTGGCACCTGACCGAGGCCCTGCGCGACCGCAAGGCCCTCAAGAAGGACAGCACCATCAGCCGCGTGACCTTCAACGCGATCACCAAGGCGGCGGTGGCCGAGGCGATGGAACGCCCCCGGCAGGTCGATGCGCCGCTGGTCGAGGCCTATCTGGCGCGCCGTGCGCTTGATTACCTCGTCGGCTTCAACCTCTCGCCGGTTCTGTGGCGCAAGCTGCCGGGCGCGAAATCGGCCGGCCGGGTGCAATCGGTCTGCCTGCGCCTGATCGTCGAGCGCGAGATGGAGATCGAGGCCTTTCGCGCCCGCGAATACTGGTCCGCCTCGGCCAGCCTGAAGACGCCGCGCGGGCAGGTCTTCGATGCCCGCCTCGTGTCGCTGGCCGGCAAGAAGCTGGACCGCTTCGACCTGGCCGACCAGACGGCGGCGGAGTTGGCCGTGCAGGCCGTCACCTCGCGCGATCTGTCGGTCACTTCGGTCGAGGCGAAACCGGCCAGCCGCAACCCCTCGGCCCCGTTCATGACCTCGACCCTGCAACAAGAGGCCAGCCGCAAGTTCGGCATGGGCGCGAAGCAGACGATGTCGGCCGCGCAGCGCCTGTATGAGGCGGGGCTGATCACCTATATGCGGACCGACGGGATCGACATGGCGCCCGAGGCGGTGATGGCCGCCCGCGACGCGATCCGCGCGCGGTTTGGCGACAAATACCTGCCCGACAGCCCGCGCATGTACAAGAACAAGGCCAAGAACGCGCAGGAAGCGCATGAATGCATCCGGCCCACGGACATGGCGCTTTCGACCGAGAAGCTGAAGATCCAGGATACCGACCAGCGCCGCCTCTACGACCTGATCTACAAGCGCACCATCGCCAGCCAGATGGCCGCCGCGCGGCTGGAACGCACCACTGTCGAGATCGGAAGCAGTGACGGTCAGGTCGGCCTGCGCGCGACCGGGCAGGTCGTGCTGTTCGACGGTTTCATCGCGATCTACGAAGAGGGGCGCGACGATGCAGGCGATGACGAGGACGGCGCCCGTCTGCCGCAGATGTCGTCGGGCGAGGCGCTGGTGAAGGAAGCCGTCACGCCCGAGCAGCATTTCACCCAGCCGCCGCCGCGCTATACCGAGGCGACGCTGGTCAAGCGGATGGAGGAGCTGGGGATCGGCCGCCCTTCGACCTATGCCTCGATCGTCACGACCATTCAGGACCGCGGCTATGTGGCCAAGGACAAGGGCCGGCTGATCCCGCAGGACAAGGGCCGGCTGGTGACGGTCTTCCTCAGCAACTACTTCCGCCGCTATGTCGAATACGACTTCACCGCCGGGCTTGAGAACCAGCTGGACGAGGTCTCGGCTGGCGAGGCGAATTATCAGGATCTGCTGCGGCAATTCTGGCGCGATTTCAGCGCGGCTCTGGCGGAAACGGCGGATCTGCGCATCACCGAGGTGCTGGAAAAGATCAACGAGGTGCTCGAGCCTCACCTTTTCCCGGCGAAAGAGGACGGCTCCGATCCCCGCCTTTGCCCCAATTGCGGCGCGGGGCGGCTGTCGATGCGCACCGCGCGGTCGGGCGGGGCCTTCATCGGCTGTTCGAACTATCCCGAATGCCGCTACACACGCCCCTTCGGCCCGCCGGGCATGGAAGAGGCCGGGATCGGCCCCGACGGCCGCCTTCTGGGCCATGACGCGGGCGATCCGATCAGCTTGCGCGACGGCCGCTTCGGGCCCTATGTCCAGCGCGGCGAGGCGACGGAAGAAGTGCCCAAGCCCCCCCGCGCCAGCCTGCCCAAGGGCTGGCAGGCCGCCGAGATGGATCTTGAGAAAGCGTTGCAGCTGCTGTCGCTGCCGCGCCCCGTGGGGCCGCATCCCGAGGATGGCGTGATGATCGAGGCGGGGATCGGGCGCTATGGGCCTTATGTGAAGCACGGCTCTGTCTATGCCAATGTTCCCGAGGTGGATGAGGTCTTTACCATCGGCATGAACCGCGCGGTCGAGGTGCTGGCCCAGAAGGCCGCGGGCGGCGGAAGGCGGGGCGGCGGGGCGGCGGCCAAGCCGCTCAAGGAGCTGGGCGAACACCCGTCGGGGGGCGCGATCAGCGTGATGCCGGGGCGCTATGGGCCTTATGTGAAGTGGGAAAAGGTGAACGCGACCCTGCCCAAGGATGTGGCGCCGGAAGAGGTGACGCTGGAACAGGCGGTGGAACTGGTGGATGCCAAGGCCGCCAAAGGGGGCAAGACCCGCAAGACGGCGGCGAAGAAACCTGCGGCCAAGAAGGCGACCACGAAGAAGGCCACCCAGAAGAAGCCCGCCGCGAAATCCGCAGCAAAATCCACTGCGAAAACCACTGCGAAATCCGCAGCCAAGGCCGCCGAATAGCACGAGGTCGCACGGGGTAACACGGGGTAGCACGCGGCGCGCATTTGACTTTGCTGCACCGCCGCGTAAAGGACGGTCAGGCAATCACGGAGGGGCGGATGAACAAGGTCTATGGATCGGCGGCCGAGGCGCTGGACGGCCTTCTGAAGGACGGAATGCTGATCGCGGCGGGCGGTTTCGGCCTCTGCGGCATTCCCGAGCTTCTGATCTCGGCGATCCGGGATGCGGGGGTGAAGGATCTGACCTTCGTCTCGAACAACGCGGGCGTGGATGATTTCGGCCTGGGCCTGCTGCTGCAGACCCGGCAGGTGAAGAAGATGATCTCGTCCTATGTGGGCGAGAATGCCGAATTCATGCGCCAGTATCTCTCGGGCGAGCTGGAGCTCGAGTTCACGCCGCAGGGCACGCTGGCCGAGCGGATGCGGGCCGGCGGCGCGGGGATTCCGGGTTTCTACACCAAGACCGGCGTCGGCACCGTGATCGCCGAGGGCAAGGACCACAAGGAGTTCGACGGCGAGACCTATATCCTCGAACGCGGGATCGTGGCGGATCTGTCGATCGTGAAGGCCTGGAAGGCCGATGCGACGGGCAACCTCGTGTTCCGCAAGACCGCGCGCAACTTCAACCCGCCCGCCGCGATGTGTGGCCGCATCTGCGTGGCCGAGGTCGAAGAGATCGTCCCCACCGGCAGCCTTGATCCCGACCATATCCACCTGCCCGGCATCTTCGTGCACCGGCTGGTGCAGGGGGAGCATGAGAAGCGGATCGAACAGCGCACGCTGCGCAAGAAGGAGGCCGTCTGATGCCCTGGGACCGTAACCAGATGGCCGCCCGCGCGGCACAGGAGCTGCGCGACGGGATGTATGTGAACCTTGGCATCGGCATCCCGACGCTGGTGGCCAATTACATCCCCGAGGGGATCAGCGTCACGCTGCAATCCGAGAACGGGATGCTGGGCATGGGCCCCTTCCCCTTCGAGGGCGAAGAGGATGCCGATCTGATCAATGCGGGCAAGCAGACGATCACCGAACTGCCGCATTCCGCCTATTTCGACAGCGCGACATCCTTCGGGATGATCCGGGGCGGCAAGATCGCCATGGCGATCCTGGGCGCGATGGAAGTGTCGGAAAAGGGCGATCTGGCCAATTGGATGATCCCCGGCAAGCTCGTGAAGGGCATGGGCGGCGCGATGGACCTTGTGGCCGGCGTGGGCCGCGTCGTGGTGGTGATGGACCACACCAACAAGGCGGGCGAAAGCAAGGTGCTGCGCGACTGCACCCTGCCGCTGACGGGCAAGGGCGTGGTGGACCGGATCATCACCAATCTTGGGGTGCTGGATGTGACCCACAAGGGCCTCCATATCGTCGAATGCGCCGATGGCGTGACCGAGGACGAGATCCGCAAGGCGACCGAAGGCCGGATCGTCGACTGAGGGACGGGGCGGGAGCGCTTCCAGCCCCTGCTCGACAGGCTCGACAGGCTGGCCCGCCTTGGATAGCCTCGCTCTGATCGCTGTCGCGCCGGCCCCGTCGGGCCCCGCGGCAGCGGCAGGGGAACGAACGGAGCGCGCCATGTCCTTTTCAGAAACCGAACGCCGGATCGTCAACATCAAGGAGGGCGACTTCCGGCCCTTCGTCTATGAGGATGGTGCCGCCCTGGGCGACACCGTGTTGCAGCTCGACAATGACAAGCCGTTGGGCGAGGGGTTTCACGTCTACCGGATGCCGGCAGGGATGACCACGCGCGCGCACAAGCACAACGGGCATGAGCAGTTCCTGATCCTCGAAGGCGAGTTGATCGAAAGCGACGGGACGGTGCTGAAGGCCGGGGACATGGTCTTTTACCGCGACGGCACGGTGCACAATTCCCATACGCCGAATGGCTGCCTTCTGGCGGTGCATATCGCGGGGCCGGAGATCGCGGCCGAGTGACCGGGTGACACCGGTTTGGAGCCCGTGACGAAGGTCGCAGGGGGCTCTGCCCCCCGCCGCTGTCGCGGCGTCCCCCGGGATATTTGAGAACAAAAGAAGCAGCAGAGTCGGGAGCGGGAGGAGCCTTGCGCCCGGCAGGAGAGGAGGAGATCGGTCATGAGCCGGACATTCAAGGTGGTCGGGATCAATTTCGATCACATGCATATGGGCGATCTGCTGCGGCAGGTTGCAGAGCATCCGCAGGCCGAGATCGCGGGCATCTGTGACGCCGATCCCGCGCGGATGGAGGGGGCGATCGCGGCGCTGGAGATCGGGGCGGATCGGGTCTTTAGCGATGTGGCCGCCTGCATGGCGCTCGAGCCCGATCTGGTCATCCTGTGTCCGGCGACGGCGGAACATGCGGACTGGGTCGAGAAGGTGGCCCCCTATGGCCGCAACATCCTGGTGGAAAAGCCCTTTGCAGCAAGCCTTGCGGATGCCGACCGGATGATCGCGGCCTGTGCCGCCTCGGGTGCGCGGCTGGCGATCAACTGGCCGCTGGCCTGGTATCCGAGCCACAACACCGCCAAGCGGCTGATCGACGAAGGTGTGATCGGCGACTTGCGCGAGGTGCATTTCTACGACGGCAACCGCGGCCCGCTGTATCACCTGGCCGACAAGGTCGAGGTTTCGGCCGAAGAGGTGGAGCGGAAGAAGCCGGGGTCGTGGTGGTACAAGGCGGCCTCGGGCGGGGGATCGCTGCTGGATTATCTTGGCTATGGCGCGACGCTGGGCACCTGGTTCATGGAGGGCGAGGCGCCGGTCGATGTGACCTCGACCACCTGGGGCGGGCCGGGGCTTGAAGTGGACGAGCATTCGGTGACGGTGCTGCGCTACCGGCGCGGTCTGTCGAAGATGGAGACGCGCTGGGGCACCTTCACCGATCCCTGGACGACGCAACCCCAGCCGCGCTGCGGTTTCGTGCTGGTGGGAAGCGAGGGCACGATCGCCTCCTGGGATTATGATGACACCGTCTCGGTGCAGACGCGGGCGCGGCCCGAGGCGCATCCGGTGCCTGTCGATACGCTGGTCGCGCCGAACCGGGGCCCGATCGAGCATGTGCTGCATGCGTTTTCGACCGGGCTGCCGCTGCACCCGCCGCTTGATCCGGCCATCGCGCGGACCGGGCAGCGGATCGTGGACACGGCCTTTGCCTCGGCCCGCGAGGGGCGGACGCTGGCTCTGAAAGGGTAAGGCGATGGCGGATCGTGACGATTATGCGCTGGTTTCGAAGAAGGCGGCCGAGGTGGCGGCCCCCGACCTGCCCTATCAGCCGCCCCGGCCGAAAGGTCGGCACCGGATCGCCCTGATCGGGGCCGGGGGGATTTCCTTCGCGCATCTCGATGCCTATCGCAAGCATGGGTTCGAGGTGGCGGCGATCCTGTCGCGCGATATCGAGAAGGCCCGCGGTCGGGCCGAGGAGTTCTTTCCCGACGCGCTGGTCACCACCGATTTCGCGGCGCTGCTGGCGCGCGAGGATATCACGGTCTTCGACCTGACACCGCATCCCGAGGACCGGGTGCCGCTGATCGAGGTGGCGCTGGAGGCGGGCAAACATGTGCTGAGCCAGAAGCCCTTTGTCACCGACCTCGACACCGGAGAGCGGCTTTGCGCCTTGGCCGAGGCGCGGGGGATGAAACTGGCGGTGAACCAGAACGGGCGCTGGTCGCCGCATATGGCCTGGATGCGGGCGGCGGTGAAGGCGGGGCTGATCGGCGAGGTGACGGGCGTGCATTGCAACCTGCACTGGGACCATACCTGGGTGAAGGGAACGCCCTTCGAAGAGGAAGAGGATCTGGTGCTGTTCGATTTCGGCGTGCACTGGTTCGATTTCGTGACCTCGATCACCGGCCGCCTGGCGGACCGGGTTCAGGCCCAGGCGGTGACGGCGCCGGCCGCCGGGGTGAAGCCGCCGATGCTGGCCACGGCAATGCTGGATTTCGGCACGGCGCAGGCGAGCCTTGTCTTTGATGCGGCAACGCCCTTCGGTGCGCTGGATGCGAGCTATGTGGCGGGAACCAAGGGCAGTCTGGTCTCGACCGGGCCCGATCTCGGCACGCAGACGGTGGCGCTTTACACCGAGGCGGGCGTGGCGCGGCCGGTGCTGGAGGGGCAGTGGTTCAACGACGGCTTTGCCGGCGCGATGGGCGAGCTGCTGGTCGCCATCGAGGAGGACCGCAGGCCCGAACATGATGCGCGTGAAAACTTGATGTCGCTGGCGAACTGCTTTGCAGCCCTTGCCGCCGTGAGGGAGGGCAGACCGGTGACCCCCGGAACCGCCCGCGCGCGCCTGCCCGACTGAGCGCGACGGCCGGGCCGGGACCCGGAGTTTGCGCAAATTCCGGGCGAGATTATGTGCATAATCTCGTTCCCCGGCTCGGGCCGGGCGCCAGTTCTGACTTGCCGGAGCGCGCTCGGAACATTACATGAACATTCATGTCTGCCCTGAGCCTTGACCGAAAACTCGCCATCCTTTCGGACGCCGCGCGCTATGACGCGTCCTGCGCCTCCTCGGCCACCACGCGGCGCGATTCGCGCGACGGCAAGGGGCTGGGCTCGGCCGGCGGGTCGGGGATCTGCCATGCCTATGCGCCGGACGGGCGCTGCATCAGCCTGCTCAAGATCCTGATGACCAATTTCTGCATCTACGACTGCGCCTATTGCATCAACCGGGTCTCATCCAACACGCCGCGCGCGCGGTTTTCGGTCGATGAGGTGGTCAGCCTCACCATCGAATTCTACCGCCGCAACTATATCGAGGGGCTGTTCCTGTCCTCGGGCATCATCCGCTCGCCCGATGCGACCATGGCCGACATGGTCCGCATCGCCCGCCGCCTGCGCGAGGACGAGCATTTCCGCGGCTATATCCACCTCAAGACCATCCCCGACGCCGCCCCCGAACTGATCGAAGCGGCAGGGCGCTACGCCGATCGCCTGTCGATCAATGTGGAACTGCCGCAGGACCAGAGCGTCGCGCAGCTGGCCCCCGAAAAGAACCCCGCCACGATCCGCAAGGCCATGGGCGAGGTGAAGGGCCTCCGCGCCGCCGCGAGGGACCGCAGCCACCGCGGCACGCGCCCGCCGCGCTTTGCGCCTGCCGGGCAATCGACGCAGATGATCGTGGGGGCGGATGCCTCGACCGATGCGGTGATCCTGGGGCAAAGCACGCGGCTTTATGGCGATTACGGGCTGAAGCGCGTCTACTACTCGGCCTTCTCGCCGATCCCCGATGCCTCGCGCATGTTGCCGCTGGTGACACCGCCCCTGGTGCGCGAACACCGGCTCTATCAGGCCGACTGGCTGATGCGCTTCTACGGCTTCAAGGTTGACGAGATCACCGCCGCCCGGCCCGACGGCAATCTCGACCTCGAGATCGACCCGAAGCTCGCCTGGGCGCTGGCGCATCGCGGCCTCTTTCCCGTCGATGTGGCGCGCGCGCCCCGCGAGATGCTGCTTCGCGTGCCGGGTTTCGGCACGAAGACGGTGGAGCGCATCCTGACGGCGCGGCCCCATCGCACCCTGCGCCATGACGATCTGGCGCGGATCGGGGCCAACATGAAGACCGCCCGCCCCTTCATCACCCTGCCCGACTGGCGCCCCGGGCGGCTGACCGACAGCGCCGACCTGCGCGCCCGCTTTGTCCGGCCGCCCGAACAACTCAGCCTGTTCTGATGCCGCACATCACCCTGCCCCTGACCGGCACCCACCGCGCCTGGCGCGAGGCCGCCCGCGGCCTGATCGCCACCCGCACCCCGCCCGAGGCCGTGACCTGGAGCCATGGCGCGGCCGCCCCCGACCTTTTCGCCGATCCAGCGCCCCCGCCCCCGCCCGCCCGGATCAAGGTGCCCGAAAGCTTTGTCACGCTGGCCGATACGGTCGTCTGGCACCGCGACCCGGAACGATTCGCGCGGCTTTACGCGCTTCTGTGGCGGCTGCGGGGCAATGCGGGGCTGATGGCCGACCTTTCCGACCCTGCGCTGGCCCGGCTGCGGCAGATGGAAAAGACCGTCCGCCGCTGCCAGCACAAGATGAAGGCCTTTGTCCGCTTCCGCGAGATCGGCGCGAAGGACGCCCCCCGCCGCAGCTTTGCCGCCTGGTTCGAGCCCACGCATTTCACGCTGGAACCCACCGCGCCCTTCTTTGCCCGCCGCTTTGCCGACATGGACTGGATCATCGCCACGCCCGCTCTGACCGCCCGGTTTCACGATGGCGCGCTGAGCCTGCACCCCGGCGGCCCCCGTCCCGACCTGCCCGAGGACGGGGCCGAGGCGCTTTGGGCCACCTATTTCGCCAATATCTTCAACCCCGCGCGGGTCAAGGTGGCGGCGATGACCTCGGAAATGCCGAAGAAATACTGGAAGAACCTGCCCGAAGCGGCGCTGATCCCCGGCCTTCTGGCCAGCGCCGAGGCGCGCGTGCGCGCGATGCAGGAGGCCGCACCGACCGAGCCGCCCCGGCGCGCGGCCCGGATCCGGGCCCGCAAGGGCGAGGGCTAGGGCTCATCCGCTCGACACTCGAACCGGGGCGCCTGCCCTGGCCCGCCTGATCGAAGCGACCTTGATCCTGCCGCGCGATTGGGCGAGCCTGCGCGGGCTTCACCCCATCGAAGGCAGGACTGACATGGACGACCAGCGCCCGAACCACCCCCTGAACCTCGACCCCGCGCTCTACGTCTCGCCCGAGGCCTATCAGCGCGAGCGGCAGACGATCTTCTGGCGGGCCTGGCAATATATGGGGCCGGCAAGCGCTGTGGCCGAGGCGGGGCAATATCTGTCGGTCGATGTGGCCGGGCTGGGGCTGATCGCGATCCGGGGGCGCGACGGGGTGCTGCGGGGCTTTCGCAATGTCTGCCGCCACCGGGGCGCGCGGCTTCTGCCCGAGGGGACGGGCTCCTGCAACCTGATCCGCTGCCCCTATCACCACTGGGCCTATGCCGATACGGGGCGGCTGGTGCAGGCGCCCTGGTTCGGCACCGATCCGGCCATCGTGCCCGAGGACTGGCCGCTTGAACCCGTCTCGGTCGAGATCTGGCGCGGGCTTCTGTTCGCGGCGGTCGATCCGGTGGAAAGCCTGACCGATCAGCTGGGCGATCTGGTGGCGGAACTGGCCGACGAGCCGCTGGAAAGCTACACCGCGACCGATACCGCGCGGGTGGAGTTTGACGCGAACTGGAAGGTCTATACCGACAATTTCGTCGAGGGCTACCACATCCCCGGCACCCATCCCGCCTTTTTCGCCGCCATTGATTTCGAGGCGTTCGAGACGACGGCGCATCGCGGCTTTGTGCGCATGACGGCGCCGCCCAAGGCGGGGCTGTTCTACCGGGGCAAGTGGCTCTGGATGTGGCCGAACTGGACGCTGTCGCTGTTCGAGGGGGGCATCAACACCTCGCGGATCAATCCGCTGGGGGTGGACCGGACCGAGCAGGTCTATCACTTCCACTTTGCCGACACGTCCGAGGCGCAGGCCCCCGCGCGCGCCAAGACCATCGCGGACAATCTGGCCGTGGTGCGCGAGGATTATCAGGTCTGCGTCGAGACGCATGCGAACTACGCGGCCGGCGTCTATTCGCCGGGGCCGCTGTCATCGCGCCATGAAAAGGGCGTGCATTACTTTCAGGACCGCGTGCGCACGGCCCTTGCCGACTAGGGGCCGCGCGGCAGGCGGCCGGGGTCAGATCTGCTTTTCCGGCATCTGCACCCGCAGCCCGTCAAGCGCGTCCGAGACCTTGATCTGGCAGGTCAGCCGCGAGCGGACGGGGTCGGGCTCGTAGGCGAAATCGAGCATGTCCTCTTCCATCGCGTCGCGGGCTGGCAGCTTTTCGACCCAGGCCGCATCGACATAGACATGGCAGGTCGAACAGGCGCAGGCGCCGCCGCAATCGGCCTCGATCCCCGGAATGCCGTTGTCGCGCGCGCCCTCCATCACGGTCAGGCCGTTGGGCACATCCACGACATGTTCCTTGCCGCCATGTTCGATATAGGTAATCCGGGCCACCTGTCGTTCCCTCATGCAATCTGTCCGAAGGCTCTTCTATGCGGTGACGCGGCGCGCTGCCAGTAGCAAAAGGGTCGCGGCACGGCGCAGTGTGGAGTGAAGGCGACAGTTGCCCCCATGCGGCCCGCGCCCGGCTTCCGCGATGCTGCATCCTCGGCTATCGTTTCGCGTCACAGTTCGGAAACCGCCGCCCGGTGCGATCAATCCTCGCCTTCCCCGCGTCCCGCCTGTCCGGCCCCCTTGCCGGGGTGACGGTGCTGTTGTGCCTTGGCGCCTGCACGCCCGCGACCCTGCCGGCCGAGACGCCGCCCCTGCTTCTGGCCGCGGGGATCGAGACGGATGCCGAGGGGCGCTGCTTTGGCCGCGATGTCAGCCCGGCGGTGATCGAGACTGTGACCGAACAGGTGCTTGACCGCCCTGCCCTCCGCGCGGCCGACGGCACGATCCTGCAGCCTGCCGCCTATCGCACCGTCACCCGGCAAGAGATCGTGCGCGAACGGCAGGAGGTGGCTTTCGAGACGCTCTGCCCCCCCGCCTATACGCCGGAATTCGTCGAGACGCTGCAACGCGCCCTTGCCGCGCGCGGTTTCTATACCGGCCCGATCAACGGGCTGATGGACCGCAACACCGGCCGCGCCGTGCAGGATTTCCAGCGCCGCAACGGGCCGGACAGCCCGCTTCTGTCGATCCGCACGGCCCGCAGCCTTGGCCTTGTGCCGCTCTCTCCCGAAGAGATCGCGGCACTCTGAGGCAGGTCAGGGCCCAGGCTATTCGGTGATCGAAAGCGCGACGAAGCGCGGATCGCCCGCGCGGCGCACCAGAAGCAGGATCGAGGACCGGCCCGCATCGCTGGCCGCGCTGACCCTGTCCTCGAATTCGCGCGTCGTGGTGACGGGCTGCTGACCGGCTTCGGTGATCACATCGCCGGGCAGGATGCCCTTGCCGCCGGCATCCGACATCGGATCGACCTCGACCACGACAAGGCCGGTGGCCCCTTCGGGCAGATCGAAGGCCTCGATCAGATCGGCTGACATCTCGGACAGCTGCATCCCCATCATGCCAAGGACTTCGGGTTCGGGTGCCTCGTCGCCAGAGCTGGCGGGGGAGAGCATCCCCTCGGCCTCTTCGCGGCGGCCAAGGACGACGGCAAGGGTCATCACCTCGCCATTGCGCAGCACTTCGACCGGGACGGTCTGGCCGACCGAGGAATTGCCGACCATCGTGACCAGTTCGCGGGTGTCGCGCACACTGTTGCCATCGAAGGACAGGATCACGTCGCCGGCCAGCATCCCGGCCTCCATCGCGGGGCCCTCGGGCACGTCGGTGACCATGGCGCCATCGGCGCTGGCCAGCCCCGGCACGGCATCGACCATATCGGGCGTCACATCCTGGATGCGCACGCCCAGCCAGCCGCGCCGCGTCTCGCCGAATTCCTTGAGCTGGGCGACCACATTCTCGACCACCTGCGACGACATCGCAAAGCCGATCCCGATCGACCCGCCGGTGGGCGACAGGATCGCGGTGTTCACGCCGATCACCTCGCCCTGCATGTTGAAGAGCGGGCCGCCCGAATTGCCCCGGTTGATCGCGGCATCGGTCTGGATGTAGTCGTCATAGGTGCCCGAAAGCGCGCGGTTGCGCGCCGAGATGATCCCCGCGCTGACCGAGAACCCCTGCCCCAGCGGGTTGCCCATCGCCATGACCCAGTCGCCCACGCGCGACCCTTCGCCATTGCTGTCGCCAAAGGCCACGAAGGGCAGATCCGTCGCATCGACCTTGAGCAGCGCAATATCCGTATTGGGATCGGTGCCGACGACCACGGCGGGCAGCTTGATGCCGGAATAGAACTCGATCTCGATCTCGTCGGCGCCTTCGATGACGTGATGGTTCGTCACGACATAGCCGTCATCCGTGATCACGAAGCCCGAACCCAGCGCCGAGGAGCGGCGCGGCGAGTTGTTCTGCCCCGGCAGGCGGTCAAAGAAATCGTCGAAGGGCGACCCTTCCGGCACGATCCCCTGCGGCCCGGTGCGCGAGGCCACGACGGTCGACGTGGTGATGTTGACCACCGCCGGGCTGACCTGTTCGGCCAGGTCCGCAAAGCTGAGCGGCCGGGTCGTCTCGGGGCTGAGCGGCATGGTTTCGGACGAGGGCGTCAGCGCCTCTTGCCCGCGCGAGGGCAGCGCGAAGGACAGGCTGAGCGCCGTGCCAAGCAGCAATGCCGCCGACAGGCGTATCAGGGGGGAGGCGGTGTAAGCGGCTGCGACTGCCTTGGGCTGCATGTCATGCTCCTGTTCAGGGGTTCGGGGTCGGGCCTTCCGGTCGGCCCCCCCGCAACGGGCTTGGTCTTCAACTTAGTGCGGCAGAACGCGAACGCAATCTTGCCGTGCGCCGGGTAAACGGGCCGTGAAGCCCGCCCGGGAAAGGCGACCCAGCCCGGGCGGCAACTTTCGTCAGGCGCCAAGCGCCCGGGCCATGCCGACAAGGGCCACGCCCAGGGCCAGCGCCAGAAGCCCGATCATGCGCCGCTGCTGATGCGAGAGAGAGCGGATCGCGGCAAGCATGTCCTCGACAAGCGAAGGGGCCAGTGCATAGACCAGCCCCTCCACCACAAGTACAAGCCCCAGCGCAAGAAGCGCGGTTTCCATCTATTCGGCTGCGGCCGTCTGGCCCATCGAAGGTGCCGCCGGTTCGCGCGTCGGATCGGACGAATAGAGATAGGAGAAGAAGTCGCTCGACGGCGTCAGCACCAGCGAGGAGTTCACGCCCTGAAGCGACCCTTCATAGGCCTGGAGCGAGCGGTAGAAGTCGAAGAACTCCGGGTCGGCGCCATAGGCCGCGTTGAAGATCGCGGCGGCTTCGGCATCGGCCTCGCCTCGGGTGATCTGCGCCTCGCGCTCGGCCTCGGCGATGGTCTCGATCACGGTCCGGTCGGCCAGCGCCTCGATCCGCTGCGCGGCTTCGTTACCGCGGGCGATCTCGTCGGCGGCTTCCCGTTCGCGCTCGGCCCGCATCCGGGCGAAGGTCGCGTCAAGGTTCTGCGCCGGCAGGTTGGTCTGCTTGAGGCGCACGTCGACCACATCAAGCCCCAGCGCCAGCGCCGCGGCGCGCGACTGGTCGCGGATCCGGTTCATCAGTACCCGGCGCTCTTCCGACAGGATCGTGTCGGAGGTCACCTGATCGGCACCCAGCACTTCGCGGATCTGGGCGTTCAGGATCGATGACAGGCGATCCTCGGCGGCGCGGATGCCGCCCACGCCGACGGCCTGACGGAAGCGGACCACATCGACGATCCGGTAGCGGGCGAAGGCGTCAACCACGAGACGCCGGTCATCCGAGGGCGTGACCTCGATCGTGTCGGTATCCAGAGACAGGATCCGGTTGTCGTATTTCACGACCTCCTGGATCAGGGGGATCTTGAAACCGATGCCCGGTTCCTCGCGCACCTGCTTGATCTGGCCGAACTGCAGGACCAGCGCCTTTTCGCGTTCATCCACCACGAAGATCGAGGACAGAAGACCGACGACGGCGATGATGAGGATCGGCAGGAAGTAGATTGATTTTCTCATGGCTCAGTTCCCCGTCGTCGTGGAAGAGGTGGTGGTCACGGCGGCCGCCGCAGCGGCCCCACCGGCCCCGGCCTGCATCAGCTCGTTCAGCGGAAGGAACGGGATCACCCCGGTGCCCCCGTTGCCGTTGCCGCCACCGGCGACGGTCGGATCAAGGATGATCTTGTCGACATCCGCCATGATCCGCTCCATCGATTCGAGATAGATCCGGCGCCGGGTCACATCCTGGTTGTTCAGGTATTCGCCCAGAACGGCGGTGAAGCGGCTGGTCTGACCAAGGGCAGAGTTGACCGTGAAGGCGCGATAGCCTTCGGCCTCTTCGATCACGCGGGCGGCCTGACCGCGGGCCTCTGCCAGAACGGTGTTGGCATAGGCATCGGCCCGGCGCTGCAGCCGGTCGCGCTCCTGTTCGGCGGCCTGCACCGCGCGGAAGCTGTCGATCACCTCGGCGGGCGGGTCGGCCTTGTCGAGGTTGACGCGGACGATCGAGATACCGCTTTCGTATTCGTCAAGCGTCTCCTGGATCCGCTCCTGCGCTCTGGCGGCGATGATGCCCCGGTCGCGGTTCAGGATCGGCGAAAGGTTCGAGGCTGCGATGATCTCGCGCATGACCGATTCTGACACCGCCTGCACGGTCAGCTGCGGATCGCGGATCTGGAACAGAAGCTTGGTCGGATCGTTCACGTTCCAGACCACCTGAAAGGCGATGTCGACGATGTTGGCATCGGTCGTGAGCATCAGCCCGGTATCGTCGCGCAGCCCGCCGAAAGAGCCGATCTGCTCGGTCCGTTCCGAGGTCACGTTGACGATGTCATAGGTCACGACCGGCCAGGGCGCGAAGTTCAGACCGGGATTGCCGGTGGCATAGTATTTGCCAAGGAACAGTTCGACCGACTGCTCTTCGGGCTTGACCGTGTAGAAGGACATCGCCCCCCAGAGGATCGCCACGCCCAGCGCCGCAAGGCCCAGCGTGCCGCGGGTGATCTTCGGCCCGCCGCCGCCCTGGCCCGAGCCGTTCATGTTGCCCCGGCCACCGCCGCCGCCCATCAGCACGCGAAGCTGTTCGCGCCCCTTGTTCATCAATTCGTCGATCTCGGGGATCTGCGGCCCGTCGCTGCCCGGCCTGCGGCCTGGCCTCCGGTCGTCGGGGCGATTGTCGTCATCCCCACCCGAACCGCGATTGCCACCACCGCCCCCCCAGGGCCCTCCGTTGTTTCCTGCCATTGATCCTCTGCTTTCCGCTGGTGTTATCGGTCAGACCGACCCTCACGTTCCCTAATTGTGCGCATCGACGCGAATTTCAAGCCGTTCTCACGGGTTTGCGCATGGTCACAAGCTCTTCGGCCATCGTCGGATGGACCGCGACGGTGCGGTCGAAATCCTCTTTCGTGGCCCCCATTTTCACTGCGATTGCAGCAAGCTGGATCATCTCGCCGGCCTCTGGTGCGACGATGTGACAACCCAGAACCTTGCGGCTTTGGCGGCTGACGACAAGCTTCATCAGAACCCGCGTCGGATCGCCCGCAAATGCTGAACGCATCGGCCGGAACGAGGTGCAGTAGATCTCGACCTCTTCGCGCTCGCGCGCCTCTTCCTCGGTCAGGCCCACCGTGCCAAGCTCGGGCTGGGTGAAGACGGCCGAGGGGATAAGCTCGTGATCGGCGGGCGTCGGGCGCCCCTCGAAGACGGTTTCGACAAAGGCCATCGCCTCGCGGATGGCGACCGGGGTCAGGTTGGCGCGGTTGGTCACATCGCCCACGGCAAAGACCGAGGGCACGGCGGTCTGCGAATAGGCATCGACCACGATCTCGCCGCGCCGGCCGACCTCGACCCCCAGCGCCTCGAGGCCAAGGCCCGCGCTGTTGGGCCGCCGCCCGGTGGCGAACAGCACCGCGTCGAACACCTGCTCGGTGCCGTTGGTGGCCTTGACCCGGATCGGGCCGCTGCCGCCTTCGCCGCTTGTCGCCCCCTCGCCCACCGGCACATCGAACGGGGCAGAGCCCTCGGGCCCCATGGCCAGGATATTCGTGCCCAGATGCAGGTCGATCCCCTGTTCCTTCATCGCTTCGGCCACCAGTCCGCGCGCCTCGCCATCGAAACCCCGCAGGATCTGCGCGCCGCGGTAGAACTGCGTCACCTTCACCCCCAGACCGTTGAGGATGCAGGCCATTTCGCAGGCGATGAAGCCGCCGCCGACGATCAGGATGGACTTTGGCAGGTGCTCCATCTCGAAGATGTCGTCCGAGATCCAGCCCAGATGCGCATTGGGCAGATCGGGCCGTTCCGGCGCCCCGCCGGTGGCGATCAGGATATGGGCGGCGCGCAGCCGCGTGCCATCGGCAAGCTCGACCGTATGCGCATCGGCCAGCCGGGCGCGCTGGTCGTGCACCGTGACCCCCGCCCCGTCCAGAAGCCGCCGGTAGACCCCTTCCAGCCGGTCAAGCTCTGCATGAAGCTTGCCGCGAAAGCCCGGCCAGTCGAAATGGCCAACCTCGGCCCCCCAGCCATAGGCGCGCGCCTCTTCCATCGCGGCCGGAAAGGACGAGGCGAAGACCATGAATTTCTTGGGCACACAGCCCCGGATCACGCAGGTGCCGCCCATCCGGCTGTCTTCGGCCAATGCGACCCGAGCGCCGGTCGCAGCCGCCATGCGCGCCGCGCGCACCCCGCCCGAACCGCCGCCGATCACGAAAAGGTCATAGTCGAAGGCCATGAAGTGTTCCGTCCCTGTGCGGGTGCTCTATCCCACACCTCGCGCCGGGGTGCCAGCACAAGCGGCATCCCTCGCAACCTCACCCGGCCCCGACCCGGCCGAAAGCCGTGGCTGATCGCGCGCGATCCCGCTAGTCTGGCCGCGAAGATCAAAGAACAGGAAGCCCCGCACCGTGATCAGAACCAGACTCGTCGAACTTTCGTCGCTCGAAGCCGTCGCCTATCGCCGCAAGCTGCGCGGCGGCCGCACCGGGCTTGTCATCCTGCGCCACGACAGCGCCCAGCCCGGGCTGGCGCTGATCAACGGCAAGTCCGGCACGCCCGACATCGCCGCCAACACGCCCCGCGCGCTTTACCCCGACGAGGCCTTCGCCGAAGCGCAGGAGCTGACCACCGGCCTGCCCTATACCGCGCGCGGCCCCGTCCGCCTTGTCGCCACCCCCGAGGCCGCCCCCGATGACGAGGACGACGCCCCCGAAGAGGCCGCCGCCGTCGACAGCGCCGAATACGAGGCGATCGTGAAAGCCTATACCAACCGCAAGGGAGAGCTGTCCTACGACCTTCTGAACAAGGATTTCATCCAGTTCGCGAAATCCAGCAAGGTCGTGGCCGACATGGCCGCCGAGCGCGCCGATGCGGGCGCCATCCGCAATCACGTGGTGCGGGTGAAGCTCGAACAGCTGACGGGCAACCGGTCCCTGTCCGAGGCCCAGATCGCCGCCATCGTCGACATGCTCGACGCGGTCAGCCCGCGCCATGTGTTCCGCGAACTCAATGACGAGATCCGCAAGATGCTGGCGCGCTAGCTAGGCAGCCGGCCCGCGCCCGTCCGGTTCCGGTCGGGCGCCGAACCGGCCCCGCAGGCTCAGTCCGACACCTGCGTGAAGATATTGTCCTGCAACGGCAGGTCCATCCGGCCCTGCTCGACCGATCCGGTCGTGATGTCGCGCGTCTCGACCCGGCCGTCGGCGAAACCGATCACCACCGCATCGCAGATGTCGATGAACAGCCCGTTTTCCACGACACCGGGGATCTGGTTGAGGACCAGCGAAAGCTGACGCGGCTGCCCGATCCGGTGCAGATGCAGATCAAGGATGTGATTGCCCTCATCCGTCACGAAGGCGGCATCGCCGTTCATCCGCAGAACCGCGTGACGGCCCAGAACATCAAGGCCGACAAGCATCTCTTCGACCAGGGTCTTGGTCGTCTGCCAGCCGAAGGGCACGACCTCGACCGGAAGCGGGAAGGCGCCCAGCGTCTCGACCTGTTTGCTGGCATCGGCGATCACCACCATCCGGTCGCTGGCGGTGGCCACGATCTTTTCCTGCAGATGCGCGCCGCCGCCGCCCTTGATCAGGTTCAGGTTCGCATCGAACTCATCCGCCCCGTCGATCGTCAGATCCAGCCAGCGCGCCTCGTCCAGCGTGCTGACCGCGATGCCCGCCTCGCGCGCAAGCACCGCCGTCCGGGTCGAGGTGGGCACGGCGGTGAAGCGCAGGCCCTGGTCGCGGACGCGCTCGCCCAGGCACTGGACCAGCCAGGCGGCGGTCGAGCCGGTGCCGAGGCCGACCTTCATGCCGCCCTCCACCAGATCCGCGGCGCGCCGGGCGGCGGCATATTTGGCCCTGTCGATCGGGGATAGGTCACGGGTCATGGCAGCCCTCGTCCGGTGGTGTCCCCCCGCTTATAGCAAAGCCCGCAGGATAGGCGAGGGGGTCGACGAGGCCGGTCGTTTCCAACTGGCGCGTCGATGGGGCATTGCGCGAACCCGCCGACGACCCCAAGATCATGGGGCCCGATCATGGGGCCCTGCCCCCTGCCCCCTGCGGTCCGGGCCCAGCCAGAAGGAAGCCCGATCCGATGTTCCTCTCCGTCTTCGACATGTTCAAGGTCGGCATCGGCCCCTCCTCCTCGCATACGATCGGGCCGATGGTCGCGGCGGCGCGGTTCCTTGACCATCTGCGCGCCCAGCCGTTCCAGGTCGCGGGGCTGCGCGCCTCGCTGCACGGAAGCCTTGCCTTCACCGGCGTGGGTCACGCGACGGACCGGGCGGTGATCCTTGGGCTGGCGGGCTTTCGGGCCGATGACTACGACGCCGAAAAGGCCGAGGCGGAACTGGCGCGGATCAGGGCCGAGGGGACAGTCGCACCCGAGGGGCTGGGCGCGTTGCGCTTCGATCCCTCGGCCGATCTGTTGTTCGACTATGGCCCGGCCCTTCCCGGTCATGCCAACGGGCTGATCCTGCGGGGGCTTGACCCCCAGGGCGATGTGATCACCCAGATCACCTATTATTCCATCGGCGGAGGCTTTGTGAAAACCGCCGAGGAACTCGCCGCCGGAGAGGCCGGCGACAGCGGCGCGCCGGTGCCCTTTCCCTTCCGGACGGCGGTGCAGATGCTCGACATGGCGGCAGAGGCCGGACTTTCGATCGCCGAGATGAAGCGGCGCAACGAACTGACCCGCCGAAGCGCGGCCGAGCTGGACGCCGGCATCCTGCGGATCTGGGAGGTGATGAACGCCTGCATCGATCGCGGCCTGCAGGGCGAGGGGATTCTGCCCGGGGGCCTGAAGGTCAAGCGGCGGGCGAAGGGCATTCACGAAAAGCTTCTGGCCGAACGCGGCATGAACCTGACCGCGCCCCATACGATCAACGACTGGATGTCGGTCTATGCGATGGCGGTCAACGAAGAGAATGCGGCGGGCGGTCAGGTGGTGACGGCCCCGACCAACGGGGCGGCGGGGGTGGTGCCCGCGACGATCCGCTACTGGCTGGATTTCGTGCCCGGCGCGAGCCTGCGGCAGATGCCCGATTTCCTGCTGACCGCGGCGGCGATCGGGGGGCTGATCAAGACGAATGCCTCGATCTCGGGGGCGGAATGCGGCTGTCAGGCCGAGGTCGGCTCGGCCTCGGCCATGGCGGCAGCGGGGCTGGCGGCGGTGCTGGGGGGCACGCCGGAACAGGTCGAGAATGCCGCCGAGATTGCGCTGGAACACCATCTGGGCATGACCTGCGACCCGGTGCGGGGGCTGGTGCAGGTGCCCTGCATCGAGCGCAACGGGCTGGGGGCGATCAAGGCCGTCTCGGCGGCTTCGCTGGCGATGCGGGGGGACGGGACGCATTTCGTGCCGCTGGATGCGGCGATCGAGACGATGCGCCAGACCGGCGCCGACATGAGCGAGAAGTACAAGGAGACCGCCCTGGGCGGTCTCGCGGTCAACGTCCCGAACTGCTGACGCCCTGGGGTAGGCGGAATTTGCAAAATTCCGCCTTGCGCCCCAGGCCCCGCAAGTGCTGCGGCCGAACCGCCGATTTTGCAAAAATCGGCGCGGCGGAATTTTGCAAATTCCGCCCGCCCACCGTTTGCCTCAGGCGGCCCGACCCAGCAGGACCGACCCGATTTCCTTCGCCGCCGCATTCTCGTCATTGCCGGCGACAGCAGCGATCTCGCGCGTGAGGCGCTCAAGCGCCGCCTCGTAAAGCTGACGCTCGGAATAGCTCTGCTCGCGCTGGTCATCGGCGCGGTGCAGGTCGCGCACCACTTCGGCGATCGCGATCAGATCGCCGGAATTGATCTTCTGTTCATATTCCTGCGCGCGGCGCGACCACATCGCCTTCTTGACCTTGGCCTTGCCCTTCAGCGTCTTCATCGCATGCGCCACCACATCGGGCGAGGACAGCGAGCGCATCCCCACCTCGGTCGCCTTGTGGGTCGGCACGCGCAGCGTCATCTTGTCCTTCTCGAAGGAGATCACGAACAGCTCGAGCTTGAAGCCCGCGACCTCCTGCTCCTCGATCGAGATGATCTGGCCCACACCATGCGCGGGATACACGACGTAATCGTTGGGACGAAAATCATTCTTCTTCGCTTTGCTCATGGGCATCCTTCCGAGTGTCATGGTGCCGGGGTCAAGGCCGCAAGAAACCCGACGGACAGGATCCGTCAGGTGACATGCAGGTCAGTGCGGTCAGGGTGTCGGCAGCTTCATTGCGATACCTATATCACAAAAACAGCCGCCGCGAAAGGCCCGGGCCCCGGTCACGCCCCGCTTGCAGCAAACGCGTGGCGCGGGCTTCACCCTGCGCCCGTTGCGCCCGGCCCCACGATGGCCAAGCCCACCGATTCGGCCCCTCGCCTCAGCCCCCGGTGCCGGCGGCTTCGGAAAACAGCTCAAGCTTGCCGGGCTTGCCGTCCATCTCTTCCGCCGAGGGCAGCGGATCCTTGCGGGTCACGATCACGGGCCATTTCTCGGCCCATTTGCGGTTGAACTCGACCCATTTCTCCATGTCGGGTTCGGTATCTGGGCGGATCGCATCGGCGGGGCATTCCGGCTCGCAGACACCGCAGTCGATGCATTCGTCGGGATGGATGACGAGCATGTTCTCGCCCTCATAGAAGCAATCGACCGGACAGACTTCGACGCAATCGGTATATTTGCACGCGATACAATTGTCGTTGACGATATAGGTCATCCGATCGGCCTCTCCTGATCCCGAGGGGGGAGTTAGAACGTCCGGCCGGATCATTCAAGCGCGTCGGAACCACCCGGAACGCCAAAGCTGCGCAAGTTGCGGCGTTCCCGCTTGCCGGGGCGGCCGGGGCCGTCGAACGCCGGATTCGACGCTGCGGTTTCGCTGCCCTCCTGCGGTGGGGTCAGATCCTCGTAAAGCGCGCGCGCCTCGGGCGCCGGGCCGCGGCGGGTGCCAGCGGCCAGAAGCCGCACCACCCGGATCGTGCCCCCCTGCGCAAAGGTCAGCACATCGCCCGGCCCGACCGTCCGGGCGGGCTTGGTCACGCGTTCGGAATTCACCCGGACCCGGCCGTCGCTGACCGTCTGCGCCGCAATGCTGCGGCTTTTGAAGAATCGCGCCTGCCA
This sequence comes from Paracoccaceae bacterium, assembly GCA_051859505.1. Lineage (GTDB taxonomy): Bacteria > Pseudomonadota > Alphaproteobacteria > Rhodobacterales > Rhodobacteraceae > JAFIEN01. The sequence goes on from JBHYFN010000008.1 coordinate 59,840, forward strand.
GAGCCACTTGTCCAGCCGGATCCCCTCGCGGGACGCGGGCCTTTCCGTCCCGGAGGTCTGGCCGGAGGCAGGGCCGCTCATCTTGGCCTCGGGCAGAGCGCCGCTGTCACCCGCCACTCACCGCGTCTTGAACCCGGCAAGCGCCGCCGCGAAGGGATTGTCGGGATCGACCGCCATTTCGCGCCGGTCCTTGCCCTTGCCATCGCCGCGCGCAGGCGGCGGGGCCGCCTCGAAGACCTGGGGGCGGTGGCCCGCGCCGGCGCCCTTGTCTCTGGACTTGTCCCGCGGCTTGGGCTTGCCTGACCGGGGCGGACGATCCGCCTCGCCGGCCGCACCCGCCGGACCCCGATCCTTGCGGGGCGGCTTTCCGCGCGCCTTGCCCCGGCCCTCTTCCGGCGCTTGGCCGGCACCCTCCGCGCTGCGCCCGGCCGCCGGGCCGCGGGAGGCGCCCCGATCACGCCGCGGCCCACGCGCGCCGCGGGTGAAGAGGTAGAAGACCTCCATCTCGGGGGACGGCGCCGCCTCGGCCTGACCGGCATCCTCGGCGGAGCCTTCCGGGACTACCGCTTCAACTGGTGCGGCTTCAACCGGTGCCACTTCCTCCGATACGCCCTCGGAGATCACCTCCGACGGTGCGGCGCTTTCGGTCGCGGCCTCCTCGGTGGCGGCAGGCGGTTCCGCCTCGGCGGTCTGCAGAGCCGATTCTGCGGCGGCGCTCTCCTGCGTCGGCTCGGCGGTGGCGGTCGGCGCTTCAACCTCGGCCTGTGCGGCCTGATCCCCGGCCCCCTCGGGTTCCGTTGCCGGCCCGGGCATGGCCTGCGCCGCCGCTTCGGCCTCGGCCGGGGCGGGTTTGACCTTGGGCCGTTCGCCGCGTTCGGCCTGATAGCCAAGCCCCGTCATCAGCCCCGCGAACTGCTCCAGCGACAGCCCCGTGATCGACAGCATGGCCGGCACCGCCTCGAACCCGGCGCGCCCGTCGCAATCGCGCAGCATGTCGGCCAGCCGCTCGAGCATGTCGATCCGGATCGCCCGGTCGCCCGCCGCCCGATACCCCGCCATCGCGTAATAGCCCGGGGGCACGTCGCGCCGGGCCGGCACTGTCACATGACCGGCGGGCGGGCTTTCGGGAAATTCGTCCAGACCCTTCGACAGGCCCCACAGAAGCAGGCGCAGCCGTGTCGGCGCGGGCTTGAGGAGGGGCGGCAGGAACACGGTGAACTGACCGAATCGCACCGCATGTTTGCGCAGGGCGGCGCGGGCCTCCTGATCGAGGGCGCGCACATCCTCGGCCACATCGCCGCGCGGCAGGATCCCCAGACCTTCGACCAGCCGGAAGGCGAAACCGCGCGCAAGGCCGGTCAGCGTCTCGTCGCGCTGCAGGGCGAGAAGCGGCTCCATCGCGGTGGCGATCTTGCGGTCGATGAAATGCTGCAGCCGCCGCTGCACCTTGGCCGCGACATCCGGCCCCGCCTCTTCATCGACAAAGGCCGTGACCTGCGGCTTGAGCGGGTCGGACCCGGCCGCAAGCCGGCCCACGGCACTGGTGCCCCACATCAGCCCGCCCTGATCGGTGAAGTCGATCTCGGTATCGGGCGCGTTGTAGAAGCGGTCCGCCCGCAGGTGGAAATGCGGCGCCAGCGCCTGCACCGTCGCTTGTCGCAGGGTGCGCGCCTCGTCGGGGCTTGCCGCCTTGTCCATCCGGAAGCGGAACCCCTCCAGCCGTCCGACGAATTCGCCTTCGACGCTGACCTCGCCCGTGTCGTTCACCTCGGCCACGAGGATCTCCTTCTGCCTGAGCCGACGGGCCAGAACACTGGTCCGCCGATCCACGAATCTCTGGGTCAGCGCCTCGTGAAGGGCGTCCGACAAGCGGTCTTCTACAGCGCGGGTTTCCTCGCGCCAATGTGTTTCATCATGCGTCCAGCCGCGCCGCTGGGCCACATAGGTCCAGGTGCGGATATAGGCGAGGCGCTTGGACAGAGTGTCGATATCGCCGTCGGTGCGGTCAATGCGGGCGATCTGGGCGGCCAGCCAATCGGCCGGAACCTGCCCGGACTGATGCAGATAGCCGTAGATCGTGCCCAGAAGTGCGGCATGTTCCCCGCGCGAGATGCCGCGGAAATCCGGGATCCGGCAGACATCCCACAAAAGCCGAACCGAAGGGCCGTCGCTGGCGCGGGCGCGCACCTCGGGATCTTCGGCCAGCGTCTTGAGCGCGATCAGGTCGTCGCTGTCGCGCACCCGGGTCAGCCAGAGGTTGTCGGTGCGTTCTTCCAGCGTGCGGATCAGCCGGTCCACCGATCCGAACTGCAGCCGCGCGTTGCGCCATTGCAGGCGCGTCACGGGGCGGAACTGGTGGTTTTCGATGGCCTCGACCACCTCGGGCTCGGGTTCATGCGCCTCGCCCGTCACGCCGAAGGTGCCGGGGCTGAGGTGGCGCCCGGCCCGCCCGGCGATCTGGGCCAGCTCGTCGGGGGCCAGATGGCGCATCCGCGCGCCGTCGAACTTCACGAGGCTGGAAAAGGCCACATGGTTGATGTCGAGGTTCAGCCCCATGCCGATGGCATCGGTGGCGACCAGGTAATCCACATCGCCGTTCTGATAGAGCGCCACCTGCGCATTGCGCGTGCGCGGCGAGAGCGCCCCCATCACCACCGCGGCCCCGCCTCGGGTGCGGCGGAGGTATTCGGCGATCGCATATACATTATCAACCGAAAACCCCACGATCGCCGCGCGTTCCGGGAGCCGACTTATCTTTTTCGAACCTGTGTAGCTGAGCGACGAGAATCGCTCGCGCCGCATCCAGACGACATTGTCGACCAGCGCGCCAATCGCGCCGCGCATCGTGTCGGAGCCCAGGAACAGCGTCTCGTGCCGGCCGCGCCAGTGCAGAAGGCGGTCGGTGAAGACATGCCCGCGCTCGGGATCGGCGCAAAGCTGGATCTCGTCCACGGCAAGGAAATCGGCGCCCATCCCCTCGGGCATCGCCTCGACAGTGCAGACCCAGTATTGCGCCCGGTCGGGGACGATCCGCTCTTCTCCGGTGACAAGGGCCACGACCGAAGGCCCCCGCAGCGTGACGATCCGGTCATAGACCTCGCGCGCCAGAAGCCGCAGCGGCAGGCCGATCACGCCGGTCCGATGGGAGAGCATCCGTTCGATGGCGTAATGGGTCTTGCCGGTATTGGTGGGGCCCAGCACGGCAGTCACGCGCGGCCCTTGCGGCGAACGGGGCGGGGTATGGGCGGTCATGGGGCCTTCCCCTCAGCTTCCCCGGGGCGCCTCGGCCCCGGGGGTGCGATGCTAGATCGCCATACCTTCAAGCGCGATGTCCAGTCGTTCCAGGGACCGGGCTAACTCAGGATTGCGCGGATGTATAGCCTGCGCCCGCAGGTAGGCGGCGCGCGCCTCCTCGAGCTGGCCCAGCTCCTCGAGGATGACGCCGAAGCCGCGCATCGCGTCGAAATGGCGCGGATTGAGCACCAGCACCTCGCGCAGATCGTCAAGCGCGGGGCCGATCAGGCCGGAACTGTAATAGGCCGCCGCCCGCCCGTGCCAGGCCTCGGCGAAATCGGGATCATGGTCGATGGCGGCGGTGAAATGCTCGGCCGCCAGCACGAAATCGCCCAGCTCGAGCGCCTCTTCCCCGCGCCGCAGCAGAAGGTCCATCGCCGGTGAGCCGCTCTTGGACCATTCGGTGATGATCTGATCGGCGATTCGGTCCGCCTCGAAGGCATCCGCGGCCTCGAGCAGCTGCTCGTGCAGCCGGTCCAGCCGCGTGGGCGCTACGGCCGCGGCCTCATCGGCCCCGGGTGTCACCAGATCGGGCGTCACCGGATCGGGCGTAACCGGATCGGCGCTCTCCTGCGCCCCAAGGGGTAAGGAAAACCCGACTACCAGCAAAACTGCCGCGACGATAGGTTTGAAGGTCATTCGTTCAGACGTCATATCGGGAATGTAACGCATGTGCCCGAGGATGCCAGAGGGGCACCATCACTTCACCGAAAGGACGACCCATGAGCGAGATCGTGACCCGCGCCGCCGAGATGCTGAACCAGAGGATCGCAGGCAAGCCCTTCGAGGGCCGTGCGAAATTCGTCTTCGAGGGCGAGGGCGCGATGGTCATCGACGCAGGCGGCGCCCGGGTCGAGGATAGCGAGGCCGATGTGACCCTGACCGCCAGCCCCGAGACCTTCCGCGCGATCTTTGACGGCGAGCTGAACCCGACCGCCGCCTTCATGACCGGCCGCCTGAGCCTGTCGGGCGATATGGGGATGGCCATGCGGCTGTCGTCCCTGCTTGGCTGAAGCGGCGCGCCTCTCTGGGGCCGGGCCCGCGCCGCTTCATGCCGAAGTGGCCGAAGGTCCGGCCGACGGGGCCGCATATTTCCTGACCACCGGGGACGGGCTGCGGATCCGCACCGCCGTCTGGGGGCAGTCCACGGCGACCGAGGGGACGGTCCTGCTGTTCCCCGGCCGCACCGAATTTGCCGAGAAATACGGCCGCACCGCCCGCGACCTGGCCGAGCTGGGCCTTGCGACGCTTGCGGTGGACTGGCGCGGACAGGGGATCGCGGCGCGGCTCTTGCCCGATCCGGCGCTGGGCCATGTCTGGCGCTTTGCCGATTACCAGAAGGATGTGGCCGCCATGGTCGCACAGGCCCGCGCGCTGGACCTGCCGCGCCCGTGGTTCCTGCTGGCCCATTCCATGGGGGGCTGCATCGGCCTGCGCGCGCTGATCGAGGGCCTGCCGGTGCAGGCCGCCGTCTTTACCGCGCCGATGTGGGGCATCCGGATGAAAACCGCGATGCGGCCGGTGGCCTGGACGCTGACCTCGGTTGCGCGGGCGGTGCGGATGGGGCATGTCCTGACCCCCGGTCAGGCGGTCGAGACCTATATCCTGCGCGCGCCCTTCGAAGAGAACCACCTGACCTCGGACCCCGAGACCTATGCCTATATGCAGCGCCAGCTGCGCGAGCATCCCGACCTTGCGCTGGGCGGCCCCTCGCTGCAATGGCTGGGCGCTGCCCTGACCGAGATGCGGGCGCTCGCGCGCCGCCCCGCGCCCCCCGTTCCCACCCTCGCCTTTCTGGGAACCGAGGAAGAGATCGTCGAGCCCGCCCCGATCCGGCGCCGGATGACGACCTGGCCCCGCGGCCGGCTCGAGGTGATTGCGGGCGCAAGGCACGAGGTCCTGATGGAGCGGCCGGAGACCCGCCGCCGGATCATGGACCAGCTTGCCGAGCATTTCCGCGCGGCCCGCCCCGCATAGCCCGGTCCCGCCTGGCCCGGCCCCGCCTGGCCTGGCCCCGCCCCGCCTAGCCGCGAATCGCCTTTGCCGCGCCCATCGCGCCCGCGCGCATCCAGGAATGGTCCGAGGCCACGACAAAGACCGTGACGCCATGCACCGCCCAGTCGGCCGCCGTGGCCGCATCGGGCACCCAGGTCGCATAGGCCTTGCCCGCGCCCGAGGCCGCCGCCCCGATCCGCGCCAGCGCGCGGGTGAGCGCGGGGCTGCCCAGCGCCGTTTCGCCATAGCCGACGCTCAGATCGGCGGGGCCTGCGAACAAGGCATCCACCCCCGGCACGGCGGCGATCGCCTCGACCGCCTCGACGCCCTCGGGTTCCTCGATCTGGGCCACGACGATGGTTTCGGCATCCTGTGCCAGCACATCGGCCATGGCCCGCGTCGCATAGCCGGCCCAGCGCGTCGATCCGGCATAGCCGCGCCCGCCCCGGCCGAAATGCGCCGCCTGCGCCACCGCCTCGGCCTTGGTGACACTGTCGACATGCGGCACGACCACGCCCAGCGCGCCCAGATCAAGCGCCGCCAGCACATCCTGCGGCGTAGCCGCCGCCACCCGCACCAGCACCGGCAGATCGAGCGCCCGCGCCACGGCCAGCGCCGCATCGAGCCGGCCCCGGTCCCAGGCGGCATGTTCGCCGTCAAGGCACAGGAAATCGAGCCCCGCCTGCGCCAGAACCTCGATCACGCTGACGTCCGCGATCTTCACGAAGGTGCCCGCCAGCCGCTCGCCCGCGGCCATCCGCGCCTTCAACCCCGCCGTCCTCGGCCCGCTTGCCCGCATCACATCCTCCCCCGTTACATCCTGCCCCGTTGCGCCGACCATGCCATCACGCCCAGTGGGCAAGCGCAATCCCGGCTCTGTCTCTGCCGTCGAAATATCCCCGCTCCCGCCCGCGCTTCCCCGCACACGCTTTCCCGCGCGCCCTTTCCGGGGCCGCCCCTTGTGCTACCCTCGCCCCCATGAGCGCGCTTCTGACCTTCACCGACCGGGGCATCCATTGCCCGACGGGCGATTTCCACATCGACCCGTGGCGCCCGGTCGCCCGCGCGCTTGTCACCCACGGCCATTCCGACCACGCCCGCCCCGGCATGGGATCCTACCTTGCGACCGATCTTGCCGCCCCGGTGATCCGCCACCGCCTCGGGCCGATCCAGCTCGAGACGATCCGCTATGGCGAGCGGCGGCGGATCGGCGATGTGACCGTGTCGTTCCACCCCGCCGGCCATGTGCCCGGCTCGGCCCAGATCCGGGTCGAGAAAGGGGGCGAGGTCTGGGTCGTCTCGGGCGATTACAAGACGGTGGATGACGGCCTTTCCACCCCGTTCGAGCCGCTGCGCTGCCATGCCTTCATCAGTGAATGCACCTTCGGCCTGCCGGTCTTTTCCTGGCCAAGGCAAGAGGATCTGGCGGCCGAGCTGAACCGCTGGTGGGCCGACAATGCCGCCCAGGGGCGCTTTACCCTGCTGGGGGCCTATGCCCTGGGCAAGGCGCAGCGGCTGTTGCGGCTGCTTGATCCCGGCATCGGCCCGATCCTGACCCATGGCGCCATCGAGGCCACGAACGCGGTGCTGCGCGGCCAGGGGATCGCCCTGCCCGCGACCGAATCCGTCACCCGCGACAGTGATCTGAAGGCGCAGCGGGGCGCGCTGGTGCTCGCGCCGCCCTCGGCGCTCTCCGGCCCCTGGGCGCGGCGGTTCGGGACGGGCGGTGCGGGGCCTGTCACCGGGGTGGCCTCGGGCTGGATGGCGCTCCGCGGGATCCGGCGCCGGCGCGGCGCGGACAGGGGGTTCGTCCTGTCGGATCATGCCGATTGGGAGGGTCTGAATGAGGCGATCCGTGCGACCGGGGCAGAGCGCGTCTTCGTCACCCATGGCTATACCTCCAGCTTTCGGCGCCATCTCGAGGAGCAGGGGCTTGAGGCGCATGTGGTGAGCACCGAATATGCCGGCGAAGGGCTGGAGGCCCCCGAGACGGAAGAGGCCACCCCATGACAGGGCGCGGATTTCCCCGCGCCCTGCGCCTTGCCACCGCGCTGTCCGCGCTGTCCGCGCCGGCCCCCTGATGCGCCGCTTCGCCGCCCTCTACGCCACGCTCGACGCCACGACCCGCACCAATGCCAAGGTCGCGGCCCTTTCCGATTACTTCCGCGAGGCGCCCGAGGAAGACCGGCTCTGGACCGTCGCCCTGTTCTCGGGCCGCCGTCCGCGCCGCACGATCACCGCCACCGTCCTGCGCCGCTGGGCGGCCGAGCAGGCGGGCCTGTCCGACTGGCTGTTCGAGGACAGCTATGCCGTGGTCGGCGATCTGGCCGAGACGATCGCCCTGATACTGCCGCCCCCCGCGCGCCGCGAACAGCGCAGCCTTGCCGGCTGGATCGCCCATATCCGCCACCTCTCGACCCTGCCCGAAGAGGCGGCCAAGGCCGGGATCCTTGCCGCATGGGACAGCCTCGATCCGCCCGAGCGCTTCCTCTTCACCAAGCTTCTGACCGGCGGCTTCCGGGTCGGCATCAGCCAGACCCTGATGGTGCGCGCGCTGGCGCAGGCTCTGGGGCGCGACGAGGCCGGGCTGACCCACCGCCTGATGGGCAACTGGACGCCCGAGACGACCAGTTGGCAGGCGCTGATCGAGGCCCCCTCGCCCGAGGCCGACCTCTCGCGCCCCTATCCGTTCTACCTGGCCCATGCGCTGGACGATCCGGCCGAGCTTGGTCCGCTCGCGGACTGGGCGGCGGAATACAAGTGGGACGGGATCCGCGCCCAGTTCATCCACCGCGGCGGCACCCGCCACCTCTGGAGCCGGGGGGAGGAGCTGATCACCGACCGCTTTCCCGAGCTTGCCCCCCTCACCGACTGGCTGCCCGACGGCAGCGTGATCGATGCCGAGCTTCTGGCCTTTGCCGAGGGCCGCCCCCTGCCCTTCGCCGCCCTGCAGAAACGCCTTGGCCGCAAGAGCGTGCCGAAGCGGCTTCTGGCCGAGGCGCCGGTGATCCTGATGGCCTATGACCTGCTCGAGGATCGGGGCCAGGACATCCGCGAGACCGGTTTCGCCGCCCGCCGCGAACGGCTCGCCGCACTTGCCGCCGCCCTGCCCCCCGACGCGCCGCTGCGCCTTTCGCCCGCCCTGCCCTTCAAGACCGCCGCAGACCTTGCTGCCCTGCGCGCGGCGGCGCGGGATGAGGGGGCCGAGGGGCTGATGCTCAAGCGCCTCTCCAGCCCCTATCTTGCGGGGCGCAAGCGGGGCGACTGGTGGAAATGGAAGGTGGCGCCGCTGACCGTCGATGCGGTCATGGTCTATGCCCAGGCGGGCCACGGGCGGCGGGCGGACCTGTTCACCGACTATACCTTCGCGCTGCGCGACGGGGAAGCACTGGTCCCCTTCACCAAGGCCTATAGCGGGCTGTCGGACGCCGAGTTCCGCCAGATCACCGCCTGGGTGCGCAAGAACACGCTGCAGCGATTCGGGCCGGTCCGGCAGGTGCCGCCCGAGCTGGTCTTCGAGATCGCCTTCGAGGGGATACAGGAAAGCCCGCGCCACAAATCGGGCATCGCGCTGCGCTTTCCCCGGATACTGCGCTGGCGGCAGGACAAGCCCGCCTCCGAGATCGACACGCTCGACACCCTGCGCGCGCTGCTGGCCGCGCGGGGGTAGGCCGCGAATGCAGAACGGGGCCCCGAAGGGCCCCGTTCGGGTTCTTGCGAAAGGGGCGAGAGCGTCCCGCCCTCTGCCTCAGGCCTCTTCTTCTTCGGCCTCGTTATCGGCCGAGCGCAGGCCGGAGGGGGCCGAGATATTGGCGATCACGAAGTCGCGGTCGATGACCGGCTTCACGCCTTCGGGCAGGGTCACGTCGCTGATGTGGATCACGTCGCCCACCATGCGGCCCGTCAGGTCCACCGTGATGTGATCGGGGATCTCGCCCGCCAGCACGTTCAGTTCCACCTCGGGGCGCACCACCGTCAGCACGCCGCCGCGCTTGATGCCGGGGGCCTGGGCGTGGTTGGTGAACTCGACCGGGATGAAGATGTTGACCCGGGTCGTGCGGCGCAGACGCAGGAAATCGACATGGGTCGGCAGGTCTTTCACGACATGCCGCTGCACGCCGCGACAGATCACGCGCACGTCCTCTTGCCCTTCGACCTTGAGGTTGAAGAGCGTGGACATGAAGCGCCCGGCCTTGAGCCGCTTGAGAAGCGCGTTGTAGGGGATGTTGATCGGCAGAGGATCGGCGCCTCCGCCATAAACGATGCCAGGTACGTCGCCGTTGCGGCGAGCGGTGCGGGCGGCCCCCTTGCCTGTCCCCGCGCGTACCGTGGCGTGAAGATCGGGGATCTCACCAGCCATGGGATTGCTTCCTGTGTAGAGGGGCCCTCCTCCAAGGGTGTAGGGCCCGGTTTGAGTGGGGGGGCTATAGAGGGGATCGGGGGGGAAGGGAAGGGGTTTCAGGGTGCTTTGCCCTCGCCCCTTGCCACCTGCGCCACGCCGGGCCGCGCCCCCGGGCAGCGCCCGACCGCGGGTGGGCGCTGCCGACGATTGTGGTCAGCGCTTCATGGTGCCGCCCCTCCTGCGGTTTTGCCCCGCGCAGAGGTTGCGGAAGCGCCCGCCCTGAGGGGCGGTCGGGCGCTGCCCGGGGGCGCTTCGCGCTGTTAACCCCGGGCGGGATAGACTTTGCAACCAGTGAAGAAATCCAAGTCAGTTGACGGAAGCTTCTGGAGCAGACTTGTTTGCCGCTTTTGAGGCCATGTCAATTTCCTGCTGCAGCGCCGAAATGAGCGCCCGTGCCGCCATTGGACTGCATCGAAGGCTTGCCACATCAACCAATTGAACATCGATACTTCCATCATTCTTTGCGCAAAGGAATGATGCATTCAATTCAACCTGAATAGCTCCGTTCAAAACACCATAAGCTGGCGCATTGTCAAAGTATATGAATTTATGATTATCCATCCGAACCTTTCATCGCTTGCTGCTTGAGGTGCCTCGACCCAATCTAATGGGGGGCCTAGATTGCCGCAACCATTGTTTTCTCACCCCTCCATCCTCTCCAACTCGTCAATCATCCCCTCGATCATGCTCAACCCCTTGTCCCAGAACTTCGGGTCCGAGGCGTCGAGGCCAAACGGCGCCAGCAATTCCTTGTGGTGCTTCGATCCGCCCGCCTTCAGCATGTCGAAATACTTGGCGCGGAAATCCGGGTCGCCTTCCTCGTAGACCGCATAAAGCGCGTTCACCAATCCATCCCCAAAGGCATAGGCATAGACGTAGAAGGGCGAGTGGATGAAATGCGGGATATAGGCCCAGAAGGTCTCATACCCCGGTGCGAAATCGAACACGTCGCCCAGGGATTGCGCCTGCACGCTCATCCACAATGCGTTGATGTCGTCTGGCGTGAGTTCTCCCTGCGCGCGCGCGGCGTGCAGCTTGCATTCGAAATCGTAGAAGGCGATCTGGCGGACGACCGTGTTGATCATGTCCTCGACCTTGGCGGCCAGAAGCGTCTTGCGCTCGGCGGGGCTTCGGGCCTGTTCCAGAAGCTTGCGGAAGGTCAGCATCTCGCCGAACACGCTTGCCGTTTCGGCCAGCGTCAGGGGGGTGGAGGCGAGGAGTTCGCCCTGCCCCGCCGCCAGCACCTGATGCACGCCGTGGCCCAGCTCATGCGCCAGCGTCATCACGTCGCGCGGTTTGCCGAGGTAGTTCAGCATCACGTAGGGGTGCACCTCGGTCACGGTGGGGTGGGCGAAGGCGCCGGGGGCCTTGCCGGCCTTCACGCCCGCATCGATCCAGCCCTTCTTGAAGAAGGGCTGCGCAAGGTCGGCCAGCGCCGGGTCGAAGGCGGCATAGGCGTCGATCACGGTGCGCTCGGCCTCGTCCCAGGGGATGATGCGGGTGTCCTCGATCGGCAGGGGGGCGTTGCGGTCCCAGACCTGCATCCGCTCAAGCCCCAGCCATTTGGCCTTCAGCCGGTAATAGCGGTGCGAGAGGCGGGGATAGGCCGCGACCACGGCGTCGCGCAGGGCCTCGACCACCTCGGGTTCGACATGGTTGGCCAGGTGCCGCGCGGTCTGGGGCGAGGGCATGCCGCGCCAGCGGTCCTCGATCTCCTTTTCCTTGGCCAGGGTGTTGTGGACGCGGGCGAAGGTCTTGAGATGGGTCTGGAACACCTCGGCCAGGGCATGGGTCGCGGCTTCGCGCTGGGTCCGGTCCTGTTCGGTCAGAAGGTTCAGCGTGCCTTCGATGTTCAGCTCTTCCCCGTTCACGGTGAAGGTCAGGCCCGCGATGGTTTCATCGAACAGCTTGTTCCAGGCGGCGGCGCCCACGGTGGACTGGTCGTGGAGGAATTTCTCCAGCTCGTCCGACAGCTGATAGGGCTTCATCGCGCGCATCCTGTCGAAGACGGGCTTGTAGCGGGCGAGGTCGGGGTTTTCCGACAGAAGGCCGGAAAGGTGGTCATCCTCGATCCGGTTGAACTCGAGGCTGAAGAAGACAAGCGGGGTGGTATAGGCGGTGATCCGGTCCTGGCAATCCGACATGAACTTGGCGCGCTCGCTGTCGGTGGTGATCTGGTAGTAGCGCAGGCCCGCGTAGGACATGATGCGCCCGGCGATCACGTCGATCCGCTCATAGCGCTTGACGGCCTCCAGCATCCCGGCCGCGTCGAGCGTGGCGAGCTTGCCTTCGTAGTCATGGGCGAATTCGGCGCAGGCGGTTTCAAGCCAGTCCATGTCGCGCTTGATCTCGGGGCTGTCGGGGGCGGTGTAGAGGTCGGTCAGATCCCATTCCGGCAGGTCGCCGAAGGGTTTGTTGCCGCCGGTCGCGGTGGCGTCGAAAACGGGTCGCGTCATGGGATCTGCCTTTCCTGCTTTGCTCGTCATATAGCCAGAGGGGCGGCTTGTGGAAAGTCACCATACCGAAAGCGCTGGCGGGAGGGAGCGGCTTCCCCTCGCGCCGGGCGTGGTTTAGGGGAAGGGCATGAAACTCTGGGCAGGTCTTGGCAATCCGGGCGCGAAATACGCGGGCAACCGGCACAATATCGGCTTCATGGCCGTCGAGCGGATCGCGGCCGATCATGGCTTTTCGGCCTGGCGGTCGAAGTTTCAGGCCGAGATCAGCGAAGGGCGGCTGGGTTCGGAAAAGGTGCTGCTGCTGAAGCCGCAGACCTTCATGAACCTCTCGGGCCAGTCGGTGCGCGCGGCGCTGGATTTCCACAAGCTGGAGTCCACGGATCTGACCGTCTTTCATGACGAGATCGACCTTGCCCCGGGCAAGATCCGGCTCAAGGCCGGGGGCGGGCATGCCGGGCATAACGGGCTGCGCTCGATCCATGACCATATCGGGCCGCATTATGACCGGGTGCGCCTTGGCGTCGGCCATCCGGGGCGGAAAGAGGCGGTGCCGGGCTATGTCCTGCATGATTTCGCCAAGGCCGATCAGGACTGGCTGGACGATCTGCTGCGCGGGATCTCGGACGGGGCGGCGGATCTGGCTTCGGGCGACGGGGGGCGGTTCCTCAATGCCGTGGGGCTGCGGATGAACCCGCCCCGGTCGGGGGGGGCGAAGGGGGCCGCCGGTGCAGAGCCCGCGGCCACACAGCGCAAGCCCCGCCCTGCCCCGCAGGCGCCAAAGGCCGACAGCGCGCCGGCGCCCTCCTCCGAAGGCGATGCAGCGCCCGACAGCCGCAGCCTGTTGCAGCGGCTTGCGGATCGCTTTCGCTGAGGTGCGGCCAAGACCGGACCGCGTCAAGGCTTGGCAGCGCCGCCGGGGCCGCTAGACTCGGCCGGGGCAGCAGCAAAGGAGCACCGCGATGGACAAGGCCCCTTCCCTCAACGTTCTGGGCAAGGCGCTTGCGCCCTGCTCGCTGGATCCGCTGACGGGTTTCTTCCGCAACGGCGCCTGCGATACCTGTGCCGAGGATCGCGGCAGCCATACGGTCTGTGCGGTGATGACGGCGGAATTCCTCGCCTTCTCGAAATATGTCGGCAATGACCTGTCGACCCCCCGGCCCGAGTTCGGGTTTCCCGGCCTCGGGCCCGGCGATCACTGGTGCCTTTGCGCCGCGCGGTTCCTGCAGGCGCATGAGGAGGGCTGCGCCCCCCGGGTCAACCTTGCCGCGACCCATGCCCAGGCCCTTGATATCGTGCCGCTGGATGTGCTGCAGGCCCATGCCATGACCTGAGCTGCCTGGTGCTCAGGTCCGGTCGGTTCCGGTGGCCGCCATCGGCGCGGGGGGCGGCAGCGCCGCATCGGTGCCCGGCGGCAGAAGCATCAATTCCTCGATGAACAGGCTCAGAAGCTGCGGTCGGCCGGTGACGCCGGCCTTGCGGTAGATCGCATTGGTCTGGGCCTTGACCGTGCCTTCGCTGGTCTGGCGCAGGGTGGCGATTTCCTGCAGCGACAGCCCCTTGATCGCGAAAAGCGCCACATCGCGTTCGGCCGGCGTCAGCCCCCATTCGGCGAACCGTTCCTCGAGCACGTCCATGAAGGCGGCCGAGGCGCGCTGCAGCCGTTCCTCGGCCGCGCGCAGCTGAAACCGCGAGCGCCTGAGCGCGATGGCGCCGAAGATCAGCCCCAGGACCAGCCCGACCGCCGCCGCAATCTCGAGCGCTTCGCGGAAGGACCAGCCCAGCGGCACGGGATAGAAGCCGAAAAGCCCCATCAGGATATCCGAGACGAAGAACAGCGCGCAGACCGCCTGCAACAGGATCAGAGCGACCAGTGCCCCCCTGCCCCGCATCACCCCGCCTCCCCTGCCCGCCGCATCATCCTCAGTCGCCCGTATTCGTCGCGCGGGGCGCCACCGCTTCGGAAACCGCGCCCACGCCGCTGGTCGCCACCGAGGCCGGATCGGATCTGCGGTCCCTTTCGCGCCGCGGCGCGGTATGGGTCGAGCTGGGCAGGATCGAGGAATAGTCGCGCAGCACCTCGCCGGTATGGGGGTTGATCACGATCTCGCGGCGCAGGGTCTCCGACAGGGCCACGATCCGCACGCGGCCCAGGAGGGTGCGATGCACCATCGACACCTCATAGCCCTGATCGATCAGCGCCTCGACGACCAGATCCTCCCAGATCTCGGCGCGGGCGGGTGCGGCGTGAAGGCCAAGGAACAGCGCAAGGATCAGCGCTGCGATCCTCTGGAACAGCCTGGCAGAGGCTTGGTCAGACATGGAGCGGTCTTTCATCATGGGTTTGGCGCCTGTGAACCCGTTGACCCCGGAACAGCAGAACGCGCCCGCGCGCCCGGATCATCCATCGGCGCGCGGGCGCGGGCAAGAGGGTTGAGCCCCGGCCGCAGAGCCAGGGCTTCGGCCCCCGCGTCAGGGCATCCGGTCGCCCAGGAAGGGGCGCTGCCAGTCGCACAGAAGCGGCACGTAAAGATCGGCCTCGAAACAGACGTTGCGCCGGTTGGCCTGATGAAGCTCGCGCCAGTCCCGCCGCGCCTCGCGCCGTTCGACGCCGGCCCGGGGCGCGCCGGTGATCACCATCTCGGCGCTGTCGTCAACGCCATCACAGTCGAAGCAGGTCGGGCCGGGTTCTTCATACATGACGGGAAAGTCGTCTCCGTCCCACGTGCCCGGATCGTAATTCCAGTCCGGCCCGGCCCAATCATCCCCCGACGGAGGGGGAGCGGGTTCGTAGTCGTCGCTCCCGTCACTTGCGTCCCATCCGTCGGAATGGCCCGGTTCGGAATCCACGGGGTCGTCGCGTTCGTCCCCGGCCCAGGCCAGCCCCGCCACAAGGGCAAGGATTGCGGCACCGCTCGTTACAACAGATCGTTTCATCACTGGTCTCCTCGACAGGGTTTCGCGATCCCGCCCGGTATGCGACGGGACCACGGCACTCCTGGCCGGAGCGGGCTGCGAGGGGAATCCACCACAGGTTTGCGCTTGCCGCCATCAACCTTGGCGCCATGAGCCTAAACCTGCGTTTAGCAAGGCCCTTGCGGGGCCTCAGACCTTCATGTCAAAGCCAAGGTGCTTGGCCACGGTGAAGATGTCCTTGTCACCGCGCCCGCACATGTTCATCACGATCAGGTGGTCCTTCGGCAGGCCGGGGGCGATCTTCATCACATGGGCCAGCGCGTGGCTGGGTTCCAGCGCGGGGATGATCCCCTCGAGCGCGCAAGACAGCTGGAACGCCTCGAGCGCCTCACGGTCCGTAATCGCCACATATTCGGCGCGGCCGATTTCGTGCAGCCAGGAATGCTCGGGCCCGATCCCGGGATAATCAAGCCCGGCCGAGATCGAATAGCCCTCGAGGATCTGCCCGTCCTCGTCCTGCAAAAGATAGGTCCGGTTGCCGTGCAACACGCCCGGCCGCCCGCCGGTGAGGGAGGCGCAATGCTCCATCTTTTCGTCGACGCCCTTGCCCCCGGCCTCGACCCCGATGATGCGGACGCTCTTGTCGTCGAGGAAGGGGTAGAAAAGGCCCATCGCATTCGACCCGCCGCCGATGGCCGCGATCACCGTGTCGGGCAGACGGCCCTCGGCCTCCTGCATCTGGGCCTTGGTCTCCTTGCCGATGATCGCCTGGAAATCGCGCACCATCGCCGGATAGGGATGCGGGCCCGCGACCGTGCCGATGCAGTAGAACGTGTCGCGCACATTGGTGACCCAGTCGCGCAGGGCATCGTTCATCGCATCCTTCAGCGTGCCCCGGCCCGAGGTGACGGGCACCACCTCGGCCCCCAGAAGCCGCATGCGGAACACGTTGGGCGCCTGCCGCTCCACATCATGCGCACCCATATAGACCACGCATTGCAGCCCGAACTTGGCGCAGACGGTGGCCGTCGCCACCCCGTGCTGGCCCGCGCCGGTTTCCGCGATGATGCGCTTCTTGCCCATGCGGCGGGCCAGGATGATCTGGCCCAGCACATTGTTGATCTTGTGCGCGCCGGTATGGTTCAGCTCGTCCCGCTTCATATAGACCTTGGCCCCGCCCAGATGGTCGGTCAGGCGTTCGGCGAAATAGAGCGGGCTGGGGCGGCCGACGTAGTGTTTCCAGAGGAAATCCATCTCGTCCCAGAAGCTCGGGTCGGTCTTGGCGATCTCGTATTGCCGTTCCAGCTCGAGGATCAGCGGCATCAGCGTTTCCGAAACGAACCGCCCGCCGAACTGGCCGAAGCGGCCCTTCTCGTCGGGGCCGGTCATGAAGCTGTTGATCAGATCCTCGGGCATCGTCGGCATCCTTCGCTGCTGGTGCCTTGACCTAGCGCTGTGGCCCGTTGCGGTAAAGGGGCGAGACGGCCTCAGAGAGCAGAGAGGCGCTCCAGCTCGCTCTCGCGGATCGCCAGCAGGATATCCTCGGGCAGGGTGCCGGCGGGACGCGCCCGGGGAAACAGCCGGGCCTGCCAGTCCTGCAGCACGGGTCCAAGGCCCGCCGCGTAATCCATGAGATCCGCCGTGGTTGCAAAGCCGATCTCGGACCCGGACGGGTCGGCCGCGGGAAAGCTGCGGCCCAGCCGCGACTCGATCCAGTCCAGATCCTTCCTGTGGGACTCGAGAACCGGCGCAATCGCCTCGGCCGCAAGCGCGAAGCGGCTGGAGCCAAGCTCCATCAGCCCCGAAACCAGCCGGATATCGGCCGCGCGCCCCGGGCCATGCGGCGGGCGTGCGCCGTGGCTCATGCGATAGCGTGCTAGGGCCGCCACAGCCTCGGCCGAAAGCGAGACATTGGTCTGGCGAAAGGCCCCCCTCTTGCGGGCGAAACGGTCCGGGATCCCGGTGCGCCGGGCGAAATCAAGCAGCAGGTCGCCTTCGGGAAACGCCGCATTGTCGAAGGGGATGTAGCTCAGATTTCCCTGACCAAGCGCCCGCTCCCAGGGAACGAACCTGCGGCGATAGCCGGGATAATGCGCGCCAAGGCCCATCCCCGGCTCGAGCGGGCGGACGCGGATGGATTGCTGCAGCAGGCTTTTCATGTAGCCGGAAGGATCGCGCACATAGACGATGCCCTGCACATGGTCGAAGCGGTCCCGCAGATATTGCGCGATCTCGGTGGCGATCTCTTCGCTGCGCATGTCGACCATCGTCTCGCCCGAAATGATGACCGAGCCGGCGGCGCTGGCCACGCCTGCGTCGAAATCCCGGGCAAGCCTTTCCCGCTCGAGCCTCTGTTCCGCCGGATCGGGCGAGGAGAAGAGCTTGGGCGAGAGCTTTCGCCCAAAGCGCATCTGGATGTGGCGCGAATGGTTGCCGTTGTCCTTGAAGGGCGCGGCCCATTCCTGCAGCTGCAGATATTCAAGCGCGCGGTCACGATATCCGCGAAAGGCGTGCTGGATCGAGGTCGATCCCGACTTGTTCATCCCGATATGCAGAAAACAGGTCCGCATCAGGCCGCACGACCCGCGCCGGCAGCCTGTGCGAAAGCGGCGATCCGTGCCGGATCCTTGACCCCCGGAGCGCTTTCCACCCCCGAGGACACATCCACCTGCCGCGCCCCCGTCATCGCGATCGCCTCGGCCACGTTGTCGGGCGTGAGCCCACCGGCCAGCATCCACGGCACCGGCCAGCGCCGCCCGGCGATCAGGCGCCAGTCGAAGGCCAGGCCGTTGCCACCCGGAAGGGGCGCGTTGCGCGGTGGCCGGGCATCGACGAGGATCTGGTCGGCCACCGGGAAATAGCTTTCCAGAAGCTCGAGATCCGGGGCCTCGGCCAGGCCGACCGCCTTCATCACCGGCAGCCGCGTATGGGCGCGCACGGCGGCCACACGGGCCGGGGACTCGTGGCCATGCAACTGCACGATATCCAGCGGCACCCTTTCCAGGACGGCATCAAGCGCCGCATCATCGGGGTCGACGAAAAGGCCGACCTTGGCGATACCGGGCGGGACATGCGCGGCAAGCTCGGCGGCTTGCCCGATGCTCACGGCCCGGGGCGAGGGCGGAAAGAACACCAGCCCGACATAGGCCGCCCCTGCCCGCACGGCGGCATCAACCGTGGCGGCATCGCGCAGGCCACAGATCTTGACCCTGACCGGGCCGGCGAAAGCTGGTGCTGCCGACATCCGATCAGCCGCTGCGCGCGCCGTTGTTCTCCAGCAGCGCGAGAACATCGTCCTTGCCCTCGTTGCGCTCGGTGCGCAGCCGGGCCACCTCGCGTTCCAGATCGGCCAGCTGGCGTTCCGTCGCGCGGGCGGCGGCGCGTTGCGCATGTTCGCGCACCCATTCCCAGACAAAGCCGATCATCAGGCCCACGGCAATCCCCGCGAAGATCACCACGAAAAGCGGCAGGGTCACATCCGGCGTGATGCCGAAGAGATCGGCAAAGGCCTCGGGCATGGCGCGGACCGTGACCGGCCCCCGATTGGCAAGGCCGACAATGACGAGGCACAGGGCGACGATGGCCCAGAAGGCATAACGAAGCAGTTTCATGAACCCGACTTTACTTCCCGTTCAGCCGGTCGCGCAACAGCTTGCCGGTCTTGAAGAAGGGAACATGTTTCTCGGCCACCTCGACCGCCTCTCCGGTGCGCGGATTCCGGCCGATGCGCTGGTCGCGTTTCTTGACCGAAAAGGCGCCGAACCCGCGCAATTCGACCCGGTGCCCCTCGACCATCGCCATGGTGATTTCCTCGAAGATCGTGTTGACGATCTTTTCGACGTCGCGCTGATAGAGATGCGGGTTTTCGTCGGCGATCCTCTGGATCAATTCGGAGCGGATCATCGGTATGTCTTCCCCCTGGTGAGTCGTTCGGCAGCCGCAGGTTCCCTCCCGCTTTCGTGCGACTATACGCGGCAAGTCATGATCGCGAAATAGCCTGCTTTCGGGGCGCGCTGCGGAAAACCGGGGAAAGTGCCCCTGCCTGCGCGGCTTCGGGGCCGGGGCGCGCGGGCAGCGTCCCGGCAACCATCCGGGTGAAGCTGGCCCCGCCCCACCCGCCAGGGGCGATTCGGGGCCCCTGGCGGGCGCGGCATGGGCCGCCCGCGCAAAGAGAAAGGCCCCCGCCGCGATCTGCGACGGGGGCCTCATGCGGCAACGGAAGTTGCCGGTTTTCCTAGCGGTCGCCCTTGAGCGCGGCGCCCAGGATATCGCCCAGGCTCGCGCCCGAGTCGGAGGAGCCATACTGCTCGACCGCTTCCTTCTCTTCGGCGAT
>JBHYFN010000008.1:79242-115006 GCA_051859505.1 Paracoccaceae bacterium
CGCGCGCCTTGATCGACAGGCCCAGCTTGCGGGTCTTGCTGTCGATATTGGTCACGCGCACATCGACCTTGTCACCGACCTGGAAGCGTTCGGGACGCTGCTCGGAACGGTCGCGCGACAGGTCGGACCGGCGGATGAAGGACTTCATCCCCTCGTATTCGACCTCGATCCCGCCATCCTCGATCTTGCTGACCGAGACGGTGATGATCGAGCCGCGCTTCACGCCGCCCACGGCATCGGCAAAGGGGTCGCCGTCAAGCGCCTTGATCGAGAGCGAGATCCGCTCCTTCTCGACATCCACTTCGGTGACCTTGGCCTTGACCATGTCGCCCTTGCGGAAATCGCCGATCACATCCTCGCCCCGGCCTTCCCAGGTCAGGTCGGACAGATGCACCATGCCGTCGATATCGCCTTCCAGCCCGATGAACAGGCCGAATTCGGTGATGTTCTTGACCTCGCCCTCGACCTCGGTCCCCTCGGGATGGGTCTCGGCAAAGACTTCCCACGGGTTGCGCATCGTCTGCTTGAGGCCGAGCGACACACGGCGCTTGGCGCTGTCGATCTCGAGCACCATCACCTCGACCTCCTGAGAGGTGGAGACGATCTTGCCGGGATGGACGTTCTTCTTGGTCCAGCTCATTTCCGAGACATGGACCAGCCCCTCGACCCCCGGTTCCAGCTCCACGAAGGCGCCGTAATCGGTGATGTTGGTCACGCGGCCGGTATGGGTCGATTCCAGCGGGAACTTGCGTTCCACCGCATCCCACGGATCTTCCTGCAGCTGCTTCATGCCCAGGCTGATGCGATGGGTTTCGCGGTTGATCTTGATGACCTGCACCTTGATCGTCTCGCCGATCGAGACGATTTCCGACGGGTGGTTGACCCGGCGCCACGCCATGTCGGTGACATGCAGCAGGCCGTCCACACCGCCCAGATCGACGAAGGCGCCGTATTCGGTGATGTTCTTGACCACACCGTCCACGACCTGACCCTCGGTCAGGTTGCCGATCACCTCGGCGCGCTGTTCGGCACGCGACTCTTCCAGGATCGCACGGCGCGAGACGACGATATTGCCCCGCCGACGGTCCATCTTGAGGATCTGGAACGGCTGCTTGAGGCCCATGAGCGGGCCGGCATCGCGCACCGGGCGCACATCGACCTGAGAGCCGGGCAGGAAGGCCACGGCACCGCCCAGATCGACGGTGAAGCCGCCCTTGACGCGGCCGAAGATCGCGCCTTCGACACGGTCCTCTTTCTCGAAGGCCTTTTCCAGACGGTCCCAGGCCTCTTCGCGCCGGGCCATCTCGCGGCTGATGACAGCCTCGCCCCGGGCGTTCTCGACCTGGCGCAGGAACACCTCGACCTCGTCACCGACGGTGATCGAAGGAGCCTCGCCGGGATTTGCGAATTCCTTGATATCGACGCGGCCTTCCATCTTGTAGCCGACGTCGATGATGGCCTGTCCCGCCTCGATGGCGATGACCTTGCCCTTGACGACACTGCCTTCACTCGGCGTGTCGATCTCGAAGCTTTCGTTCAGGAGGGCTTCGAAATCCTCCATGGTTGCTTTGGCGCACATGCGTGTTCAGTATCCTTGCATCTTGGTTTTCCGGCCATGCGGTTGTCTCCGCCGGTCTTGCTCGTGGGGTCGTTACCGGGTCGTCACAGGCTGGCCGGAAAACAAAGAGGGCCGGTTGCCCGACCCTGCTCAAGTTCTCATGCCCGCAGGTGTCATCCCCGCTTCGACAGCTGCCGCATACAGCCTTGTGCCCCTCATGGCAAGCCTGTGATGAAATGGTTGCAACGCCCCGCCCGCCGCGAGAGACTGCGGCGGATCGGCCCTTTCGCCGGTCACAGGGGCATGATGATATCCGCGCATGTCGCATGTGAGCATTGCCACCCTCTCGGTTTCGCGCTTCCCGACCTACAACCTTGCTTCGCTGGTCGAGCTCTGGCGCGCGCGCGGGATCACGGTGAGCATCGGCAAGAGGTTCAACCAGAACGCCGATCTGGGCCTGCTGCATTACGACCGCAGCCGGATCGACCCGGCGACGGTGCCCCCCGGGCCGAAGGGGCGTCCGGTGCTGAACGGAAAGGTGCTTGATATCACCAAGCGCGCGCTCAGCACGCTCGAGGTGCGGCGCGACGACGGCTGGGACGGGCCGGTGATCGTCAAGTCCAACCTCAACCATTTCGGAATGCCGGAAAGACGGCCCGAGACATCCGACCGCGCGGCAAGCAACCGCCGCCGCATGGCCGAGATCAGCTGGCGATCCGCCCGCCTGTTGCCGCATCGGACCTATCCGGTGCTGGATCATACGCGCCTTGTGCCGCACTGGGTCTGGGACGATCCCGCCTGCATCGTGGAACGCCTTGTGACCGAGAGGGAGGGCAAGGCCTTCGTCCTGCGCGGCTGGCTGTTTCTGGGCGATATCGGCACCGGATGGATCATCACCTCCAACCGGGCCATGGTCCGGCTAAGCTCCTCGGCCTCCTTCCGCGTGACCGAGGATCATCCGGCCGAGTTGCAAGAGATCCGGCGCCGGCTGGGCTTCGATTTCGGCAAGTTCGACTATGTCATTCAGGACGGCAAACCGGTCGTCTTCGATTTCAACAAGACGCCGGGCCTGCATGGCATCGGCATGGGGCCCGGCCTGAGAAAGATCAGCCAGGGGATCGACAGCTACCTTGCCTGACGGCGCGGGGCGTCTGCCGATCAGGACCTGGGCAGAAACACCATGTCCCCCCTCATCACGGCCCTGTACAAGGTATCATAGGCGCGGTTCGGCGCTGCGAGACTGGACCAGTCCGGATCGGCGGCAAGGGTCATGACAAGCACTGTCGGCCCCTCGCCCACCAGCTCGAATTCGGGCTGCCATCCGGTTCTGTCGGCAAAGCTGCCGTCGAAAACGGTCGAGGGCTCGCTTTCCCAGGCGCCTGCAATATGAGCGGCCGCATCGCGGGCTGCATCGGCATCGGGAAAGACAAGGACGACCTGCCCGATATGTTCGGTGTCGGTGAAGCGGTCGATCAGCGCGGCGGCGGTCCAGGGCACTTCGCGCCGCGCGGGCGTCAAGTCGGGGCTGAGCGGGATGAAGGCCTGCACGACCGGCAGGCCCGAGGCTTCGACCCCCTCCAGCAGGGCAGCCATGGCAGGATCCTCGGCAATCGAGGGCTGCCCCTCGGACATGAAGGCCAGCACCGGCTCCCAGACCGGCCCCTGCACCACCATGTCCCCCATGATGCCGACGCGCGAGGACAGTCCAACCCCACCG
Source organism: Paracoccaceae bacterium (assembly GCA_051859505.1). Taxonomy (GTDB): domain Bacteria; phylum Pseudomonadota; class Alphaproteobacteria; order Rhodobacterales; family Rhodobacteraceae; genus JAFIEN01. The sequence goes on from JBHYFN010000008.1 coordinate 82,518, forward strand.
CTGAACAGATGCCTGCGATCGCGGTTTTCAAGGTCGGTCGTTCCGTCCTCGCCCCGCCCCCAGGCAGGATAGGGCGCATCCGCGCGCGCTTCATAGCCGTTGGCCTCGAGGACGGGGCCGATCCCCTCGGCGACTCCGGGCCTGAGGCGGAAAAGCAGATAGGTCTCCCAGGGCGGGGACAGCTCGAGGCTCTGGCGCAAGTCGCGCAGTTCGAACCCGACCTGCCCGGACCATTGGGTCTCGGTCCCGACAGTCACGTACCATGACAGTGTGGACAGGTTGGCCCGCAACGCCCCACCATTGGGGCCGGCCCACACTCCATGCTCCTCCATACCGGCCAGGGCGGCAGACAGGGCCGCCGCCTCGTGATCCACGAAATGCACAGACACATACCCCATGTCGTCCGTCATGAAGTAGGCCGGCACGGCCTCAAGCATCCCGCGCAGGGCGCCTTCGGCCGGGGCCGGGGCCTCCTCCCCGCGCAGATCTGCCGAAAACGACAGCACCGCCACCCCCGCCGCAAGCCCGATGGCCGGAATCCTCAATGCCGTTGAACGCAAGCTCATCTCTCAATTCCTCCGAAAAAAGCCCCAGGATCCTAGCCGCCACCCGGCGCGGCGGGCAAGGGCCATGGCCCGGCCAGGCTCCTCTGCCTCCCTCCGCGTGACCGAGGATCATCCGGCCGAGTTGCAGGGTATCCGGCGCCGGCTGGGCTTCGATTTCCGCAAGTTCGACCATGTCATGCAGGACGGCAAAGCGGTCGTCTTCGATTTCAACAAGACGCCGGGCCTGCACGGGATCGACAGCTACCTTGCCTGAGGCCCCGCGCCGTCAGAGCGAAGGCGCGGGGATCCGCGGTCAGGACCGGGGCAGAAAGACCATGTCCCGCATCATCAGGGCCCTGTACAAGGTCTCGTAGGCGCTGTTCGGCGACATGAGACTGGACCAGTCGGGATCGGCGGCAAGGGTCATGACAAGCACTGTCGGCCCCTCGCCCACCAGCTCGAAATCGGGCTGCCATCCGGTATTGTCGGCATAGCTGACCTGGAAAACGGTCGAGGGCTCGTTGTCCCAGGCCGCGGCGATGTGATCGGCCGCATCGCGGGCCGTATCGAGATCGGGAAAGACCAGCACCAGCTGCCCGACCTGTTTCCTGATCGTGAAGCCGTCGATCAGCGCGGCGGCGGTCCAGGGCACCTCTCCTGCATCGACCAGCATCTCGGGCTTCAGCGGGATGAAGGCCTGCACGACCGGCAGGCCCCAGGCTTCGAGACCCTCCAGAAGGGCAGCCATGGCAGGAACATCGGCAGCCGAGGGCTGCCCGTCGGACATGAAGGCCAGCACCGGCAGCCAGACCGGCCCCTGCACCACCATATCCCCCATGACGCCGACGCGCGTGGACCGTCCCATCTCGCCGCCGAACGGATGCATGGGATCGCGGTTCGCAAGGTCCATCATCCTGTCCTCGCCCCGCCCCCAGGCCAGATGCGGCGCGGCCGGGCGCGGCTCATAGCCGTTGGCCTCGAGGACCGGGCCGATCCCTTCCGTGACACCGGGTTTCATCCGCAGAAGCAGATAGGACTCTCCGGGCAGGGACAGCTCGAGGCTCTGGCGCATGTCTTGCGGGTCGAAGCCTATCTGCGCGCGCCATTCGCCCTCGATCCCGTACATCAGGAACCGCTGCAAGGCGCTCACACTGGCCCGCACCGTCCCACCATGGGGGCCGGCCCACATTTCATGCGCGCCCGTGCCGGACAGAGCGACAGACATGGCCGCCGCTTCGTGATCGACGAAATGCAGATGCTCGGACCCGCTGCCGGTTGTGACGAAATAGGCCGGCACGGCCTCAAGCATCCCGCGCAGCGCGCTTTCGCCCGGTGCCGGAGCCTCGTCCCCGCGCAGATCGGCCGAGAACGACAGCAACGCCACCCCCGCCGCAAGCCCGATGGTCGGAAGTTTCACTGCCGTTGAACCCAAGCCCATCTTCCAATTCCTCCATGAAAAATTCGCCGCCAGCCTAGTCTTCACCCGGCGCGGCGGGCAAGCGCTTTGACTTCTGCGGCCAGCCCGTTACTTTCCCCCGGCGGAAGTCGCGCTCACCGAACCGATGCGCGGGCGGCCTCAAGACAAAATCGGGGACAGGACATGGCAGATCACATAACGATCCGGCCCGCGCCGGGCGCGTGGGTCATACGTGCGGGGGGGGCGGTGCTGGGGGAAACGACCCGGGCGCTGGAGCTGACCGAGGTGGGCTATGCCCCGGTGATCTATTTCCCGCGCGAAGACCTTGCCATGGCATTCTTCGAGCGCTCGGAAACCGTTTCGACCTGCCCGCACAAGGGCACGGCGCAGCATTATTCCATCATGGGCCGCAACGGCCCCATCGCGGATGCGGCCTGGTCCTACGAATCACCCATTCCGGCTGTCGAGGCGATACAGGGCCATATTGCCTTCTATCCGGGCAAGGTGGCCGTGGAACAGCTTTGAAGCCGCCCCTCGGGGCAAAAATGCTTGACAGGCTGTCAGACCGGCGGGACGCTTTGGTGCCCCATGGGGTGGTTCTGCTCGGCGGTACAGGGTTTGGCAATGTATGACGGATAGCGACCCTACGGATGCGCAGGGCCGGTCGGAACAGGGCGTGATCGAGCGCCTGTACGACGTTGCCGTAGATCCGACACGGTACGAGGAATTGCTGGATCAGTGGGAAGCGCTGATCGCGCCGCAGCGTCTGGCGGCCAATCTCTCGGCCTCGCCTACCCTTGGCCTCGATCAGTTGGCCGGTCATGTCCAGCGTGCCGATCTTGTGCTTGACCGGGTGATCCTGTCGGGCGAGGCCGATACGCCGGCGGCCCTTCTGGCGCGGATCGACCGGAACGCGGCCTTCGCCGTCGACGGCACGATGACCGCAGTGGCGGTGAACACGGCCGCGGCCTCGGTTCTGGGGATCACCCAGGGCGGTCGGGTGGCCGATCTTGCCCTGGCCGAGGGCGAGGCGGCCGAGCTTGTCCGCCAGATCGACGGCCTTCTGCGCAGCAACCGGGCAATCCCCGCCGTGCTGCGGTCACGCTCGGCCCGCACCGACCGGATCATCGTCTTTACCCTGCGCGTCGTCCGCCCCGAAACCGCCGCCCCTTTCGTGCTGGCCATCTCTTCGGAACTGACCTGGCCCGCGGGCTTCAGCGAGATGCTCCGCAACGCCTTCGACCTGACCCAGGCCGAGGCCGAGGTGATGCAGGCCCTGGCCGAAGGGCAGCCGCTGGTCCAGATCGCCGAACAGCGCGGCCGCAGCGTCGAGACGGTGCGCGCCCAACTCAAGTCGCTGATGTCGAAGACGGAAACCCGCAGCCAGGCGGAACTGGTGCGCCTGACCCTGTCGACGATGGAAATGGCGCTGTTTTCCGATGCCGCCGCCGAAGAGGCCCCGGAATCCTCGATCGGCATGGGCCGGCTTGAACCCCGCCCTTTCCAGACGATCACGCGGCCGGACGGGCGGCGGCTTGATTACCTCGTCCTTGGCGATCCCGAAGGGCGGCCCTGCCTGTTCCTGCCGCTGGATTACGGCCTGGTCCGCTGGCCCGCCAGCGCCGAGGCCGAGGCCGAGCGGCGCGGGATCAAGGTCATCGTGCCGGTGCGCCCGGGCTATGGCGCCTCGACCAGCCTGCCGCGCGGCCTGCCCTATATCGAGACGATCGTGGACGACATCACCGCCCTGCTTGACCATCACGGGCTGGCGGATCAACCGGTGCCCTGCATCAGCCTCGGGGGCGACAGCTACATCGCTTTCCGGATGAACGCGAGCCACCCGGGGCGGCTCAAAGCGCTGATCTGCTGCGCGGGCGTGCTGCCCTTCACCAGACCGATCCAGTACGAGCGGATGGACAAATGGCACCGCTTCATCCTGGCCGGCGCGCGCTATACGCCGCATCTGTTGCCCTTCATGGTCAAGGCGGGCTTCGCCCTTGCCCGCCGTCTTGGCAAACGCGGCTTCGTTCATGCCGTCTATGGCAAGAGCCGCGCCGATGTGGCCACCTTCGAGATCGACGAGGTCTATGAGGCCATGGTCTGCGGGTCCGACGTCTCGCTGTCCGAGACGCATTCCGCCCATGATGCCTTTGCCCGCGAAGTCATCGCCCATGAGACCGGCGACTGGTCGACCGAGGTCGAGATCCTGCGCCAGGGCCCGCCGGTGCATTTCCTCAACGGTCTGCAGGATCCGCAAGTGCCCCCCGGCACGCTCGAGGAATTCCGCCAGGATCATCCCTGGATCGACTTCCGGGTCTACCCGGATGCCGGGCAATTGCTGTTCTTCCTGAAATGGCGCGATGTGCTCGGCCTGCTCGAAACCTATCTCGAGCCGTCGAAATCCAAGGTCGAAAAGCCCTCCTGAAGGCCGCAATTACCCCATTTGGGGTATGACAGGCCGCTGCGACTCGGCCTAACGTCAGGCCATTAAGACGATTTGTTTCAATAGCCCTCGGGCAAACAAATAACAGATCCGTCGGGGGTGGAGGTGAGTGGCCGCAACCGACAGCTTTTCAGATCAGCCGGGATACCGGCGCAGGTGACGGCAGGCGACTGGCAATGATGCGACCATATTCACGTGTCAAACAGGAGCCTGCCGCGCTTGTCATCGGCAAAAGCGGCACGGCCAGTCTTGTGGTGATCGGGCGGGATCTGCGGGTGCTGGCCCTGCATGGTCTCTTGACCTGGCGCAGAAGGGTTGACCCCCTGTTCGACCGCCCGTCCCCATCCCTCGCAGAGCTGCATCCCCTGCCCGCCGATCCGGCCTGACCCCTTCGGGCGGGCGGCTCAGGCGGCGTTTGCCCCCTGCAACAGCACCAAAGCCGCGCCGCGGGCCGCCTCTGTCACCGTGTCACCGGCCAGCATCCGGGCGATCTCGTCCACCCGGCCCGCCGCATCCAGCGCCACCACGCGCGAGGTTGTCTGCGCTCCGGTCACCGATTTCTCGACCCGCCAGTGATGCGCGCCCAGCGCCGCCACCTGCGGGCTGTGGGTCACGACAAGCACCTGCCCCGCCTCGGCCAGTGCCGCCAGCCGCCGGCCCACGGCATCGGCCGTCGCCCCGCCCACGCCGCGGTCGATCTCGTCGAAGATCAGGGTCACGCCCGATGTGCCCTTTGCCAGACAGACCTTGAGCGCCAAAAGGAACCGGCTCAGCTCGCCGCCCGAGGCGATCCGGTTCAGTGCCCCGGAGGGTGCGCCGGGATTGGTGGCCACTTCAAAGGTGATCTGGTCCACCCCCTCGGGCCCGGCCTCGGCGGCCTCGAGGCTGACGGCGAAGACCGCGCGCTCCATGCGCAGGGGCGCAAGTTCGCTTGCCATCGCCGCCTCGAGCGCGGCGGCAGACCGGCGGCGGAGCGCCGTCAGCGCCTCGGCCGCCGCCATATAGGCGCGGTCCGCCTCGGCCAGCTCCGCCTCGATCCGGGCCGCATCCGCGCCCGAGCGGTCAAGCGTGGCCAGCCGCGCGCGCAGATCCTCGGCGCAGGCGGCAAGGTCGTCGGGGGCCACCCCGTGCTTGCGCGCCAGCGCGCGGATCGCGAAAAGGCGCTCTTCGGCGGCCTCTAGCTGGCGGGGGTCGAAATCCATCGCCTCGAGGCAATCGCGCACGCCCTGTTCGGCCTCGCCCAGCGCGTCGATGGCGCGCGACAGCGCCTCGATCGGTGCCTCGAGCCGGCCCTCGGCCGCGCCCGAAGCCGCCTCGAGCCAGCGCAGCGCATCCGTGACCAGCCGCTCGGCCCCGTCCGAGGACAGCGCCCCCGCCGCCCGCGCAAGGTCGTCGCCGATCCGGGCCGCCGCCTGCATCCGGCGCCGGGTGGCGTCAAGCTCGGCCTCTTCGCCCGGGCGCGGGTCCAGCTTGTCCAGCTCGGCCACGGCATGGCGCAGGAAATCCTCTTCGGCCAGAAGGGCGGCGCGCGCCTCGGCCGCCGCCTTGCGCGCCGCCTCGGCCCGCCGCCGCGCCGTCCAGGCCGACCGGACCTCGGCCAGCTGCGGATCGGCCCCGGCAAAGGCATCCAGCAGCGCCCGGTGGCCCCTGGGGTTCAGAAGGCCGCGGTCGTCATGCTGCCCATGCAGCTCGACCAGCGTGTCAGAGAGGGCGCGCAGGATCTCGCCACTGGCGCGGCGGTCGTTGATCCAGGCGGCCTTGCGCCCGTCACGCGCATTGACCCGCCGCAGGATCAGCCCGTCCCCGACATCGAACCCCGCCTCCTGCAGGATCGCCTCGGCCGCATGGCCCTCCGGCAGGTCGAACACCGCCGTCACCTCGCCCTGCTCGGCGCCGGCCCGCACAAGATCCGCCCGCCCGCGCCAGCCCAGGACAAAGCCCAGCGCATCGAGCAGGATCGACTTGCCGGCCCCCGTCTCTCCGGTCAGGACGTTCAGGCCGGGCTGAAAGGAAAGCTCCAGCCGGTCGATGATGAGAAGGTCGCGGATCTCGAGCAGGCGAAGCATGTCGGGCCCTGAGGGGATGGCGAAGGAACGGCGCGAGTCGCCGGGGCGATGGCCCAAGTATAGCGGCCCTGCGGCCCGTTACCACCAGATGCGCGACACCGGCCCCCGGATGCCGACACCCCAGCCGGCGGCCCGGCAGGCGCGGATCAAAGCCACTCGCCCCGGATCACCTGACGATAGATCGCCGCAAGCCAGTTGTCGCCCGCGGCCTCGGGCCGAAGGCCGCGTCCGGTCAGCAGGGCGAAACTGTCGGCATACCAGTCGGTCGACTGGAAGTTGTAGCCCAGGATCGCGCCGGCCGACTGCGCCTCTTCCACAAGCCCGAGCGAGAGATAGGCCTCGACCAGGCGGTGCAGCGCTTCGGGCGTGTGGCTGGTGGTCTGGAAATCCTCGACCACGACGCGGAACCGGTTGATCGCCGAGGTATAATGCCCGCGCCGCAGGTAGTAGCGCCCGATCTCCATTTCCTTGGCGGCCAGGTGATCGAAGGCCAGATCGAATTTCAGGATCGAAGGCGCCACATATTCGCTGTCGGGATAGGTCTCGATCAGCACGCGAAAGGCCTGCAGGGCCTGAAAGGTCAGGCCCTGATCCCGGCCCACATCGTCGATCTGGTCGTAATAGGAGAGCGCCAGAAGGTATTGCGCATAGGCGGCATCCTCATCGGCGGGATAGAAGTCGATGAAGCGCTGTGCGGCGGCCCGGCTGTTGGGATAGTCCCGCGCCCGGTGATAGGCGAAAGCCTGCATGATCAGGCCGCGCTTGGCCCAGGAGGAATAGGGGTAAAGGCGCTCGATCTCGCCGAAATAGAAGGCGGCGTCGCCGCTGCGGCCGCGTTCAAGCTCGAATTCGCCGCGCTGAAAGATCTCGTCGGGGGCGTAGTTGTCGAGCGCGGCCTGCGGCCGGCCGTCAAAGGCGCCACAGCCCGCGACAACGGCAAGAGACAGAAGAGCCGCGCCGAGGAGGGCCCTGACCCCGGCTTGCGGGCGGCCCCCGACCTGGTCCTGACCCTGGTCCTGAACCCGATCCTGCCTCCGATCCTGCCACGGCCGGACTGTTCTTGCCTTCCCGTCGTTCACCGCGCCTCGCCACCGTTTCTACCGGACGGTCGCACCGCCACCGATTTGCAACGGGTCTAGCACGGATTTTCAGGAGGCAAAACGCACAAATCTGCGCCCGCCAATCCTGTTGCCAGTTGATCCTGTTGCCCGATGATCCTGCCGGTTGCCTGTCGCCCCGACGCCTGCGGCGCTCAGGCCACCCGGCCCAGATCGCGCAGCGTCAGCCCCTGCCCCGGCAGCCTTGCCCCGATATCGCCATCGGCCCGCACCATGCGCCAGGCCGTCGGATCGGCAAAGAGCGCGCGCAGCAGCCGGTTGGTGATCGCATGGCCCGCACGCCGGCCGGTATAGCGCCCAAGGATCGGCGCGCCGGCCGTGGCCAGATCGCCCAGCGCATCCAGCATCTTGTGGCGCACAGCCTCGTCGGGATGGCGCAGGCCGCCCGGGGTCAGCACCTCGCCGCCATTGACGACCACGGCATTTTCCAGCGTGCCGCCAAGGGCCAGCCCCTGCGCCCGCATCGCCTCGACATCGGCGCTGCGGCAGAAGGTGCGGCTGTCGCAAAGATCGCGCAGGAAGGCGCCGTTGCGCAGGTCAAGGACGCGCGCCTGATGCCCGATGGCGGCATCGGCAAAGTCGATCTCGAAATCGATCTGCAGGCTCGTGGCGGGCGAGAGGCTGGCACCGGCCTCGCCCTCGGTCACGGTGACCTCGCGCAGGATCTCGATCACCTCGAGCTGCATCGGCTGGCTGCGCAGCCCCGCCCGCAGGAAGCCGCGCATGAAATCGGCCGAGCTTCCGTCCATGATCGGCACTTCGGGGCCATCGATCTCGACCGTCGCGTCATGCAGGCCGGTGCCCGAAAGCGCGGCCATCAGATGTTCGATGGTCGACACGCTGTCGCCCTCGGCATTGGCGATCCGGGTGTTGAGCGGCGAGACGATGACATTCTGCCAAAGCGCCGGCAGCGGCGTGCCCGCCGCCCCTGCATCGGTCCTGCGGAACAGGATGCCCTGCCCGGCGGCGGCCGGCAGGACACGGATCCGGGCCATCCGCCCGGTATGAAGGCCGACGCCCTGAAACTCGACGACTTCGGCAAGCGTCGCGCGCAGGAAGGGGCTCCTGCGCGGCGTGACGCTGCTGCGACGCGGGTTGCGATTTGGTACTGCACGCACGGAGGCTGCTTCCTCGAAACTGTTAATTCTTTGTTGAGGTCCGGGATAAGCGGCCCCGGGCCCGGGCTCAACTCACAGATTGCGACGCTTTGAAACAAGCCGCCGCAGCGCAGCATGAACCGCGGGCCCTGCCTTCACGACGGCACACAACGCCTTGTATGGAAAAGAAAAGAGCCACCCAAAGGTGGCTCTTGTCCTTCACGTCAAATGTGACGTGCTGTCAGTTTGCCTGACGCCGCAGGAAGGCCGGGATCTCGATCCTTTCCTGATCCGGGTCGACCGGAGCGTCGTCCTGCGCCGCCGAAACCTGCGGTTCGGGGCGCATCCGCGGCTGCTGACGCGGCGGGCTCTGGGGCTGTTCGGAGGGCTGGCCGATCATCCGGGTGATGAAGTTGTTGATCCCCGAACGGGCCTTCTCGGGCTCGGCGCGGGGCGCCTGACGCGGCTCGGCCGCGCGCGATTCAGGCGAACGGGCCTCGGGCATCCGGCCGGCCGCGGCGCGCAGACGCTCCAGCGCCTCGGGCGACGGGGTCACGCCACGGCCCTGCTGCGGGCGGGGCGCGACGAAGCTGCCGGGATCGGCCGCCCGCGGGGCCGGTTCCTGCCGGGCGGTATAGGCCGGCGGCGGCAGGCCGTCATCCTGGGCATAGACCTCGGCCGCGTCGTAGCCGTGGTCCTGATCCGCATAGTCGTCATACTCCGCGCTTGCGGGCTGGGCGTCATAGCCGTCCTCTTCGTCAAAGAGGCTCGGTTCGGGCGCCTGCCGGGCTGCGAAGTCCGGGGCCTGCTGCACCTGCGCACGGCGGGCCTGCGCCGCGGCGGCATGCATCGGCGCCGCAGCGGCTGCGGCATGCATCGGCTGAGACGCCGGCTGAGACATCGGGCGCGACGGAGCGGCAGCGGGGCTGCGCGCAGCGGCGGCCATCGGCGCTTCGGCCTGTTCCTCGGCGCTGACACGGTCGCGCAGCGGGGCGGCCATCGAGCGGCGCGGCACCGGCACTTCGGTCGTCTTGGCCACCGCGTCGATCCCCGTCGCCACGACCGAGACGCGCATCCGTCCCTCCATCGAGGTGTCGAGGGTGGAGCCCACGATGATATTGGCCTCGGGATCCACCTTCTCGCGGATCTTGTTGGCCGCCTCGTCCAGTTCGAACAGGGTCAGGTCATAGCCGCCGGTGATGTTGATCAGGACACCGCGCGCCCCTTCGAGGCTGATCTCGTCCAGAAGCGGGTTGGCGATGGCCTTTTCGGCGGCCTGCACGGCGCGATCTTCGCCATCGGCCTCGCCCGTGCCCATCATCGCCTTGCCCATCTCGTCCATCACGGCGCGGACATCGGCGAAATCGAGGTTGATCAGGCCGGGCCGGACCATCAGGTCGGTCACGCCCTTGACGCCCTGATAGAGCACATCGTCGGCCAGCGCGAAGGCTTCGCTGAAGGTGGTGTTCTCGTTGGCCAGCCGGAAGAGGTTCTGGTTGGGAATGATGATCAGCGTATCGACGACCTTCTGCAGCGCCTCGATCCCGTCATCGGCCTGCCGCATCCGCTTGCCGCCCTCGAACTGGAACGGCTTGGTCACGACGCCGACGGTCAGCACGCCCAGCTCGCGCGCGGCCTGCGCGATGATCGGGGCGGCCCCGGTGCCGGTGCCGCCGCCCATGCCGGCGGTGATGAAGCACATATGCGCCCCGGCCAGATGATCGACGATCTGCTCGATGCTTTCCTCGGCCGCGGCCGCGCCCACGGGCGGGCGTGCACCGGCGCCAAGGCCCTCGGTCACTTTCACGCCCATCTGGATCTTGGCGGGCGCATGGGATTGGGCCAGCGCCTGGGCATCGGTATTGGCGACGACGAATTCGACCCCGTCGAGCGCCTTCTCGATCATGTTGTTGACTGCATTGCCGCCGGCGCCGCCCACGCCGAAGACGGTGATCCGGGGCTTGAGGTCCTCATGACCCGGCAAGGAGAGATTGAGTGCCATCGCTGTCCGCCTGCTGTTATGGGCCCGTCCCGCCGGGCTTTTCACCTTGTTTACACAACCCTACCGGGCCTGATCGCCATCGTCACGGAAAAAACGACCGATTTCTACCAAATATGGCAGAAATATCGGGTGCTTTCCCATGATTTCGGCCAATCGGCAAGATCTTGCGTATCACCAGTTGTCCTTGAACCACTTGAGCGCCCGCCGCAGCGATCGCCCGTTGTAGCGTTCGGCGGGCACTTCGAAATCCCACCACTCGTCCTGCGGATGCGCCGCGAACAGCGCAAGCCCCACCGCGCCGGAAAAGGCAGGCCCCGTCGCCGCTTGCGGCAGGCCCTGCACCCGCAGGGGCCGCCCCAACCGGACCTGATGGCCCAGGATGCGCGAGGCCAGCCCCTCGAGCCCGGTGATCTGGCTGCCGCCCCCGGTCAGCACGATGGACTGGCCGGGCAGATGCTCGAAGCCTGCGGCATCCAGCCGCGCGCGCACCTCTTCGAAGATCTCCTCGACGCGCGGGCGCATGATGCCGATCAGCTCGGCCCGGCTGACGGTGCGGCGGTCGCGCTCCCAGTCGCCGGTTTCGCCGCCGGTCTCGATCATCTCGCGGTCGTCCATGCCGGTGGCCACGACGCCGCCGTAGAAGGTCTTGATCCGCTCGGCGACCGACAGCGGCACCTGCAGGCCCATCGAGATGTCCGAGGTGACGTGATCGCCCCCCATCCGCACCGAATCCGCATAGATCATGTGCTTGCGCATGAAGATCGAGATGCCGGTCGACCCGCCGCCAAGGTCGATGCAGGCCGCGCCAAGCTCCTGTTCATCCTCGACCAGCGAGGAAATCCCCGAGACATAGGCCGAAGAGGCCAGCCCCGCGAGTTCGAGGTCGCAGCGCTTGATGCAGTAAAGCAGGTTCTCGATCGAGGCGGCATCCACCGTCAGCAGATGCAGATCCGTGGTCAGCCGGTTGCCGATCTGGCCGCGCGGATCGGACAGGCCGCTGCGGTGATCCAGCGCGAAATTCACCGGATGGGCGTGCAGCACCTCGCGGTCGGTGCCGAAATCGGGCAGGTCGCAGGCGGCCAGAACCCGGCCGATATCCTGCTCGCTGACCGCCCGCCCCTCGACCGAGACCTCGCCATCCAGCCCGTAGGACCGCGGCCGCGCCCCCGAGAAACAGGCGATCACGTGATCGACCCGGACCTGCGCCATCTTCTGCGCCGAGTTGAGCGCGGTGCGGATCGCGCGCTCGGTTTCCTGCATCGCGTCCACCTCGCCGAAGCGCACGCCGCGCGACCGGGTGGTCGCGGCGCCGATCACCCGGAAGGCGGATTGGCCTGCCATCGACCCCACACCATCCGCCGCGCCGAACCGTTCCGGCCCGTCGAAACGCAGGACAAGGCAGGCGATCTTCGAGGTGCCGACATCGAGGATCGCCACCACGCCGCGCTGCAGGGCTGCCCGGCGCATGTTCCGCATCGTCCTTTGGCTTTGATAGAGTTCTCGCATGGCGTCCCCGTCAGTCCATCGCTGTTGCCGAGATATTCCGAAGCACGTTGAGAGCCGGGCGATTGACCCGGATCGTCGGCCGCGCCGCATCGCGCATGTCCACGACCGAGATGTCGCGCGACAGCATGTCCTGCGCCTCGTGCAGGGCGATGACGCGTTGCAGGGCGGCGACCGGATCATCTTCGGGCAGAAGGATGCGCTGGTCGCGGTCCAGCACCATGTCCCAGCGCCGCTCGCCCATCCGCACAAGGCCGCGCACCCGGTCCGACACGGGTGCTGCCGCGCGGAACAGGGCGATGGCCTCGAGGATGTATTCCTTGGCGCCGTCGCCGGCGATCAGCGGCAGATCCGCCCGGTCCGCGCGCGACAGGATCATGCCCGTCATCGCGCCGTCATTGTCGATCAGCCGCAGCCCGTCGACATAGCGCCAGACGGCCACCGGCACGCGCTCGACCACCGCCACCTCGAGCGTGCCGCCCGACCGGATCCGCACCGTCACCGCATCCACGGCGGTCAGCTCGCCCACCGCCGCGCGCAGGGCATCAAGCTCGATCTCGAAGGACGAGACGGGAAACTCCACCTCGACCAGCCCCTCGATCGCCTGCTGCAGGGCCAGCTGCGCGCCCACGATCTCGAGCCCCGAGACCATGAATTCGGGCCGGGTCGTGATCATCTCGCGCAGCGCCTCTGCCTGCGCGGTGACGAGGGCGCGATTGTCCGGCTTGGCCGCCCAGAGCGCCACCGCCCCCGCGATCAGCACCAGCGGCAGGCCAAAGCGCAGGCCGATCCGAAAGACCGGCGTCAGCATCATCCGCTGATAGCGATAGTCCCAGCGCGAAGGCGCCGGATCGCGCCGGGCGGGCGGGTCCGACGGGGCGGTGCGGCGTCTCAGCGGGAACATGAGGCGTCCTCCACCAGCCAGCGGCACAGATCGGGAAAGGAAAAGCCGGCATGGGCGGCCTGTTCGGGCGCAAGCGAGGTGGGCGTCATGCCGGGCTGGGTATTGGTCTCGAGCAGGATCAGACCGTCCAGCCCGCGCGCCTCGTCCCAGCGGAAATCGGTCCGGCTCAGGCCCCGGCAGCCCAGCGCCCGATGCGCGCGCAGCGCATAGTCAAGGCAGGCGTCGAACACATCGGCGGGCACCTCGGCCGGGATCACGTGATGCGACCCGCCGGGGGCATATTTCGCGTGATAGTCATACCAGCCCGTGGTCTGGATATCGGTGACGGTCAGGGGCCGGTCGCCCATCACGGCGGTGGTCAGTTCGCGCCCGGGCACGAAGGCCTCGACCATCACGGTTTCGGGCATGTCGTCGGAAAGCTGCGGCGGGCCGTTGGCGGCCTCATGCACCAGATAGACGCCGACGCTGGAGCCTTCGTTGTTGGGCTTGACCACATAGGGCGGCGCCATCACATGCGCGGCCCGCACCTCGTCGCGCCGGGCCAGCAGGCTGTCGACGACCGGCAGTCCGGCCATGCGATAGGCGGCCTTGGTGCGCTCCTTGTCCATCGCCAGAGCCGAGGACAGCACCCCCGAATGGGTATAGGGGATGCCCAGCCATTCCAGCAGGCCCTGAACGCAGCCATCCTCGCCCCAGCGGCCATGCAGCGCATTGAAGGCGACATCGGGGGCGATCTGTTGCAGGCGCGCGGCAAGGTCGGGGCCGGCATCGACCTCGACCACCTCGTATCCTGCCGTCCGCAACGCCGCCGCGCATTCACGCCCCGAAGACAGCGACACTTCGCGTTCGACCGAAGCGCCACCCATCAGCACGGCAACCTTGGGATGTGTCCTGCTCGACATTCCCACTGCCTTTTTTGCGGGTCTTTGTCTCGACCCGTCTGTTCTGTCCGGCCCTTGCCCGGGGCCACCCCGTTTGCGGGGCCTTTTCTGCCATCAGCCGGGGGGCGGTTCCGGTTCCTCGCCTGTCGACGCACCGATCCTGCGCCCCACGCGCATGATTTCCCATTCTAGCGTGATCCCGCTGGTGGCGTAAACCCTCTTGCGCACGTCTTCGCCGAGGTTTTCCAGATCTTCGGCCGTGGCCGAGCCGGTATTGGTCAGAAAGTTGGCGTGTTTCTCGTTCATCACCGCGCCACCCAGCCGCGCGCCGCGCATGCCCGCCTCCTCGATCAGCTTCCAGGCCTTGAGGTCATGGGTATCGTCGGCCCGGCCGGTGCTGGAATAGCCGGAGGGGTTGCGGAAGGTCGACCCGGCGGTGCGGTCGCGCACGGGCTGGGTCGCGTCGCGCCGGGCGAGTTGATCCTCCATCCGCGCGGCAAGCTCTGCAGGATCGCCCGGCGGCGGGGCGAGGGTCGCGTCAAGGATCACCGCCCCCTCCGGCAGGGTCGAGCGGCGATAGCCAAGGGCCAGATCGGCGGCCGGCAGGGTGACGATCCGCCCGTCCCGAAGCGCCACCGTCACGCTGACCAGAACATCGGCCATATAGGCGCCGTAGCAGCCCGCATTCATCCGCACCGCCCCGCCGATACTGCCGGGAATGGTGCGCAGGAAGGTCAGGTCAAGCCCCGCCTCGGCCGCGCGGCGCGCCACATGGGCATCCAGCGCCGCCGCCCCGGCGTGCAGATGCGCGCCCTCGACCGTGATCGCGTTGAAGCCCCGCCCCAGCCGGATCACCACGCCCGCAAGCCCGCCATCGCGCACGATCAGGTTGGAACCGACGCCCATCGCAAAGACCGGCACCGCCGGGTCAAGCGCGGCGAGAAAGCCGGCAAGATCCTCGGCATCGGCGGGCTGAAAGAACATGTCGGCCGGGCCACCGACCCGCAGCCAGGTCAGATCGGCCAGCGCGCGACCGGGCGTCAGGGTGCCGCGCACGCTGGGCCAGTCACTCTCCGTTGCCATCAAGTACCTCCCTGCGCCTGCGCGCCTGCCAGCTGCCGATCAGGGCGCCGATGATGCCCCCCAGCGTGGCCGGCAGAAGATAGAGCACCGCAATCAGCAGGACGCCCAGCCCCTCGAGCCATTCCCGCCCGCTCGCGCGCTGGAACATCACCACGGTCGCGATCGCAAGGGCCAGGAGGCAGGCCAGGGTCAGGATGCGCCAGCCGGCGCGCGCGGTCAGGAACAGGGCAAAGCCGGCCAGCAGGCTTGACCCGAGGGGAAACAGGAAAGGATAGTACTCGTCCATGGTCTCCTTTAGCCCGGCCCGGCCCTTACGGTCCAGTAGGGGCCACCGCCGACGCGGCCGGCGCCGGCTCAGTCCCTGATCTGCCGACGCGCCCAGCGGCCAAGGTAGATCAGCGGCCAGCGCAGGATCGAGGCGCCCGCGGCAAGCGCGATCAGCCCGATCACGGGGCCGTTCTCATAGGTGACCCAGCCCAGAAGCGGCACGCCCAGCGCGATCAGGATGTAGGCCCGGCTCCAGTGGTTGTCGCGGCTGGGCAGAAGGGCCAGGACATTGGCAAGAACCAGCCACAGAAGCGCAAGGACAAGCGAAAGGGTCATCTCAGGGGCCTTTCGGGCAGGGTCGGCGGGCGAGCGGGGTCATGCGGCTTCGCCATCGCTTCGCCGCCCCGGATGCGGATCGTGCAGCGCAAGATCAGCGCCGGGCAGACGCCGGGCGATCTGGGCGCGCGCATGGGCAAGCGCCGGGCCGAGGCCGCCGTTGCGCAGCAGGCGGGCGAGATCGGCCAGATGCGCCGGATAGACGGTGATGGCGATGCCGGTGGCGAAAAGCGCGGGCAGCCAGCCTTGGGTGAGGAGGGCGAAGAGCACCAGAAGCGGTGCCGCGGCAAACAGCGAAAGGCTGGCCCGCCGGCGCCAGTCGGCGGGGGCAAAGCTGTTGAGCCCGGTCAGGCCGAGCCAGATCATCATCAGGATAAAGGCGGTGCTCATGGGATTTTCCCCTTTGTTGCTGCTCGAGTGCCGTTCCAGTCAGACCCCCGGTCCGGGGGCTTCAGTCTCCATCTCCATCAAGCTGGAAATTTGCAAAATTTCCCTTATCCTTACGCCCTGCCGCCGCGCGCGAGGCCGGGCGGGGGGATGCGGAAATTTGGCCAAATTTCCGCCCCCTCAGGTCCAGCCCGCGGCGCGCAGCCGGTCGGGCAGAGCATTGGCCCAGAGGCTGATCGTGCCCGCCCCAAGGCAGACCACGATGTCACCCGGCCGCGCCTGTTCGCGCACCAGACGCTCCAGATCCTCCTCGTCGATCACCGCGCGGGCGTGGCGATGGCCGTGCCGGATCAGCCCCGCCACAAGATCGTCGCGGCCCGCGCCTTCGATCGGCGCCTCTCCGGCGGAATAGATCTCGGAAATGCCCACGACATCCGCCTCGTTGAAACAGGCGCAGAAATCCTCGAACAGATTGTGCAGCCGCGAATAGCGATGCGGCTGATGCACGGCGATCACCCGCCCTTCGCTGGCCTGCCGCGCGGCCCTGAGCACGGCCGCGATCTCGACCGGGTGGTGGCCGTAATCGTCGATGATCGTCACCCCGCCGACCTCGCCCACCCGGGTGAACCGGCGGTTCACGCCTGCGAAGGCGGCCAGCGCGGTGCGGATCTCGTCCTTCGACATGCCGAGGTGACGGGCCACCGCAATCGCCGCCAGCGCGTTCGAGACGTTGTGATCGCCCGGCATCGGCAGGGTCAGCCCCTCGATCCGGTCGTCCTCGGCCTGCAGCGCCACATCGAAATGCGCAACACCCTTCTCGAACCGCAGGCCCAGCGCGCGCACATCGGCCTGGGCGTTGAAGCCGAAGGTCACGACCCGCCGGTCGGTGATGCGGCCCACAAGCGCCTGCACCTCGGGGTGGTCGGTGCAGCAGACGGCAAGCCCGTAGAACGGGATGTTCGAGACGAAATCGAGGAACCCCTTGCGCAGGTTTTCGACCGTGCCCCAGTGCTCCATATGTTCGGGGTCGATATTGGTGACGATGGCGATGGTGGCGGGCAGGCGGTTGAAGGTGCCGTCGCTTTCATCGGCCTCGACCACCATCCATTCGCCCTGCCCCATCCGCGCATTCGACCCGAAGCGGTGGATGATCCCGCCGTTCACCACCGTCGGATCGAGGCCGCCCGCATCCAGAAGCGTGGCCACCATCGTCGTCGTCGTGGTCTTGCCATGGGTGCCGGCCACCGCGACGTTGGATTTCAGCCGCATCAGCTCGCCCAGCATCTCGGCCCGGCGGACCACCGGCAGCTTGCGCCGGCGCGCCTCGTCAAGTTCGGGATTGCCGGGCTTGATCGCCGAAGAGATCACGACCACTTCGGCACCCTCGAGATTCTCGACCCGCTGCCCTTCGAAGACGCGCGCGCCCCGCGCCACGAGGCGCTCGGTGATCTTGCTGGCCTTCTGGTCCGAGCCCTGCACCCGATAGCCCAGATCCAGCAGCACCTCGGCGATGCCCGACATGCCGATGCCTCCGATGCCCACGAAATGGATCGGACCGATATCGAGGGGAAGTTTGGTTGCGCTGCTCATCAGGGTGGCCCCGTCCATCATGTCATTGCTCCTTCGCGGTGTCCTTGGGCGCGGTGTCCTTGGGCGCGGTGTCCTCGGGCGCGGCATCTTCGGGCCCGGTGTCTGCGGGCCCTGCCTCTGGAGACGTGGCGCCTTCAGGATCACGGCCCTCTGCCAGACGTTCCACCAGATCCGCAAGCCGTGACGCCGCGTCCGGCACGCCGACCGAGAGGGCCGCCGCCGCCATGCCGCCCGCCCGTTCGGGATCCGACAGGACGCCCTCGATCGCCGCCGTCAGGGCTGCGGCCTCGAGCCCCGCCTCCGGCAGAAGCACCGCCGCGCCTGCCTCGGTCAGGGCGCGGGCATTGGCGCTTTGTTCGTCGCGGATGGCGATGGCGAGCGGGATCAGGATCGCGGGGCGGCCGATCACGCTGATATCGGCGACCGAGCTTGCACCGGCGCGGCTGATGACAAGCTGCGCCTCGCTCATCCGGGCGGGGATATCGGTGAAGAAGGGTTGCACATCGGCGGGGATCGCGGCTTCTGCATAGAAGGCCTCGACCCGGTCGCGGTCCTCCTCGCGGGCCTGATGGCTGACGCGGATGTTGCGCCGGATTTCCTCGGGCAGGGCCGCAAGGGCTGCGGGCACCAGGTCCGACAGGATCCGCGCCCCCTGGCTGCCGCCGATGACAAGGACCGACATCGGATAATCGCCCGGCGGGATATAGGCCGCGCCTGCACGGTCGCGCACCGCGGCGCGGACGGGATTGCCGGTGTGGATCCCGCGCGCACCATCGGGCAGGGCGGTGGGCCATGTGCCGCAGGCCACGACCGGCACGCGGCGGGCAAAGACCTCGTTCACCCGGCCCAGGACGCCGTTCTGTTCATGGATCATCCGCGGCAGGCGCAGAAGCGTCGCCGCCGCCATCGCCGGGATCGCGGGATAGCCGCCAAAGCCCACGACCGCCGCGGGCCGGGCCTTTCGCAGGCTGGAGAGCGCCGCCATCACGCCGCCCGCGATTTGGAACGGCACCGCGAGCCGCGCCATCAGGCCACCGCGCGCGAACGTCGCGCTGCCCACCTCCTCGACCGCGACGGCCGCGGGAAAACCGCCCGCATAGCGCGCGCCGCGCGCATCGGTCGACAGCCGCACGCGCCAGCCCCGCTCCAGCATCGCCTCGGCCAGGGCCTGCGCGGGGAACATGTGCCCCCCGGTGCCCCCCGCCGCGATGATGAGAAGCCGGTCGGGCATCTAGCGCCTCCGCCGCAGAAGGACATCACCGATCTCGCCCTGCGGCCGGGTCCGGGTCATCGCCAGCAGCATGCCCACCGCGATCCCCCCCGCGATCAGCGAGGATCCGCCGTAGCTCACGAAGGGCAGCGTCATCCCCTTGGCCGGGAGAAGCCGCGCCGCCACCCCGATGTTGATCATCGCCTGCACCCCGAAGATGCAGGCCAGCCCGACGCCGGCCAGCCGGATGAAGGGGTCGCGCTCTTTCAGCAGCCGGCCCAGCGAGCGCAGCACGATGATCGCGAACAGCGCCAGCACGAACAGCACCATGACGAGGCCGTATTCCTCGGCCGCCACCGCGATGATGAAATCGGTATGGGCGTCAGGCAGCGACCATTTCACCTGCCCTTCGCCCAGGCCCACGCCGAAATAGCCCCCCTCGCGGATCGCATTGGTGGCATAGCCAAGCTGGGTGCGCGGATCGACCTCGGGCGACAGGAAACCGTCGATCCGGCGGGCGAAATGCTCGGAGCTTGAATAGGCGAAGGTGCCGGCCAGAAAGACGATGCCCGCGATCACCATGAGAAGCAGCATCGGCGCGCCGGCCACGAAATACATCACGCCCCAGGCAAAGAGGATCAGCGCCGCCTGTCCGAAATCCGGCTGGATCGCCAGCAGTGCGACGACCAGCATGGTCACGACCAGCGACCAGGTCTTGCCCGGCGGCCCGTTGATCTCTTGCCCCGAGGCCATGAGCCAGGCCACGAGGACCACGAAACCGGGCTTGAGGAATTCGGAGGGCTGAAAGCTGACGAAGCCCAGCGAATACCAGCGCACCGCCCCCTTGCCGAAATCGGTGCCGAAGAAGGGCAGAAGCGCAAGGGCTGCGAAGGCCGCCAGAAAGCCCAGCACCGCAAGGCGGCGCACGACGACGGGGCGCATCATCGAGACGACGAGCATGACGAAAAGCGCCGCCCCGCCAAAGACCGCCTGCCGCGTGACATAGTGGAAGGGGTCAAGCCCGTTGCGCTGCGCCAGCGGGGTCGAGGCGGCCAGCCCCAGAAGGAGGCCGATCCCGAACAGCAGGAAGATGCAGGACATCGACCATCTGTCGATCGTCCGCCACCAACGCGGAAGGATCGGGTCGCCGGCCCTGACCGGGACCGTCCCATAGACCATTTCAGTCATGAAAGACCGCCTACTGCCTCGTGTCTCGCCCGGTTTTCCGGGTCTGGGGGCAAGGATAGCGGCAAACCTCCGCGAAAGCTAGTGCCCGCGGGCGCTGATTCGGGCCGCTGATTCGGGCCGCTAATTCGGGGTGTTGATACGGGGGCCGGGTCGGGGTGGCACTGCACCGCTCGCGCGTCTGCTCCTCGGAGGGCCTGCTCTAGGGCGGCCCCGCTCTTGCAGGAGGCGGCCAAAGGGTGCAGGGACGGGGCATGGAGGTCCGGACCCTGATCCTTGGCGCCGGCGCGGCCGGGCTTTTCGCGGCGGCCCATGCCGGGCCGGATGTGCTGGTCGTGGATCATGCCCGCGCCCCGGGCGAGAAGATCCGGATCTCGGGCGGGGGGCGGTGCAATTTCACCAATCTGCGCACCACGCCGGCGCAATTCCTGTCCGAGAACCCCCATTTCGCAAAATCCGCCCTGGCCCGCTACAGCGCGCGGGATTTCCTCGATCTGGTCGAGGCGCATGGCATCCCCTGGCACGAAAAGACGCTTGGACAGCTGTTCTGCGACCAGAGTGCCAAGGATATCATCGCCATGCTCCTGGGCATGGTCGAGGGAAATGGCGCGCGGATCCGGCTGAACACCACGGTCGGAGAGATCGGCCATGACGGCAGCGCCTTCACTGTCGTGCTTGGGGACGGGGGGCGGGACCGGATCGTCCGCGCCCGGCATCTGGTCGTGGCGACGGGCGGCAAGTCGATCCCGAAGATGGGCGCGACCGGCCTTGCCTACGAGATCGCCCGGCGCTTTGGCCTTGCGGTGACGGAGACCCGGCCCGGCCTTGTGCCCTTCACCTTTGCCGATGCGGCCTTTGCCGGGCTGGCGGGGGTCTCGGTGCCGGTGCGGCTGTCCAATGCGCGCGCGGCTTTTGACGAGGCGCTGCTGTTCACGCATCGCGGCCTGTCGGGGCCGGCGGTGCTGCAGCTGTCGTCCTATTGGCGCGAGGGTGAGGCGGTGGTGGCGGATCTGGACCCGGATGGTGGGCTGAAGCCCACCCTACGCCTGGCGCGGCAGACGGATGGGCGCAAGGCGGTGGCGACGGTGCTGGCGCGGCATCTGCCGGCCCGTCTGGTAGAGCATCTGGGGGAGCATCAGGGGGAGCATCAGGGGGGCCTGATCCCCGCGGGCAACATGGCCGATCAGGGCGACGCCACGCTCGACCGGCTGGTGAGCGCCCTGCGCCACTGGACCCTGCGCCCCATTGGCACCGAAGGCTATCGCACGGCGGAAGTGACGCTGGGGGGCGTGGCGACCGGCGGGCTGTCTTCGACCACGATGGAGGCGCGCGGGGTGCCGGGGCTCTATTTCATCGGCGAATGCGTGGATGTGACGGGCTGGCTGGGGGGCTACAATTTCCAATGGGCCTGGGCCTCGGCCCATGCCGCCGGAACGGCCATCGCGGCGCGGGGGTGAGGCGCCGGACGGGACGCCGGACGGGGCGCCGGACGGGGCGTTGTTTTCGCTTTCCAGCGGGGGGGCGTCGGCGCTAGCCTTGGCCCGAATGGCGCCGGGAGGATGCGCCGAAGGAGGAGGCCGCCATGGATACTGCCGTCAAGGACCATCACCCGACGACCCGGGCCGTCACAACGCCGCTGCACCGGATCGAGAAGACCCTGCCGCTGCGGGTGCTGAGCGAGGAGGACTGGCGGCACTGGACGACCAAGGGCTATGTCATCGTCCGCCAGGCCGTGCCGGCGGCCAATATCGCGCCGCTGGTCGATCTGCTGTTCGAGTTCGACGAGAAAGACCCCGCCGACCCTTCGACCTGGTATGCGCCGCAGCGGCGCGACCACAAGATGCTGGAACTCAACGGTACCGGCATGGTCGAGATCTACAACCACCCCCTCCTCTGGGCCAACCGGCAGGAGCCGCGGGTCTATGACGCCTTTGTCGATATCTGGGACCGGACCGACCTTTGGGTCACGATCGACCGGGCCAATGTGAACCCGCCCGCGAAGGACAAGTCGAAGGCGGGGGGGTTCATCCACTGGGATGTGGACACCTCGCTTGATCCCTTGCCCATCGGGGTGCAGGGCGTGCTGAGCCTGCTGCCGCAGGACGGTGACGTGGGCGGGTTCCAATGCGTGCCCTACCTCTTCGAGCATTTCGACGATTGGGTCGCGACCCAGCCCGCCGACCGCGACCCGATGCATCCCGATGTCACGGGGCTCGAGATCGAGGCCGTCTCGCTTGCCCCCGGCGATCTTCTGATCTTCAACTCGCTGCTGGCGCATGGGGTGCGGGCGAACCTTTCGGAGAACCGTTTCCGCATGGCGCAATATGTCTCGATGCACCCCGCGGAATGGGAGAATGCGGCCGAGCGGGCCGAGCGCATCCGCCTTTGGCGCGAGCTGGACCATCCGCAGCGAGACGCCTTTCCGGGCGATCCGCGGGAATGGGAAAAGCGCCATGGTCAGGTCGCGGAGCTGACACCGCTGGGCGAGCGGCTTCTGGGGCTGGCGCGCTGGGACTAGCGGCCGGGGCATGGGCGCCGGTGGTCTGCTCCTCGCCCGCGTGCAGGGCCTCAGCCCTTGGCCCGCAGTGGCCGGCGCGATAGCGGCCGCGGGCAGCGAATGAGCGAGAAGTCAGCCTACAGCTTCCGCAAGGTGACCCGCGATGACCTTGATCTGCTCAATGCCTGGCGATCGACCCCGCATGTGAGTGCCTGGTGGGGCACGAGCGAGGCCGGGGAGCCGATGGATCTGGCTGATCCCAGGGTCGCGCGCTGGATCGTTTCCCATCGCGGGCGGCCCTTTGCCTTCATGCAGGACTATGCGGTTCACGGTTGGGCGCAGCATCATTTTGCCCATCTGCCAAGGGGAACGCGCGGGATCGACCAGTATATCGGAGAGGCCGAGATGATCGGGCTCGGGCATGGGTCGGCCTTTATCGCGTCAAGGATGCGGGCGCTTCTTGATGAGGGGGCGCCGGTCATTGCGACCGATCCCCATCCCGACAATGCCCGCGCGATTGCGGTCTACCGGAAACTGGGCTTTCGGATCGCCGGAGCGCCCCGACAGACGGAATGGGGGCTGATCCTGCCGATGCATGCCGTTGCATCGCCGTGAGATCGCCGGCCCATCGCCAGGCCATCCCCGGACCATCGCCCTGACATCGCCCGGCGCCCGCAGCGACCACCTGGCTGAGCGCCCCTGCCGACGGCGCTTTCCCGGGGCGGGTGCGGATCCCCACGGCCGGGCTGACGATCCCGGACAGGCGATCTTGCATCACCTCTGGCACAGGTATTATGATCCCTCAAGGATCACTTCTGCTATCTGAGCCCCTCATGATCACCTCTACCCAGATGCGCGCCGCGCGGGCCCTTCTGGGCATCGACCAGAAGGAACTGGCCGCGCTGTCCGGCCTTTCGGTTCCCACGATCCGCCGGATGGAGGCCAGCGAGGGCACCGTGCGCGGTGTGGTGGACAGCCTCGAACGGGTGATCGCGGCGCTGGACCGGGCCGGGGTCGAGCTGATCGGGGAAGGTGCGGCCAGCCCCTCGGGCGGGCGCGGCCTGCGCCTCAAGCCGCGCGGAACGGAGGGCGGCGCCGGATGACGGCCGTGACGGCAAACCGCGCCGCCCGATGCCGCCCGACAGGCGCGCCCGGCGCAGAGCCGTCATGACCGCCTCGCCCCCCCGAGCCGACCGCTCAGCCACGCGCGAGGCCTTTACCCCCAAGCTGATCACCGTCCTGCGCGAGGGCTATCGCCTTGGCCACCTGCGCGCCGATGCGCTGGCGGGGCTGACGGTGGCCATCGTCGCGCTGCCCTTGTCGATGGCCATCGCCATCGCCTCGGGCGCGACACCGGCGCAGGGGCTTTACACGGCGATTGTCGGGGGGTTCCTCGTCTCGGCGCTGGGCGGGTCGCGCTATCAGATCGGGGGGCCGGCGGGGGCCTTCATCGTGCTGGTCGCCGCGACCGTGGCGCAGCACGGGATCGAGGGGCTGATCCTCGCCACCTTCCTGTCCGGCATCGCGCTTCTGCTGATCGGTGTGCTGCGGCTGGGCACTTTCATCAAGTTCATCCCCTTCCCGGTCACGGTGGGCTTTACCGCCGGGATCGCCGTCATCATCTTCGCCAGCCAGATCCGCGAGCTGTTCGGCCTCAGCCTCGAGGCGGAACCGGGCGAGCTTCTGGAGAAACTGCCCGCCCTCTGGGCCGCGCGCGGCACGATCACCCCCGCCGCCATTGCCCTGTCGCTGGGCACCATCGCGGTGATCGTGGGGGTGAAGCGCTGGCGGCCGGGCTGGCCGGGCATGCTGATCGCGGTGGCCGCGGCCTCGGGCCTGGCAGCCCTCGCGGCACTGCCGGTCGAAACCATCGGCACCCGCTTCGGCGGCATCCCCGGCACCCTGCCCCTCCCTGCCCTGCCCGAATTCACCTGGAACAAGGTCAGCGCCGTCATGCCCTCGGTCATCGGCTTCACCCTGCTGGGCGCGATCGAGTCGCTGCTCTCGGCGGTGGTGGCCGACGGGATGACGGGCCGCCGGCACCGCTCGAACGCGGAACTGGTGGCGCAGGGCGTGGCCAACATGGGCAGCGCGCTCTTCACCGGGTTCTGCGTCACCGGCACCATCGCGCGCACCGCCACCAATGTCCGCGCCGGCGCGCATGGGCCTGTGGCGGGCATGCTGCATGCGCTGTTCCTGCTGGCCTTCATGCTGCTGGCGGCCCCTCTCGCCGCCTATATCCCGCTGGCAGCCCTCGCGGGGGTATTGGCCACCGTCGCCTGGAACATGATCGAGAGGCCGGCGATCCGCATCCTCTTCCGTTCGGGCTGGGGCGAGGCGGCGGTGCTTTCGGTGACCTTCCTGCTGACGATCTTCCGCGACCTGACCGAAGCGATCGTGGTGGGCTTCGCGCTGGGCTCTGTCCTCTTCATCCACCGCATGAGCCAGGCCACCGGCGTCCAGACCGTCGCCCCGGGCACGACCGCGTCGCCCCGCCCGGCAAGCGGAGAGACCCTCGATGCCGAACGGGCGGCGAACCCCGACGTGGTCATCTACCGGATCCGCGGCGCGCTGTTCTTCGGGGCCACGGCCTCGATCGGATCGGTCCTCGACCGGATCTCCGACAGCCATGACGCGCTGATCGTCGATTTCGGCGCGGTGCCATTCCTCGATTCGACCGGCGCCAACATGATCGAGGGGCTGGCGCGCAAGGCCGCCCGGCGCAATGTCGCCTTCTGGATCACTGGCGCAGGGCCAGAACTGCGCCGGGTCCTGCTGACCCACGGCCTGCGCCGCCCGCTCTGCCGCTATGCCGCCTCGGTCGAGGCTGCGCTGGAACGCCATGCCGCGGCGGGACAACAGCAGGAGGATGGCGCGAGCTGACAGCCCGCGCCGATCCGCAGGCCGGCCCTGCCACAGCAATGGGCCAGGACGAACCGCGCCGCACGAACCCTGTCCGCGCGCGCGCCGCCGCTCTAGCCGAGCCGCGCCTTGACCATGGGTCCGACCTTGCCGAAGTCCATCCGCCCCGTATAGCGCGCCTTCAGCACCGCCATGACCCGCCCCATGTCGCGGATGCTGGCCGCTTCGGTCTCGGTCACGGCCGCTTCGATGGCGGCAAGGGTTTCGGCCTCGGTCATCTGGCGCGGCAGGAATTCCTCGATCACCCGGATCTCGGCCCGCTCCTTCTCGGCCAGTTCCAGCCGCCCGCCTTCCTCATAGGCGCGGGCGCTTTCCTGACGCTGCTTGACCATCCGGCCCAGCAATCCCAGCACGACATCATCCGCCACGGCGACGGCGCCAGAGTCGCCGCGTTCGGCAGCCCCTTCCGTGCGCGCGGCAATGTCGCGATCCTTGATCGCGGCATTGATCAGCCTCAGGGTCGACAGACGATCCGCCTCGCGTGCGCGCATCGCATCCTTCAACGCCGCGTCGATCCGGCTTCGCAAATCCATGTGGTGCCGCCCCTGATGCTGCCCTGCCCCGCTCCCGGCCCGAGCCGCGAACCGACAGCCGAACCGAACCCCGACCCTACCCCCCCCGCCCCGGAGTGACAACCGCCGACCGCGACCGGCAAGCCGGACCGGGATCGGGCCCGGCGGCCCGCCCGGCGGCCCGAAGGCACCCCGACCGCACCAGACCCTCTACCCCGGGCACAACCGCAGCCCTCCCCCCACCCCCCCCCCCCCCCCCCCCCCCCCCCCCACGCCCTTCGGATTCTTTTTTTGCCCATATTCCCGGGGTTGCCCTCGCCCGGGGCCCGCGGACGGGGGCAGCGCCCCCGGCACGATCTCCGCCCGGCGCGCGGCTGCCGTCCTGCGCGCCCTTCGCTTCACCCTTGACCCCCCGGGAGGCGGCTTCTACACACCGGGCGATTTGGCCCCACCCCAGCCCGAGGGACCGCTGCCCCATGACCGAAGCCCCGATCCCTGTCGCGACCCCGTCGTCGCTGCCCGACATCCCCTCGCCCGCCGCCATCGGCGGCCCTGCCTCGATGACGACAGCCCCGCTGCAGACGCGGCCCACCGCCTGCCTTGCGCTGGCCGACGGGACGCTGTTCTACGGCCACGGGTTCGGCGCCGCCGGGATCACCACGGCCGAGCTCTGTTTCAACACGGCGATGACCGGCTATCAGGAGATCATGACCGACCCCTCCTATGCCGGGCAGGTCGTGACCTTCACCTTCCCCCATATCGGCAATACCGGCACCACCGAGGAAGATGACGAGACGACCGACCCGGTCGCCGCCGGCATGGTCGTCAAATGGGATCCGACCGAACCCTCGAACTGGCGCGCGACCGGCGATCTCTCTTCCTGGCTCGAACGCCACGGGCGCATCGCGATGGGGGGCGTGGATACCCGCCGCCTGACCCGCGCGATCCGCCAGCAGGGCGCGCCGCATGTGGCGCTGGCGCATGACCCGGAGGGACAATTCGATCTCGAGGCGCTGATCGCGGCGGCGCGGGGGTTTCGCGGCCTCGTGGGCCTCGACCTCGCGCGCGACGTGACCTGCGCGCAAAGCTATCGCTGGAACGAGATGCGCTGGGCCTGGCCCGAAGGCTATCAGCCCCAGACCGCGCCGCGCCACCGGGTCGTGGCGATCGACTATGGCGCCAAGCGCAATATCCTGCGCTGTCTTGCCTCGGCCGGCTGCGACGTGACCGTCCTGCCCGCCACCGCCACCGCCGAAGAGGTCATGGCCCATGATCCCGACGGGCTGTTCCTCTCCAACGGCCCCGGCGATCCGGCCGCGACCGGCGCCTATGCCGTGCCGATGATCCGCGAGATCCTCGACCGCTCCGCCATGCCGGTCTTCGGCATCTGCCTCGGCCATCAGATGCTGGCGCTGGCGCTGGGCGCGCGGACGGTCAAGATGAACCACGGCCATCACGGCGCCAACCATCCGGTCAAGGATCTCGAAACCGGCAAGGTCGAGATCACCTCGATGAACCACGGCTTCACCGTCGACAGCCAGAGCCTTCCCGATGGCGTGGCCGAGACCCATGTAAGCCTGTTCGACGGCTCGAACTGCGGCATCCGCATGACGGAAAGACCCGTCTTTTCCGTGCAGTATCACCCCGAGGCCAGCCCCGGCCCGCAGGACAGCTATTACCTGTTCGAAAGGTTCGCCGCCGCCATGGAGGCGCGGAAATGACCGCTCCGGGACCGCAGCCGGCTTAAGCCTTCCTTAACCTTGTTCGGGCACCTCTGGAGGCAGAGCGCATTCCCGAAGGGGCCGGACGGTGAAGGCAGGCACATTGGTTTCGACGCGACGGGGGGGCCATGCGGCCCCGTCCGACAGTATCGCCGGCGATCCGGCCCAACCCGCCCCGGCGCCCCTCGGCTCCTCCGCCGTGATGCCGTTCTCCGCCACGCCGCCCACCGGGTCGGCCACCGCGGTGGCGCCGCCGCCGCGTGCCTCCGCCCGGATGGAGGAGGTCGGCCCCCGGCTGCGCCTTCTGCCCAGCATCACCACGCCCACGGCGCGCGAGGCGGGCTTTCTGGCGGTGGATCTTGCTTCCTGCCCGCCCGATCCGCTGCTGATCCGGCGCCTCGGGGCCGGTGATTGCCTGCGCTACGGTCTGCTTCCCTGGCGCAAGAGCGGCGGGGCGACCATCGTCCTGACCGCCCGCCCCGGTCAGGTCCGCCGCCATATCGACCGGCTGACGGCGGTTTTCGGCCCGGTCCGCATGGCCCATGCCCCGGAGGAGGAGATGCGCGCCGCCCTGATGCGGGTCGCGGGCGCCGATCTTGTGGCCGAGGCGGAGACCTGCGTCCCGGCCGCGCAAAGCAGCCGCCACGAACCGGGCGACCGCGCGCGCTTCCGGCGATTCGCGGCCTTTGCCCTTGTGCCCGGCGCCGCGCTGCTGCTGGCGCTGATCGCGGCCCCCGTGGCCACGCTTTCGGCGCTGACGGTGATCGCGGCCCTCGTCCTGATCGCGGGTCAGGCGCTGCGGCTGACGGCGGCTGCGGCCACGGCGCGGTCCAATCGCACCCCGCCCCCCGATGTGACGCCGATGCGGCTTCCGGTCGTTTCGCTGCTGGTGCCGCTTTACCGCGAAACCGGGGTCGCCTCGCATCTGATGATGCGGCTCGAGGCGCTCGATTATCCGCGCGATCTCCTCGATATCTGCCTGATCCTCGAGGATAACGACCTCCTGACCCGCGAGGCGCTCGAGGCGACGGCGCTGCCGCCCTGGGTGCAGATCGTTTCGGTGCCGAAGGGCAGCCTGCGCACCAAACCGCGCGCGCTCAACTTCGCGCTGAACTTCGCGCGCGGCAGCATCATCGGCATCTATGACGCCGAAGACATGCCCGCCCCCGATCACATCCACCGCATCGTCCAGCGCTTTGCCCGGCGCGGCCCCGAGGTCGCCTGCCTGCAAGGGGTTCTGGACTATTTCAACAGCCATTCGAACTGGCTGACCCGCTGCTTCGCGCTGGAATATGCCGGCTGGTTCCGCGTCGTCCTGCCCGGACTGGCGAAGCTGGGGCTGGTCGTGCCGCTGGGCGGGACCACGCTGTTCCTGCGCCGCGACGCGATCGAGGCGGTGCATGGCTGGGACGCGCATAACGTGACCGAGGATGCCGACCTTGGCCTGCGGCTTGCCCGGCGCGGCTACCGGACCGAGCTCATGAGCATCGTCACCCAGGAAGAGGCGACCGCCCGCCCCTGGCCCTGGATCCGGCAGCGGACCCGCTGGCTCAAGGGCTATGCGGTGACATGGGCCGTGCACATGCGCGACCCGGTGGCCCTCTGGCGCGATCTGGGCACCTGGCGCTTTCTCGGGGTGCAGCTGATCTATCTGGGCGCGATCGCGCAATTCGCCATGGCGCCGATCCTGTGGTCCTTCCTGCTGATGGCCTTGGGGCTGGCCCATCCCTTTGCCGCCGACTGGCCGCGGGGCGCGATGATCGGGCTGATCGGGGTGCTTCTGGCGGCGGGGGCGGCCAATGTGGTGGTGCTGATCGTGGCGGCACGCCGCGCCGGCAAGCCGCGGTTGGCCTGGTGGATCCCGATGCTGCAGCTTTACTTTCCGCTGGCCACCGTGGCGGTCTGGCGGGCCCTCTGGCAGGCCGTCAGCGACCCCCATTTCTGGGACAAGACGACCCACGGCATCGACCGCCCCACCCTGACGATCCCGGTCACTCCGCTGCTTCGACCTTTGCCGCGTCGAGCCGAAGCCGAGTGATGAAGGCCTTGGAGATGTGATCGCGCAGCGCAAGGTCTGCGGCCTCGCCGTCGCCTGCCTCGATCGCGCGGACGATGGCGGCATGTTCGTCCAGCGTATCGCGCGACCGCCCCTCGGCCGCGATCGAGGTATGCGCCAGAAGCGCCATCGAGCGATGCACCAGATCCAGTTGCTGCACCAGAAACCGGTTGTGCGAGGCCAGATGGATCTGCTTGTGAAAGCGCCGGTTGGCCCGGCTCATCGCCTCGGGATCATGGACCAGCGCCTCGTCCGCCTCGAGCATGTCGCGCAGGACGCGCACCTCCTCGGGCGTGGCATGGCGCGCCGCCAGCCGCGCGGCCAGCCCCTCGAGCTCGCCCCGCACCACGTAAAGCTCGGCCATCTGGTTGTGATCGAGCGAGGCCACGATCAGTGACCGCCCGTCCCGCGACAAAAGCGACTGGGTCTCAAGCCGCTGCAGCGCCTCCCGGATCGGCGTGCGCGAGACGCCGAACCGCTCGGCAAGGTCACTCTCGACCAGCCGGTCGCCCGGCCGGTAGGACCCGGCATCGATCGCCTCGAGGATCAGCGTATAGGCATCCTTCTGCGCAGGTGAGGCAGCAGGCGCAGGCGGGGAAGCTGTGGTCTCGGCCATCGACGGATCCTCATGAACTGGCCCCAGTCTAGGCCCGACCCTGCGCCCTGTTCAAGCAAGGCTTGCCGCAGGGCCCGGCCCATCCTAGTCTCGCCCCATGGTCGCCGCCTCCTTTTCCCATGTCCGCGCCTGGGTCTTTGACCTCGACAACACGCTTTATCCCCCCGCGGCACGGCTCTTCGATCAGATCGAGACGCGGATGACCGCCTATGTCGCCACCGCCCTGCGCGTGACCGAGGCCGAGGCCGACCGGCTGCGCAGCACCTACTGGGCCCGCTACGGCACCACGCTGGCGGGGCTGATGGCCGAACATGACATTGACCCCGACCCCTATCTCGTGGCGGTCCACGACATCGACCTGTCGCATCTGGCCCCCGATCCCGACCTGGCCACCCGGATCGCGGCCCTGCCGGGGCGGCGCATCGTCTATACCAACGGCTCCGAAGCCTATGCCCGCCGCGTCCTCGAAGCGCGCGGCCTCGGCCATGCCTTCGATGCGGTCTATGGCGTGGAACATGCGGGCTACCGCCCCAAGCCCGAACAATCCGCCTTCGAGGCGGTCTTCGCGCTTGACGGGCTGGCCCCCGAACAGGGCGCGATGTTCGAGGATGACCTGCGCAACCTCGCAGCACCCCATGCGATGGGCATGCGCACCGTGCATGTCGCGCCCGAGCCGCAGCCGCGCGACCATATCCACCACCATACCGACGATCTGACGGCCTTCTTGTCGCAGCTGCGCTGAAGCCCCTTCCCGCCGGCGGCAAACCGGCCTAGCTCTGGCGCATGGAGAGAACCGAGACCGACATCCTGATCGCCGGTGGCGGCGTGGCCGGCCTGAGCGCCGCCGCAGCCTTCGGCACCGCCGGCTTCCGGGTCACCCTCGTCGACCCCTCCCCCCCGGTCACGGATGGCGGGGCCGAAGGCGCCGACCTGCGCTCGACCGCCTTTCTGCAGCCCGCGCGCGATTTCCTCGACGCGGCCGGCCTCTGGTCCCGCCTCGCCCCCCATGCCATGCCCCTGCAGAGGATGCGCATCGTCGATGCCGGCGGGGCCAACCCGGACCCCCGGCTCACCCGCGATTTCGACGCCGCCGATCTGGGCGATCTGCCCTTCGGCTGGAACCTGCCCAACTGGCTCCTGCGCCGCGAGATGGTGGCACGGCTGGCCGACCTGCCGCAGGTCGATTTCCGGACAGGCACGGGCTTCGCAGAGATGACGGCCCGCGACGGCACGGCGCTCGTGCGGCTGACCGACGGCAGCCGGATCGCCGCCCGCCTCGTGATCGGGGCCGACGGGCGCAACTCCGCCGTGCGCCGGGCAGCCGGCATCCCGGCACGCACGATACGCTACGGCCAGAAGGCGGTGGTCTTTTCCGTCACCCATCCCGAACCGCATCGGAATGTCTCGACCGAGGTGCACCGCACGGGCGGCCCCTTCACCCTCGTCCCCCTGCCCGATCACGAGGGAAAACCCTGTTCCGCCGTCGTCTGGATGGAGCGCGGGCCCGAAATCCTCCGCCTCGCCGCCCTTCCCGAGGCCGCCTTCGAAGCCGAGGCGACCGAACGCTCGGCCGGCGTGCAGGGGCCCCTCAGCCTCGTCACTCCGCGCCAGGTCTGGCCCATCATCAGCCAGATCGCCGAAAGGATGACAGCACCGCGCACAGCCCTCGTGGCCGAGGCCGCCCATGTCGTTCCCCCGATCGGCGCGCAGGGGCTGAACATGAGTCTGGCCGATCTCGCCTGCCTGCTCGACCTCGCCCGGAAGCACCCCGAGGGGCTTGGCGATCACCCGATGCTCGCCGCCTATGAGCGCCGCCGCCACCCCGAGGTGATGCTGCGCGTCGCCGGGATCGACGCCCTCAACCGAAGCTCGATGACGCGCGCGCCGGTTCTGCGCGACCTGCGCTCGGCCGGCATCCGCGCGCTGCATGGCCTCGCCCCGGTCCGCCGGGGGCTGATGCGCCTCGGCCTCGGCGCGCGCGGCTGAAGCGACGCACAGAGCACAGGCCACAGAACACCGCCCTGCTGCTTCTTTTGTTCCCAAATATCCCGGGGGGAGTCCGCGTCAGCGGACGGGGGGCAGCGCCCCCCCCCCCGCCCCCCCCCCCCCCACAAATGCGCACAAAATACGC